>CAYXPA010000012.1:0-53787 GCA_964466945.1 uncultured Verrucomicrobiota bacterium | reverse complement strand
GTGGACCGCGACATGGATTACGTCCACCTCAAGGACCCGCGCGGCAGCGGCACCGAGCCGGTGAACGTGCTCAGCGGTTACCGCGACCAGGACGGCCTGGGCTACTACGAGACCACCCGCGACACCGCCAGCCACTTCTTCATCGGCTGGCTGCCCCGGGGTACGTACGTCTTCGAGTACCCCGTGCGCGTCCAGTTGCGCGGCGAGTACCAGACCGGCCCGGCGAGCATCCAGTGCCTCTACGCGCCCGAGTTCAACAGTCACTCCGAGAGCTTCAAACTGGTGGTGCGGTAGGCGCGGGACTCGCCCGGGGTGCTCGCCGGACTTGACGGCGGCGGGGCCAGGGCCAGCTTGGAATGGTCATGACCGCTGAAGCCATACGTGCCGCGCTGCGGGCGCATCTCCCGTTCCGGTTGCGGACGGCGGACGGCAAAACGATCGAAGTGCCGCACCCGGACTTTGCGACGCTCTCGCCCATGGGCCGCACCCTGATCGTGTTCAACCCGGACGACACGTACGAGGTGTTGGATGTGCTGCGCATCACGGCCCTCGAGAGCATCCGCCCGGCGGCCTCGCCCTGAAACCGCGCTGTGCCCGGGCCTTCGTCGGCCGCTCCGCGCCGGCCGCGGGTCACTTCAGGTGCCGCTCGAACCACGCCAGCGTCTCCTGCCACATCTCGGGCAGGTACACGTGGCCCGCGCCCGGGTACACCAAGCTGCGGAAGTTCGCCCCCGCCCCGCTCAATTCCCACGCCGGCCGCGCCCGCGCTTCGATCTCGCGAATGCCGTCCACGGGCGAGCCCTCATCGCGGTCGCCGTTCTGGCAGAGCAGCGCCCGGGGCGCGATGAGCGCGATCACGGCCTCGGTGTCGAAGTGGGCCAGCATCCCGGGCACGTAGTAGTAAATGCCGTGGTACTTGAGACCCTGGTGGGCAAGGAGGTTCTGGTAACGGGTCAGGCAGGCCACGGCCACGCCGGCCTTGAGCCGCTCGTCCAGGGCCATCAACCACCAGGTGCGCGTGGCGCCCATGCTGATGCCGGTGGCGCCCAGCCGGGCGGCGTCCACCTCCGGCCGCGACGCCAGGTAATCCAGCGCCATGCGGTCGTCGCGCAACATCATCCCCCAGAGCGTGCGGCCCAGCCACAGGTTGTACTTGCTGGCGGTCAGCTCGCTGGCGGCGCCGGTCTCGTCCGAACCGGGTCCGCGCCCCTGGCGTTCGCCGAAGCCGTAGGCGTCAATCGCCAGCACGGCAAAGCCGCGCCGCGCCAGCGCCGGGCCCGGCTCCTCGGGCGTGTGGGCGCGCTCGAACAACTCGACCTTGCCCTTGTGGTATTCACCGCCGTGCCAGTGGCAGTACAGGATGCCCGGCACTTTTCCGGTGGCCCCGGCCGGCAGCAGCAGCACGCCGGGCACGGTGGCGCCGGCGCCGTTGTCGAACTCGAAGCGCTCGAGGGTGTAGCCCGCGCGGGCCTCGCGCGCCAGGGTGCGCACCGCCGGCACGGTGGGCCGGGGCGGCAGGGCGCCCAGGAGTTGCTCGAGTTGCGCGCGCAGGGCGGCGCGTTGCGCGGCCCACGCGGCGGGCGTGGCGGGGATTTGGAGTTCGGGCGCGGGCGGCGTGGCGGCCAGCCAGGCCGGTGTTTGAGCAAGCGTCGGGACGGTCATGAGCAAAAGCCCGGTCAGGACCGGGACGAGAGTTTTGAAACGCAACGTGGCCATGGGAACGGTTGGCGCCAGCGCGCCGCGGGAGGTTAAGCGGACACGATCCGGCCGTCTTGCAGGTGCAGGACCCGCGGCGCGTGGGCGGCGACCTTGGCGTCGTGCGTGGCCACGACGAGCGTGGTGCGCTGCTCGGCGTGGAGTTCGCCCAACAGCGCGATGATCTCGGCGCCGGTGTGGGAGTCGAGATTGCCGGTGGGTTCGTCGGCCAGCAGGAGGTCGGGCCGGTTGATCAGGGCGCGGGCGATGGCCACGCGCTGTTGCTCGCCGCCGGAGAGCTCGGCGGGGCGATGTTCGAGCCGGTGCCCCAGGCCCACGCGCTCGAGCAGGGCGCGGCCGCGGGCGGCGGCCTCGGCCACGGGCACGCGCGCCAGCCGGGCCGGAGCGCAGACGTTTTCCAGTGCGTCCAGGTCCGGCAGGAGGTGGTAGGCCTGGAAGACAAACCCCACCCGGCGGTTGCGGAAAACCGCCAGCGCGCGGCTGGACAAGGTGGCCAGCCGCCGGCCTTCAAACTCGATGTGGCCCGCCGTGGGCGTGTCCAGGCCGCCGAGCAAGTGCAGCAACGTGCTCTTGCCCGCGCCCGAAGCGCCTTGCAGGGCCAGGTAGGCGCCGCGCGGGATTTCCAGGTCCACGCCGCGCAAGACCTCGATGTCGCGCCGGCCGAGCCGGTAGTTTTTGGTCACGCCACGGGCGACCACCAGGGCGGGCACGACGGCGGCCGGGGCGCTCGGGACCGGGTCCGGGGCGGCGTCACTCATGGCGCAGGGCTTCGACGGGTTTGAGCCGGCCGGCGTGCCAGGCGGGAATGAGGCCGCCCAGGAGGCACATCAGGAGCGAGCCGGTGACGATGATGGCCAGGTCGCCGGGGATGACCAGCGCGGGCAGTTCGTAGAAGTGGTAGATGTCGGCGGGGAACAACTCGAAGCCGGTGAGCCGGCGCATTTGGAACAGGAACTCGTTGCGGTAGTGCACGCCCAGCAGGCCCAGGCCCAGGCCGGCGGCCACGCCCAGCAGGCCCACGATCAGGCTCTGGCTCAGAAAAATCCACATCACCTGGCCATCGGTGGCGCCCAGGGCCTTGAGCGTGCCGATCTCGCGCGTCTTCTGGACCACGAAGGTGATGAGGCCGCTGCAAATACCAAACGCCGCCACCAGCGTGATGAAGAACAGCAGGTAGTACATCATGTTTTTTTCGACCACGACCGACTCGATGAACGAGGCGTGCTCCTCGTACCAGGTGCTGACCTTGTAGCCGCCGCCCAGTTTGCCCAAGAGCCGGCTCTGCACCGCCGCGGCCTGTTCGGCGTCGTCCAGCGCCACGATCAGGCCGTGGACCGCGTTCTCCAGACCGAACAGGTCCCGGGCGTTGGCCAGCGAGCACACCACCAGCAGGGCGTCCAGGTCGTAAAACCCCACCTCGAACACGCCGCGCACGGTGAAGTCGTCAGCCAGTGGCGCCTCTTCCTCGCCCCTCTGGCGGGCGGTGTTCCAGCGCTCGAGCTGGGTGACGGCGTACACGGCCACGGCGTCGCCCGGCTGCAGGTTGAGTTTGGCGGCCAGCTCGCGTCCCACCAGGAAACTGTAGCCGCGCAGCTCGTTCGTGCCGGCCACCAGGCGGCCCAGCAAGGTGCTCACCGGCGGCACCGCCGAGGCGGGGTCCACCCCCAGCACCGAAGGCACGTGAAACGTGGAGGCGCCCTCGGACGGCTGGGTTTTGAGCAGGACCGGCCCCGTCACGTACGGCGTGACGCCGCGCACGCCCGGCACGGCGGCGATCTCGGCCCGGAGCGCGGCGTGGTTGGTGAACAGGCCCTCGCGCGGCTCGACGCGCACATGGGCGGTGTAGGCGGCCAGCTTGTGGCGCAGCTCGCGGTCGAAGCCGCTCATCACCGCGATCACGATCACCAGCACGGCCACCCCGAGCATCACGCCCAACACCGAGATGAGGGTGATGACCGACACCAGCTTGCGCTTGGGGCGCAAGTACCGCAGGGCCAGCATCCATTCAAACGGGAGGCGCGACACGCGCCCGCAGGCTAGGCACCGGCCGGGGTGGTGTCAAACGCCCCACCCGGCGCACGCGCCCGGCGCACGCCGCGGGCTTGAGCCGGGGCGGTGCCTGTGCTAAGGCGGGCCCATGTCTGCGCCCTGTTGGCCGCCCGGCCGCACCAAGCCGGCCCCTCGCCGCGCGAAATTCCCCGCATGAAGATCACCCTGCTGGGCGCCGCCGGCGGCGAGGTTACCGGCTCCGCGTACCTCGTGGAGACCGCGCGCCACCGCGTGCTGGTGGATTTCGGCTTCTTCCAGGGCATTCCCCACGCCGAAGACCACAACCACCTCCCGCCGGGGCTCGATCCGGCCCGGCTGGACGCGGTGTTGCTCACGCACGCCCACCTCGACCACACCGGCCGCCTGCCGCTGCTGCCCGGGCGGGGTTTTCACGGACCGTTGCTGGCCACGACGGCCACGCTCGAGCTGAGCGACCTGATCCTGCGCGATTCGGCCAAGGTCCAGGCGCAGGACCTGGCCCGGGTGAACCGCAAACGCGAGCGGGCCGGTGAACCGCCGCTGGCGCCGTTGTACGGCGTGGACGAGGTGGCCCGCGTCATGGCGCACGCACAACCCGTGGCCTATGACCAGCCGGTGCCGGTGGCGCCTGATCTCGAGGCGGTGTTCCTCGAGGCCGGTCATCTGCTCGGTTCGGCCAGCATCCACCTGCGCGTGCGGGAAGGCGGGCGGGTCAAAACCGTGGTGTTCTCCGGCGACCTCGGCCCGCGCGGCGTGCCCATTCTGCGGGACGCGGTCTGCCGCCATCTGCCGGCGGACCTGGTGTTTCTGGAGTCCACCTACGGCGACCACAACCACCAGCCCTTCGCGCAGACGGTGGCCGAGTTTTACGCTGCCGTGCGCGAGGCCGTGGCGCACCGGGGCAAAATCCTGGTGCCCACCTTCGCCGTGGGCCGGGCGCAACTGCTGTTGGTATTGCTGGCCCTGGCTTTCCGCCGCGGGCAACTGCCCAAGTTCCCCTTGTTTCTGGACAGCCCGATGGCCGCCGAAGCCTCCCGCATTTACCTGCGGCACCCCGAGCTGTACGACGAGGACCTGCGCGCCCTGGGCGCGGAGCATTCGCTCCTCGACGACCTGGACACGCTCAAGATCACCGCCACGGCCGAGGAGTCCAAAGCCCTCAACGACGTGCCCGGCCCGTGCCTCATCCTGGCCGGCTCGGGCATGTGCAACGCCGGCCGCATCCTGCATCACCTGCGCCAGAACCTGTGGCGGCCGGAGACGCGGGTGTTGATCGTGGGCTACCAGGCCGCGGGCACGCTGGGCCGGCTGCTGGTTGAGCAGGCCCCGCACGTGCAGATTTTCGGCGAAAAGGTGGTGGTGCGCGCGCGGGTGCACACCCTGGGCGGTTTCAGCGCCCACGCCGGTCAGAACGAACTGCTGGACTGGCTCGGCTGCCTGGCCGACGCCCGCCCGCGCGTCTGCCTCACCCACGGCGAGGCGCCGGCGCGCCGGGCGTTGGCGGCCCGGGTGCGGGAACGTTTCGGGATCGAGGCCGCCCTGCCCGAGTTGGGCGAGACGGTGCCACTGTAGCGCGCCGATGAACACGGAACTGACCCTCGAACTGGTCCGGCAATTCGGCACCGCGCTGCTGCTGGGCGCGCTGGTGGGCATTGACCGGGAGAAGCGCAAGGAGGAAGGCGAGGCCAATTTCGGCGGCATCCGCACCTTCATCCTTATCGCCCTGAGCGGCGCCACGGCCGCCCACGTGGGCCGGCTCCTGGGCACGCCCGGTGTGTTGCTGGTGGCGCTGGGGATGATCGGCCTGGCCCTGGTGGCCGCGCACGCCAGCGAGCATTTGCGGCCCCAGACCGCCCCGCCGGGCCTGACGAGCGAGGTCGCGGCGCTGGTGGTGTTTTTGCTGGGCGGTCTGTGTGTGCTGGGTCACCTCGAGCTGGCCGTGGCCCTGGGCGTGGCCACGTCGGCGGTGCTGGCGTTCAAACAACCGATCCATGACCTGGTGCGGCGGGTGGGCACGGAGGATTTGTACGCGGCGCTGAAGCTTCTGGTGGCCACGTTCATCGTCCTGCCGCTGCTGCCCCGGCGCCCGGTGGACCCCTGGGCGGCGTTGAACCTGTACACGCTCTGGTTGCTGGTCATCCTCATCTCGGCGCTCTCGCTCGTCGGCTACGCGGCCACGCGCGCGTTGGGCGCCGCTCGCGGTCTGTTGCTGACCGGATTGACCGGCGGCCTGGTGTCCTCGACCGCGGTCACGCTGGCCCTGGCGCGCCGCAGCCGGCAGCCGCAAGCCGGCCCGGCCGGGATGCTGGCCGCGGGCATCCTGGTGGCGTGGTGGGTCATGCTGCCGCGCCTGGCGGTGCTGCTGGCGGTGGCCAGTCCGGTGCTGGCGCGACGCCTGGGCCCGGTGCTGGCGTTGCTCACGCTGGTCACGGCCGGCGCGGCGTGGCTGGGGTTTCGCCGCGCGCCCCGGGGCGAGGCGCCGGCCGCGCCCGGGGTGGAGGTGCCGTTGCGCAACCCGTTCAGCCTGCTCGAGGCGGTCAAGTTTGCCGCCCTCTTTGCCGCAGTGATGGTGTTGGTGAAGCTGGCCGGACAACACGCCGGCGCCGGCGGCCTGTACGCGGTGGCGGCCGTGGCGGGGTTGCCCGACGTGGACGCCATCAGCCTCTCGCTGGCCGGGCAGGTGCGCGCCGGTGGCGCGGTGGACCTGGCCGCGCGGGCGGTGTTGCTGGCGGTGATGAGCAACACCGTGCTGAAAACCGCCCTGGTGCTCGCCCTGGGTTCCCCCGCTCTGCGCCGCGCCATGTTCCCGGGCGCGGGAGTGTTGCTGGCCGCCGCGGCGGCGGCGTGGTTTTTCCTTTGAGGCCCGCGCGTCCGGCCGGGACGGTGCGCCAGCGGCCGGGCCGGTGGGTGCGTTAACGCGGTTCGCTCGGCTCGTTCACCACGGTCAAGGTGTTGAGCGGCACGGCGGTCAAGGTGGTTCGGGCGCCGCGCGGCCAGCGGATTTCCACGGACTCGACCCGCTCGGCCCGGCCCAGGCCGAAGGTCAGCGGCAACTCCGACTGGGAGAGGTAACTCTTGGTGGGCATGACCGTGCGCCACTGGGTGCGGCCGCCCGCGCGCAGGGTCACTTCGGCGCCGATGGCGTCGCGGTTGGAAACGGTGCCGACCAGTTTGAGGCGCACCCAGCGCTGGCCCAGGTCCTGGTCGTTGCGCAAAAGCAGCGGCGGGCCGCCGGTCTGGAGCAGCAGCACGTCCGGGTCGCCGTCGCCGTCCATGTCCGCGTGGGCCGAGCCGCGGCCCACGATGGGTTGGAAGAGGTCGGCCCCGGCCTTTTCCGGGGGCACGGGCACGTAGCAGGGCGTGGCGCTGCGGTTCCAGAACAGTTGGGCCGGCTGGGCGTAGGTCTGGCTTTGCTGGACCTTGGTGATGTCGGGCTCGAGGTGGCCGTTGGCGGTGAGCAGGTCCAGGCGGCCGTCCAGGTCGTAGTCGAAGAAGAACAGGCCGAACTTGAGCAGGAGGCGGCTGGGCGGGCCGAGGTTTTCGGTGATGGCCTCGTCGGTGAAGAGCAGCGGGCGGGCGGGCGCGGCCACGTACAGGGCGTTCATTTCGTTGGCGAAGTTGCTGATGGCGATGCCCAGCGCGCCGTCGTCGCGGAAGCGGGCGGCGTCAATGCCCATCGCGCCGCGGGTCTGGCCGTAGCTGTCGAAGGCAATGCCGGCGGCGGCGCCGATTTCCTTGAAGGTGCCGTCGCGCTGGTTGTGGAAGACGAAGTTTTGCACGGTGTCGTTGGCCACCACCAGGTCCAGCCAGCCGTCGGCGTCCAGGTCCACCGGCGCCACGCCCAGGGACTTGGCGGCGGGCACGCCTGTGGCGGGGTTGCGCACCTGCACGCCGGCCGCCGCGGAGACGTCGCGGAACCGGCCGTGGCCCTCGTTGTGGTACAGGTAGGGGAAGACCCCGGGGAAATCCCGCGGCTGGCCGTAGGCGCGGCCGATGCCGACCAGCTTGTAGCCGACCTCGAAGTCCATCGCGCGCGACCACTGCACGTAGTTGGCCACAAACAGGTCCAGCCGCCCGTCGTTGTCGTAGTCGAAAAACGCGGCGCTCACGCTCCAGTCCCGGCCCGAGCCGCCCACGCCGGCCTCGGCGGTGACGTCCTGGAATTTGCCGCCGCCCAGGTTGCGGAAGAGCCGGTTGCCGTACACGGCCGAGACGAACACGTCCACGCGGCCGTCATTGTCGTAGTCGCCCACCGCGCAGCCCATCCCGTAAAGGCTCACGTCCAGGCCCGAGCCGGCGGTCACGTCGCTGAACCGCCCGGCGCCCTCGTTGCGGTACAACGCCGGTGTGGTGGGCCGCGCGCCCGCGGCCACCTGCTCCGGCCAGGGGGTGCCGTTGATGAACAACAGGTCCGCGTCGCCGTCGTTGTCGAAATCAAAAAACGCCGCGCCCCCGCCCATGGACTCGGGCAGCAGTTTCTCGCCCGCCGCGCCGTTGTTGTGCACAAACGTGATCCCGGCCGCGCGGGTGATGTCCGTGAAGCGCACCTCCGGCACCTCGGCCACGGGCCGGACCGGCGCCTGCGGGGCGGCCAGAGGCGTGAGCCGGGCCGGGGCGGGCGCGGGACGGCGTTTGAGCCACCACAAGATGCCGCCCGCGCCGAGCGCCAGCGCCAGCAACACCAGCGCCGACCATTTGAAGGCCCGGCCGATGATGGCGTCGTCGTAGTGCTCCGGCTCGGCGTCTTCGTCCGGCGCGGCGGCCGGCTCGACGGGTGCGATGGGTTCAGGGCGGGACGTGGGCGACACGGGCGAACCCGGCGGCGCGGCGGGCTCCGGGCTTGTCCGGCGGGTGATTGGCTCGAAGTCGGGCATGGGGCAGGGCGGGTCAGTTCCGCGCCGCGACGCGCGCGGGCGGCGAGGGCGGGGGCAACTCGAAGGCGCCCTCGCGTTGCAGGGGATAGATGACGATGGCTTGGGCAGCGTGGTCGGCGGCCGGGTTGCGACGCCGCTCGAGGTTCACGGCGCGGTCGCGCGCGTTGTCGTCAGGTCGGTACTTTTCGTGGGCCTGGAGGTGCGCGAGGGCGCGGTCGGTGTCGTCCAGTTGCACGTATAGCAGGGCGAGGTTGTAGTGGGCGGTGAGGTTTTCGGGGTCTAGGGCCAGGGTTTGCTCGAAGCGCCGCGCCGCCTCGCGCAGGAGGTCCTTCTCGACCGCGGGGGTATCGCGCTGGCGCTTGGCGTGCTCGAAGAGCGTTTGCCCCAGTTCGTTGAGGACCTCGTAGTCCTGGCTGAAATCAAAGCCGCGCGCCACCAACGCAGGGTCGCGGTCCTCGAGGATGCTCTTGAACTGGCGGATGGCCTCCTCGAGGTAGCCGTTTTGCTTGTTGACCAGTCCGGTGAACCAGGCCAACAGCCAGCGGGGCGCGGGCGGGTCGGCCCGGGCGGCGCGCTGGAGCGCGGCCACGGCGTCGTCGAGGCGGCCTTCCTTGAAGGACACGCGGGCCAGGTTCACCGGGCCGTCCCAGCGGCCCAGGCGCTCGACCTGGGCAAAGGCGTGCTCGGCTTGGCGCAGCTCGCCCTTCTCGCTGCCCTTGTCGCCCTCGAGCAAGAGGCCGATGCCGTAGTCGTTCCACCGCTGCCATTCGGGAATTGGGGACGGCGGATTGTGCACAGTGGCAGCGGCCCCGCCGGCCACGGGCAGGGTCAGGCGGTCCGCGGCGATGGTGGTGATGGGCAGGTCGTTGCTGACCACGAACGGCTGGCCGTTGGTCCAACCCGGGGCGCGGAAGTAGTTCACGAAAATCGTGTCGAACTTGCGGTACTGAATCTTCACCTCGAGGGTCACCGGCCCGGTCACGTCCGGCGGCACCACGAAGCCGTAGTGGATCACCTGCGCCGTGCCGGGGTTGATCTGGTGGCTGTAGAGCGGGGTGAAGATGTCCTGCGGGTTGCGGCGGTCAATGCGGTGGCCGTCCTTGTCGAGCATGTAGGTGTTGAGGAAGTGCGCCCAGGGGTCCACCTCGCCGTGCGGCCCCAGCCCGCCGCTGCGGCCCAGGACGCGGTCCTCGCTGCGCACGGTTACGTCGGCCCAGACTTCGTTCGAGTCGCTGGTGCCCTGAGTAAACTGGTGGCCCACGCGGAGGTTGCGGACCACGACCTCGAGCAGGTAGGGCACGCCGGGCTGGAGCGCGGGCGTCTCGGGCCGCAGCGGGGCGATCAACGGGCTGTCCACCGTGCCGCCCTCCTTGAGCCCGAAAAGGTCCACGCGGAGGCAATCGCGCAAAAACTCCTGGTGCCGCCGGACGATGTTTGTCTCGCCGCGCAGGTGCGGCAGCGCGGTGTTGGCCGCGGGGAAGAGGTGGTCGTGGATGCTCAGCACGCGGTTGGTGGGGTGGAAGAACTGCGCGCCGAAATCGTTCGAGGGCTGCAGGGGCATGTGGCAGCCGGCGCAGTTGGCCTCGGCCTTTTCGGGATAGTAAAAGCTGCGCGCCCCGTGGCCGGACACGCCGCTGAGCAAGAAGGAGTCGTAGCTGTTCTGCCCGCGCAGCCAGTCCTTGTAGTGGTTGAGCTCGCGCGGGATGCTGACCTTGTGGCAGGTCGAGCAAAACTCGGCCGTCCGGTGCAGCGGCTTGAGAAAGGTCTTTTTGTGGAAGTCCGGCTTGGCCTTGACCAACAGGCGGTTGAGGTACGCCAGCACCGCGTTGGTGCTGAAGGTGAAGGGATAGTGGATCGGCTCCTCGATGGTGTAGTCCGCGTTGCCGGTGGGGCTGTTGACGTGGACGATCGAATGGCACGCCGTGCAGGTGATGCCCGCGTGGGCCGTCGGGTGGTGCTCCAGGTCGAACCCGGGGTCGTCAAACGCCCCGCTGAAAAACGGCACCGGGTCGTGGCACCCCGCGCACCAGCGTGACGCCTTCACGCTGCCATCCCGCCGCAACGCCACCGCGCGCGTCTCGCGGATGCTGAACAGGTAGGCCGGGTTGTTGAACGAGCTGAACCGGTGCGCGCTGTGAAACCAGCCGGCGTAGGCGTCCTGGTGGCATTCCTGGCAGTACGCATCAAGCATGAGCGTGCGCGCCGGAATGAAATTGCCCGTGGCCGTGCGCGCGGCCGACGGCGCAAAGTACTGCTCGCCCTCCTTGGGCCCGACCACGCTCCACCGACGCGGGTCCAGGCTGTGCAGGCCCACCATGCCCGCCACCACCACCGCCACCGCCCCGGCCCACGCCAGCCCCGCGCGCCAGCGCAAGCGCGGCCCGGCCAGGCGGTGCAGCACGTACAACCACACCGCCAGCACCGGCGCGAGCACATGCGCCCAGTAGGCCGCCGAGCGTCCCAGCGGGTGCTTCAGGTCAAACCCGCCCACGCGCATCAGCGCCACGCCCGAAACGAGCACCACCAGGCTGACGCCGAACAGGAGCCAGCCCACCCGCACGGCGCGGCGGTTGGTCCGGCCGCGCGTGTTGCGGATGTGGGCGACACAAAAGACCAAGAACGGCACCACCAGCAGCAGGCCCAGGGCGAGGTGGGCCAGGAACATGAGCTGGTAAAAGTAGTTCTGGTACGAGAGGCCCCGGAGCCACTCGAGGCACGTGATGGCCAGCAGATAAACCGAGTTCGCCCCCAGCACCGCCACCAGGGCGAACACCGCGCGCAAGAGCCAGCGCAAACGCGGCCCCACCGCGCGCACATAGCGCCGCGGCGGGCGCGCGGCCGGTTGGTTCGACGGCATGGCCGACTCGTTCATAGCTGCCGATTTTGCGGTCCGTTGGGCAAAAGAGTGCCGCTCCAATGCCGCCGAAGTTTGCCCTTTTCAGCGTCCCGGGGACAAGCCGCCGCCCGCGCGGGGCGGAATGCCTTCTGGCAGGGACGAAATGCAGGACGCGGGCGCGACTGCGCGCGTCAACCTGGCTCCGCGCCGGCGGGCAACCCCGCTCCTTGGGCCTCGCCCCACAAATCCGCCGGCGTAACTTCCGCGATGGTGCGACGCACCACGTCCGCCCCGCCCAGGTGCTCCGGCGGGAAACTGTGGGCCACCGCCACGCATCGCATCCCGGCCGCCCGGGCCGCGGCGACCCCGTTGACCGCGTCCTCGATGACCACGCAAGCCGCCGGCGGCAGGCCCAGCTTGCGCGCGGCGGCCAGAAAAATGTCCGGGGCCGGCTTTTTGTGCGCCGCGTCTTCGGCGCTCACCACCGCGTCCCACCACTCCGGGGGCAGGCCGATCTGGCGCAGGTTCGCCTCGATCTTGATCCGGTCGGCGCTCGAGGCCACGGCCACGCGCCGACCCGCCGCGCGCGCGCGCCGCGCCAGGTCCACCGCCCCGGGGAAGGCCCGAAGCTGCCGCGGCACCAGCTCGAGGTAGATTTCGTAGGTGCGGCGCTTGGCGGCCTCGAGGTCAAGCGGCACCCCGTACTTCTCGGCCACGCCGCCGATGTAACGGTTTTCCCCCGTGCCGATGAACGGGACAAAATCCTCCGGCGCCACGGGCACGCCCCGCTCGCGGAACATGGCCACGGCCCCGGCGTTGATCAGCGGCTCCGAGTCGGTCAGCACGCCGTCCATGTCGAAGATCACCGCGCGGATGCCGGGCTCGTTTGCCATGCGCCGCAGGCTCGGGTTTTGCCGGGGCAAGTCAAGCCGGGCTCAGCGCAACGCGCGCCCGTGCTGGCGCAGCCAGTGCCGGGCCGTCTTGAAGTCCGGGCAGACCTCCGCCACGCACCGCCAGAAGCGGCGCGAGTGGTTCATCTCCCGCAGGTGCATCAACTCGTGCCAGATCACGTAGTCCCGCACCGCCGCCGGCATCTGCACCAGCCGCCAGTTCAGCGACACCGTACCGCGCCGCGAGCACGAGCCCCACCGGCTGCGCTGGTCGCGCACCTGCACCCGCCGCACCGGCAACCCGGCCGCCGCCGCCAGCGTCCGCACCCGCGGCGGCAGTTCGTGCGCCGCCAGCGCCCGCAGGTGCCGCTCGACCGCCGGCCGCAGGTCCTCGACCACTTCGGGCAGATGCAGGCACTGGTCCGCCCAGCGCACGGTCAGGCCCGCCGGCCCGGCCTCCGCCTGCAAGACCACGGGTTCGCCCCGGTAAAAAATGGCCCGTCCGGCCCGCCAGCGGGGGTCCGCGACCGGCCGGGTCGCCAACCGCATCCACTGCCGCTCCAGCCAGGCGCGGTGTTCCTCGGCGAAGCGCCGCGCCCCCGCCAGGGAACCGCGCCGGGGAATGGTCACCCGCGCGCTGCCGTCCGGCCGCAGCCGCAAGACGTAGCGCCGGGCGCGCGGATGCGGAACAAACTCGAGCAGCACTTCCCGCCCCGCCACCAGCAGACATCCGCGCTGCGGCGCGGGGGCGGGACCGGTCTCAAAACGGGCGACGCGCGTCACGCCCGGGATTCAAGCCGCCGGGCCGGCCCGGGGAAAGCCCGCGGTGCGCCGCGCGCCAATGCGCCGATGAATCCGATGAATCGTCTCCCCGGCGGACCCGGAAAAACGGGTTGCAAACGCCGGGCCGGAACGCAGCTTTGCGGCGTATGCCCGAACCGTTTTCCCGCCGCGCCTTTTTGCGAACGGTTGTGCCTGCCGCTGGAGTGCTGGGTGCCGGCGGCGCGCCACGCGTCTTCGCCGCTGCCTCGGACCGCCCGGCCCTCCTGGGCGGAACGCCGGTGCGCCAGACGCCCTTCCCGGCCTGGCCGGTGTTTGCCGAGCCGGAGGAGAAGGCGTTGCTGGGGGTGTTGCGGAGCGGGAAATGGTTTCGCGGCGGCGGCGCACAGGTGGCCCGGTTCGAGACGGAGTTTGCCCGGTTGATGGGCGCGCGGCACTGCGTGGCCACGGCCAACGGCACCGGCGCCCTGCTGGCCGCGTTGGGCGCGCTGGGGGTGGGCCCCGGTGACGAGGTGATCCTCCCGCCGTACACCTTTGTGGCCACGTTGAACGTGGTGTTGCTCCACTACGCCCTGCCCGTCTTCGTGGACACGGACCCCGAGACGTTCCAGATGGACGCGCGCCGGGTCCGCGCGGCGTTGAGCGAACGCACCGCGGCCATCCTGCCGGTGCACCTGGGCGGCGGCGCGGCGGACATGGATACGATCCTGGCTGTGGCGGGCGAGCGGGGCATCCCGGTGGTTGAGGACGCCTGCCAGTCCCACCTGGCCGAGTGGCGGGGCAAAAAGGTCGGCACGCTGGGCGCCGCGGGCTGTTTCAGCTTTCAGGCCAGCAAGAATCTCAACAGCGGCGAAGGCGGCGCGGTCCTGACCGCGGACCCGGACCTGGCGGAGCGCGTTTACGCCTTTCACAACAACTGCCGCGGGCGCGCCACGCCCGGCTACCGGGGCTTCCGCGGCGCCAACCTGCGCCTGACCGAGTTTCAGGGCGCGCTACTGCTGGCCCAGATGAGCCGGCTCGAGGCGCAGAGCCGCGTGCGCGAGCAAAACGCCGCCTACCTCACGCAGATGCTGCGCGAAATGCCGGGCATCCTGCCGGCAAAAACCTACCCGGGCTGCACCCGCCACGCGTATCACCTGTACATGTTCCGCTACCGGGCCGAGGCGTTTGCGGGGCTGCCGCGGGACCAGTTCCTGCGCGCCCTCCACGCCGAGGGCATCCCGTGCTCCGGCGGCTACACGCCGTTGAACGAGGAACCGTTCCTCCGGGCGGCCCTCGAGAGCCGCGCCTACCGGCGGCTTTTCCCGGCCGAAGCGCTGGCCAACTGGGCCGAACGCACCGCCTGCCCCGCCAACCGCCAGCTCTGCGCCGAGGCGGTGTGGTTCACGCAACCCATGCTGCTGGGCCCGCGCGCGGACATGGAGCACATCGCCGCGGCTATCGCCAAAATCCAGCGCCACGCCGCCGAACTGGCGCGGGCCTAGCCGCGCCACGTGTTGGGCAAACCGCCTTGCTCGAAACTCCCGTAAAACCGCACCCACCATGAACCCCCCCCGACTCCTCCTGCTCATGACCCTGGTCCTCGCCGACGCCCCGTTGCCCGCCGCAGACTTCCGGGCCGGCGTGGCCCGCGTCGAAATCACTCCGCCGGTGCCGTTCTGGCTGAGCGGTTACGCCGCGCGCACCACCCCCGCGGCCAGCGTCCGCTCGCCTCTCTTCGCCAAGGCGCTGGCCCTCGAGGACGCCGCGGGCGCGCGGGCGGTGATCGTGACCACCGACCTCATCGGCCTGCCCGCCGAGATCAGCGAGGCCGCCGCCGAACGCTTGCAACGCCGGTACCGGCTGCCGCGCGCAGCGATGGTGTTCAACTCCTCCCACACCCACGCCGGCCCGGCCATCTGGCCGAATCTGCGGGTCATGTTCGACTTCCCGCCCGCCGAGCAGGAACGCGTGCGGCGCTACGCCGAACGGCTCACCGACCAGTTGGTGCGCGTGGCCGGCGCGGCGCTGGACCGGCTGGCGCCCGCCACGCTGGGCTTCGGGCGCGGGGAGGCCGGTTTCGCCATCAACCGCCGCCAGCCCACGCCCCAGGGCGTGCGCCTCGGCGTCAACCCGGCCGGGCCGGTGGACCACACCGTGCCGGTCCTGCGCGTAACCGGGGCCGACGGCGCGTTGCGCGCGGTGCTCTTCGGCTACGCCTGTCACAACACCACCCTGGGCGGCGACTTTTACCAGGTGGACGGCGACTACGCCGGCGCGGCGCAGCGCCATCTCGAGCAGGCGCATCCCGGCGCCACGGCGCTGTTTTTGATGCTCTGCGGTGGCGACCAAAACCCGAACCCGCGCGGCCGCGTCGAGTACGTCGAACAATACGGCCGCGAACTGGCCGAAGCGGTGACGCAGACCTTGAGCGGCGCGCTGGCGCCGGTGCGGCCGCCGATTCGTTGCGCGCACCAACTGGTGGCCCTCGAGTTCGCCCCGCACACCCGCGAGACTTTCGAGACCGAGCTGAGCGATGGAAACGTGTTTCGCCAGCGCCGCGCGCGGCTGATGCTCGAGGCCTACGACCGCGGCCGCCCGGTCCGGCACCTGCCCTACCCGGTCCAGGCCGTGGCGTTGGGCGGGGAGTTCACCCTGCTGGCCCTGGGCGGAGAGGTGGTGGTGGACTACGGCCTGCGCGTGGCGCGGGAGTTTCCCCGGCCGGGGCTGGTCGTGGCGGGCTACTGCAACGACGTGGCCTGCTACATCCCCTCGCGGCGCGTGCTGCGCGAGGGCGGTTACGAGGCGGTGGACAGCATGATCTACTACGGCCAGCCGGGACCGTTCGCGGAGGACGTCGAGGACCGCATCTTCAGCGCGGTGTGCGAGGTCCTGGGCCGGGTCGAAGGCCGGCCGTGAGGTCCGGAACCGCCGATCGGGGGTGGAAATTTTTGCCGAACGAGCTTGCCGCTCACGGGGGCGGCTTCTACTTTTGGCGGCAATCAGTCCGATCGAGCCCATGAATGTGATTCGCAAACCGCTCATCCCGCGCCGGACGTTCCTCCGGGGTCTGGGCACCGTCCTGGCCCTGCCGGCGTTGCAGGCCATGTCGCCGCTGGCCGCCGCCGCCAGCGGAATCGCCGGCCCCACCCGGCCGCCGCGCCGGATGGCTTTCCTCTACATTCCCAACGGCGCCAACATGGCCGACTGGACGCCGAAAACCGAAGGGACCGATTTCCAGTTGCCGTACATCCTCGAGCCGCTCCAGCCCTACCAGCAGGACCTGCTGGTGCTGACCGGGCTCACCCACGACAAGGCCCGGCCCAACGGCGACGGCGCGGGCGACCACGCGCGGGCCTCGGCCACGTTCCTGACCGCGTGCCAGGCCCGCAAGACCGACGGCGCGGACATCCGGGTGGGGGTGTCGGCCGACCAGGTGGCCGCGGCGCGGCTGGCCGGGCAAACGCGGTTTGCCTCGCTCGAACTGGGTTGCGACCGGAGCAAGCTCTCGGGCAACTGCGACTCGGGTTACAGTTGCGCCTACTCGTTCAACATCTCGTGGAAGACCCCCACCACGCCCCTGCCGCCCGAAACCGACCCGCGGCAGGTGTTCGAGCGGCTCTTTGCCGGGGGCTCGCCCGAGGAAAACGCCGAGGCCCGCGCCCGCCGCCAGCGGCACGAGCGGAGCCTGCTGGACTTCGTGCTCGAGGATGCGCGCAGGCTCCAGCGCCAGTTGGGCGCGACCGACCGCCGCAAGCTGGACGAGTATCTCACCGCCGTGCGCGAGCTCGAGCAGCGCATCGAAAATGCCGAGAAGTTCCAGGCCGCCCTGCCGGCCTACGACCAGCCCAGCGGCGTGCCCGCCACTTACGCCGAGCACCTGCGGCTGATGTTCGACCTGCTGACGCTGGCGTTTCAGACCGACACCACCCGCATCGCCACCTTCATCCTGGCCCACGACGGCAGCAACCGGCCGTATCCCTTCCTGGGCGTGCGCGAGGGGCATCACGACCTTTCCCACCACGGCAACGACGAGGAGAAGAAGAAGAAAATTGCCCGGATCAACCGGTTCCACATCGAGCAGTTCGCGTACTTCCTGGGCCGGCTCAAGGCCGTGCGCGAGGGCGAGGGCACGCTGCTGGACCACTGCATGATCGTGTACGGCGGAGCCATCAGCGACGGCAACCGGCACAACCACGACGACCTGCCCGTGCTGCTGGCCGGGCGCGGCGGCGGCACCCTCGAGACCGGTCGCCACGTGCGCTATCCCAAGGACACGCCGATGGCCAACCTGTACCTCTCGATGCTCGAGCGCATGGGCACGCCGGTCGAGCGCCTGGGCGACAGCACCGGGCCGCTGGCGCGGCTCTGAAAAAATCCCGCCCGCCCGGTCCGGGACAGGAACCTTTCTCGCGGCGCGGCTTGACGCAGGTCAAGCCGTACTGTTGCTGCGTCGGCCGGCAGGACTTGCCCCACCCGGGGCGGTCTGTTAGGTTGCGCCCGCTTTGCGAACTAAACCGTGTACGGAGTTTTGAAATGAGAACCGCCCCGATCCTGACCACCGCCCTGTTGACCACCGCCACCGCGCTGCCCCTCGGGGCCGCCGATCTTTACGGCCGGGTGACCCTCAAGGGCACGCCGCCGCCGGAAAAGAAAATCGAGTTCGACGCCCTCTGCGGCAAACTCCACACCAAGGACGCTTTCACCCGGCACTATATCGTTTCCCCGGACGGCGGCCTGGCCAATGTGTTCGTGTACATCAAGGAAACGCCCGCCGGCTCGAAGCCGCCCACCGAGACGCCGGTGCTGGACCAGATCAACTGTTTCTACGAGCCCTACGTGATGGGCGTGCGGACCAACCAGCCCTTCAAGATCAAGAACTCCGACCCGCTGATGCACAACGTGCACGCCACCCCGAAAGTGGCCGGAAACAAGGAGTTCAACATCGGCCAGCCCGTCCAGGGCATGGTGACCGAGAAGAGCTTCCCCAACCGGGAGGTCCTGGTACGTTTCAAGTGCGACGTGCACCCTTGGATGTTTGCCTACGTGGGCGTGCTCGACCACCAGTGGTTTGCCGTGACCGACAAGGACGGCAAGTTCAAGCTGCCGAGTGACCTGCCGGCCGGCACCTACACGCTCGTGGCCTACCATCTCAAGGCCGGTGAGGCCACCCAGCAGATCACCGTGACCGACTCCGACAAAAAGGAAGTGAACTTCACCCTCGAGGCGAAGTAACCGTCCCCACCGGTAATAATGGTTTCCGCACCGCCGCGGCCCCGCCCGGCCGCGGCGGTTTTTGATTCCACCGCCCCAGCCCCTACTTTCCCCCGCATGACGGTTGCGGACACTTCCTCGCGCTGGCTCCCGCGCTACGCCGCTCTTTGCGCGGCGGCCACGCTGGGGCTGATCGGCATCGGCGGCCTGGTCACCAGCCGGGGGGCCGGGCTGGCCGTGCCGGACTGGCCCACCAGTTACGGCTACAACATGTTCGCCCTGCCCATTCGCTACTGGCAGGGCGGGATTTTCTACGAACACACCCATCGGCTCTGGGCCACCGTGGTCGGCACGTTGGTGGTCTTGCTCACTCGTTGGCTGGGGGGGTATCGCGCGCGCCGCCCGTTGGCCCTGATCGGCCTGACCGAACTTTTGACCGGCCTCGCCCTGGTGGCGTGGCAACCGGACCTCAAGGGCGCCGGGCACTTCCTGGCCGGCATCGGCGGCGTGGTGCTGCTGGCGGCCGCGGTCTGGGCGCACAACGAACCGGCGCCGGGCCGGTTGCCGGCGCTGGGCTGGGCCGCGTTCTGGCTGGTGCAACTCCAGGGCCTGTTGGGCGGATTGCGCGTGGTCTGGCTGGCCGACGAAATCGGCGTCTTTCACGGTGTGCTCGCCCAGGGATTCCTGTTCCTGCTGGTGGCGGTGGCCGTGCTCGGTTCGGCCTGGTGGCGGCGCCTGCCTCCGGTCACGGTTTCCCCTATCCTGCGGCGCTGGCTCTGGCTGGCCACCTGGCTGGTGGTGTTGCAACTGGTGCTGGGCGCGACGATGCGCCATCGCCACGCCGGTCTGGCAGTGCCTGATTTCCCCCTTGCCCACGGCCAAGTATGGCCGCGCACCGACCCGGAAGCCATCGCCGGCTACAACCGCCAGCGCATCGAGGTCCACGCCGCCCGGCCCATCGCCGCGGCGGATGTATGGCTGCACATGCTGCACCGGCTGGGCGCCGTCGCGGTGCTGCTGACCGTGGCCGCCACCACCTGGCAGGCGCGCCGCCGCTTGCCCGCCGGTCATCCGTTGCGCCGAACCGTGCTTGCCTGGCTGGGGCTGGTGGCGGCCCAGTTCGCCCTGGGCGCGCTCACGGTGTGGACCAACAAGGCGGCGGACGTGGCCACGGCGCACGTGGTCTTCGGCTCGCTGGCGCTGGTCACCGGCGGCCTGACGTGCCTGATGGCCGGGCGGCGCGCGCCGGCCGTTGCGGCCACCGTCCCGGCGGCCTCGAACCCGACTCAAGACCACCCGCCCCGCCCGGCCTGGTCGGCGGCGGCGTAAATCTCCGGCTCGCTCCCGTTCAACGCATGACTTCCACGGTGCTTTCCGAACCGCTCGCCGAAAAAGCCTTCCCGGCCGTGCTGGCCGAACTGGTCAAGGCCCGCTTGTCCGGCCTGGTGGTGTTGACCACCGCCGCCGGGTTTTACTTGGGCTCGCCCGGGCCGGTGGACTGGGGCCGGGCGGCGCACACGCTGGTGGGCACGGGGCTGCTGGCCGCCGGCGCGGCGGCGCTCAACCAGTATTTGGAACGGGACACGGATGCCCTCATGGAACGGACCCGCGAGCGCCCTCTGCCCGCGGGGCGGGTCAGCCCGGCCGCGGCGCTGGTCTTTGGCGGGGTCTGCGCGCTACTGGGGTTGGCGTGGCTGGTTTGGTGGACGCCACTGGTGGCGGCGGCCCTGGGGGCGCTCACGCTGGCCCTTTATCTGGGCCTGTACACGCCGCTGAAACGGGTCTCGACGCTCAACACCATCGTCGGCGCCGTGCCGGGCGCGCTGCCACCGTTGATCGGCTGGGCGGCGGCCCGCGGCGGGGCATCCGCCGACGGCTGGGCGCTGTTTGCCCTGCAATTTTTCTGGCAGGTGCCCCACTTCCTGGCCATCGCGTGGTTGTACCGGGAAGACTACGCCCGCGCGGGGCTCAAAATGTTGCCAGTGGTGGACCCCGCCGGCGAACGCACCGGCCTGCAAAGCATCGGTCACACGCTGGGGCTGTTGACCGCGAGTCTCAGTCCGGTGGCGCTGGGCCTGGCGGGTCCGGCGTACCTGCTCGGCGCGTTGGCGCTGGGCGGGGCCATGCTGGGCCTGGCGGTGCGTTTCGCGCGGCGACTGGACCGCGGCGCGGCGCGCGGGCTGTTTCTGGCCTCGATCGTGTACCTGCCGGCCGTGCTCGGGTTGATGGTGCTGGACCGCGTGCGCTGAGGCCGCTCAACCCCCGCCGGTGCGGTAAAACTCCAGCGTCCGGGCCAGGCCCTCCTCCCAACTCACCTCCGCCCGCCAACCCAGGGCGGCGTGCGCCGCCGCGAGGGCCGGACAGGAATGCCGAATGTCCCCGGGACGGGCGGGCTCGAAGAGCGGACTGAGCGCGCGCCCGGTGAGTTGCTGCAAGGTCTCCACGAGCTCGAGCAGGGTGCGGCTGCGGCCGCTGCCGATGTTGAAGGCACGCCCGGCCACCCGCGCGGCCGGGGCTTCGGCGGCGGCCAGCAGGGCGGCCACGACGTCCGTCACGTACACGAAATCCCGGGATTGCCGGCCGTCACCGAAAATCCGGGGCGGTTCCCCGGCCAGGAAGGCCCGGCAAAAGCGGGCGATTACCCCCGAGTAGGGCGAATCGGCGGCCTGGCGCGGGCCGAAGACGTTGAAGAAGCGCAGCGCCACGGTTTCCAGCCCGTAGAGGCGGTGGAACAACCCGGCGTACTGCTCGGCGGTGAGTTTTTGCAGCGCGTACGGGGAGAGCGGCCGTGGCGGCAGGTCTTCGCGCTTGCGGGGCTCGGGGCCGTCACCGTACACCGCCGAGGACGACGCCAGCACCACGCGGCGCACGCCGGCCGCGCGGGCCGCCTCGAGCACCTCGAGCGTGCCCAGCACATTGCGGCGATGGCTTTCCAAGGGGTGCGCGACCGATTGGGGCACGGACACCAGCGCGGCCAGGTGAAACACCCGGTCGCACCCGGTCAGGGCGCGTCGGACCGCCGCGGGATCGGTCACGCTGCCCTCGATGAACTCGAACGCCGCGTCCGCGCCCGCCAGGTTGGCGCGCGCTCCCGAGCTGAGGTCATCCAGCACGACGGTCCGCACCCCGCGTCGGCACAGGGCCTCGACGAGGTGGGAGCCGATGAAGCCGGCGCCGCCGGTGACCAGGGCTTTCATTTCAGGACGCGGGAGGATTCATGCCCGCGCCGTTGTAGCCGGCGCGACCCATCCGGGGCAAGGCGGCGGGTGCGAAAGCAGTTGCCGGCGCGGAGCGGCCTGCCAAAACCTTGGGCATGACTTTTCCGACTTTCCGACCGTGGCTCGCCGCCGCCGGGCTGGCGGCCGGCGTGACCCTTGCGGCCGCCCGGGCGGCTGCCCCGGCCACTCCGACCGACCCGACCCCCGCGTTGGGCCTGTTCACCACGCACCGGGATATCGGGGCGGTGAGGCACGCGGGCAGTGTCGAGTTCGACCCCGCCAGGGGCCGCTACCTCCTCCGCGGCAGTGGGGCCAACCTGTGGGGCACCAACGACGCGTTTCACTTCGCGTGGCGCGAGGCGTCCGGCGACTTCACGCTCACTGCCGACCTCCGCTGGCTGGCCCCGGGCGGCAACCCGCATCGCAAGGCCCTGCTCATGGTCCGCCAGGACGCCGGCCCGGCGGCGCGGTACGTGGACGCCGCGTGGCACGGGGACGGGTTGACCTCGCTCCAGTTCCGCGAGGAGCCCGGCGGGCCCACGCGCGAGATTCAGTCGCCGGTCCGCGCCCCGCGGCGGTTGCGCCTGGACAAGCAGGGCGAGACGTTTTGGATGTCCGTGGCCGGTGAGGACGGGGTCTGGCGGCCGGCGGGCGGGGCGCACCGGGTGAAATTCGTGGAGCCGTTTCTGGTGGGTCTGGGGGTCTGCGCCCATGACGACGCGCGGGTGGAGGCGGCGGAGTTTTCCGCGGTCACGTTCACCCCGCACGCGGCCGACCCGGCGGCCCCGCGGGTGCTTTACAGCACGCTGGAAGTGGTGAACCTGGCTTCGCTGGACCGCCGGGTGGTGCTGGACGCCCGCGCGCACTTCGAGGCCCCCAACTGGTCCCGCGACGGCCGGACGCTGCTGATCAATCGCGAGGGCCGCCTGTACCGGGTCCCGGTCAGCGGCGGCGAGCCGGAGCTGGTGGACACCGGCTTCGCGGTGCGGTGCAACAACGACCACGGCTACTCACCGGACGGGGCGTGGCTGGCCATCAGCGACCAGAGCCAGGGCGATGGCAAATCGCGCATCTACGTGCTGCCGGCCGCGGGCGGGACCCCTCGGCGCGTAACCGAACGGGGACCGTCTTACTGGCATGGTTGGTCACCGGACGGCGCCACGCTGGCCTACTGCGCCGAGCGGGACGGCGAGTACGACATCTACACCATCCCGGTCCGCGGCGGCCCCGAGCGGCGATTGACCACCGCGCCGGGGCTGGATGACGGGCCGGATTACTCCCCCGACGGGCAGTGGATTTACTTCAACTCGGAACGCAGCGGCCGGATGCAAATCTGGCGGATGCGCTCGGACGGCTCTGGTCAGGAGCAGGTCACCCGGGACGAGTGGAACAACTGGTTTCCGCACCCCTCGCCGGATGGTCGGTGGATCGTGTTTCTGAGCTACGCCCCAGAGGTCCAAGGCCATCCGGCCAATCAGGACGTGCGCCTGCGGCTGCTGCCGACGGCGGGCGGGGAACCGCGGGAACTGGCCCGGTTGTTCGGCGGCCAGGGCACGCTCAACGTGCCTTCGTGGTCGCCGGACAGTCGGGCCGTGGCCTTTGTGAGCTACCGGCTGGTGAGTGAACCGCCCTGAAACGCGCAACGTGACGCGCGCGTGCGGTGGGGTATTGACACGCCAAAGCGTGTGACGAATATTGGCCGCGGATTTGATTCGGGTGGCGGTACGTTTCTTCAGCGGGGTTCCCCACCCCCACCTCCTTGGCGTCTGCTGCCCGAATCATCCATTACCCGCGGCCTCCGGTTTGCTGGACGACCGGAGGCCGCACCTTTTTGTGCTCCCTGCGCGGCGTACGCCAGAGATCACACCGGCCCGCGCGTCCCGCCGGTTGCCCACGCCCGAGGCGCCCGGCAGAAAGCGCGTTGCGCCGGTAGCGCCCGGCGTCCACGATGCGCGCCGGCTTGCGCCTCGATGTTCAGACCATGACCACCCTTCGCGTCGCCCTGATCGGTTGCGGCGGCATCACGCTGCAAAACCACCTGCCCGGCCTGGCCCTGTGCCCGGACACCCGCCTCGCCGCGTTGTGTGATGCGGACCCCGCCGCCCTCGAACGCGCCCGGCAGCAAACCGGCGTGGCCGTTACCTCCACGCGTTACGAGGACATCGTGACCCGCGACGACGTGGACGCGGTCATCATCGCCACGCCCAACTTCACCCACGCCCCCATCGCCCGGGCGGCCCTCGCCGCGGGCAAGCACGTGCTTTGTGAAAAGCCCCTGGCCCTCACCGCCGCCGAAGCCCGGGAACTGGCCGCGGCGGCCGACCGCGCGGGCGTGCGGCACATGACCGCGTTCACCTACCGGTTCGTGCCGGCCATGCGCTACCTGGCGCACCTGGTGGCCCGGGGCGAGCTGGGCGAAATCCGCCACTACCGCTGCTGCCGTTTGCAGGACTGGGGCACGCGCAACCTGGGCTGGCGCCAGGTCCGCCGCCTGGCCGGCACGGGCGAACTGGGCGACATGCTCTCGCACCGGATTGACTTCGCCCACCTGCTGGTCGGCCCGTTCCGCCGGCTGGTCGCGGACCTCAAGACCTTCACCCCGGTGCGGGAAGGCGCGCCCAACGACACCGACGACTGGGTGGCGGTGCTGGCCGAGTTTGCCCGCGGCGCCACCGGCGTGCTCGAGAGCAGCAAACTGGCCAGCGGCCGCAACGAAAGCTGGCGCAGCCTCGACTCCGTCGAACTCAACGGCAGCCTGGCCAGCGCCGTCTATTGCACCGCCCGCTGGAACGAACTCCAACTGGGCCGGGCCGGCGGACCGGGACTGGAAACCGTACCCGTGCCGCGCGAGTTCTGGGTCTGGCCCGGCTCGCCCCGCGATCCCGGCGCGGGCGATCCCTTGGTGAGTTTCCGCTACGACCAAGCCTTCGAGTTTGTGGACGCCATCCGCGCCGGCCGCCCGTGTGTGCCCGGCTTCCACGAGGGCGCGCGCGTCCAGGCGGTGATGGACGCCATCGTCCGTTCGGCTGAGACGCGCCAGTGGGTGACGGTAGAAGACGGGGCGTGAGGCCGTGCGCCGCCGCCGCGGGCCGGCGAAACGGGCGCCCGCGCGCAACTCCCGGCCCGGCCGCGCCCGCGTGGTCCCCGGTGGACAACCCGTGCACAAATGACGGCGGCTGGGGACGGGAAAGCCTTTGACCCACCCCCGCCCGGCCGTTAAGCATGGCGCCCGCCGGCGCGCCGCGCCAGGGCGCGGTCTTGAGTCGCGCGACTGCCATGTTTGCACGGACGCAGCAACTGGAGCTCCTGTACGTCTGGGACCAGGCCACGCTGGAAGGCAAGGCGATCATCATCCTGCTGATCGTCTTTTCCATCGTCGCCTGGTCCATCATGGCCACCAAGGCGGTGGAAATGCGCCGCGCCCGCCGCCTCAACGGTTACTTCGACGCCGAGTACCGCGCGCAGAGAAGCGTCTTCGGCATCTTCGATCGCCGCGTCCAGGTGGACGGCTGCCCGCTCTTCGCCGTGTATCTGGCCGGTTGCCAGGAACTGGACGCCCGCCTGCGCCGCGGCGCCCGGGACCGCCGCGCGCGCGTCTCGCTCACGGACATGGAGCACGTCAAGCGCACCCTCGAGAGCGCCGTGGCCCGCCAGGCGCTCAAACTCGAGTCCGGTCTCATCTTGCTGGCCATTGCGGTGAGCGGCTCGCCCTTTTTGGGGCTGCTGGGCACGGTGTGGGGCGTGATGAGCGCCTTCAGCGGCGTCGCCCAGGCGGCCGCCGCGGGCGGGCGGGCGGACCTGACGGCCATGGCTCCGGGCGTGGCCGGCGCGCTCATCACCACCGTGGCCGGCCTGTTGGTGGCCATCCCCTCGATGTTCGGATACAATTGGCTGGTGCACAACCTGCGCGTCCTGACGGTCGAGCTGGACAACTTCGCGCAGGAGCTGGTGTCCCAAATGGAAACCGAGTACCTCGAGGACAACGACCGCGATTGACCGCGCCGCCCCCGCCATGCGCCGCTACTCCCAACGCCACGCCCTGGTCACGCTCAGCGACATCAACATCACGCCGCTGCTGGACCTGGCGTTCGTGCTCCTGATCATTTTCGTGATCACCACCCCGTTGCTGGAAAACTCGATTGACCTGCGCCTGCCCGAAGGCGGCCGCTCCGTGCAGCGGGTCAGCCGCGAGAACATCCGCAACGTGGACGTAACCCGGGACGGCGTGTACCGGATCGGCACCACGGCCTACCCCTTGGACCAGCTCGAACAACTGCTGGTGCGCGAGTACCGGGCCAACCCCGAGCTGGTGGTGCGCATCCGGGCCGACCAGGAGGCCCGGGCGCGGCATCTCTACCCGTTGATTGACCGGCTCACCCGCCACAACATCACCCGGCTCTCGCTCGCCACGCAGCCGCCGCCCAACCGATGAGCCGCCTGCAACGCAAGTGCTTCCTCGCCTCGCTGCTCGGCCACGCCGCGCTGCTGGTGCTCCTGGTGGTCAGCGCAGGCTTCAGCACCGCCCGCCCGCCGCAGACGGAGGAGGTCGTGCTGCTGACCTTCATCCCGGACCGGTTGGTGGAGGCCCCGGTGGTGGGCGGCGGCACCCCGCAGACCGCGCCGCCCCCGGCCGTCCGTGAGCCGGTGGTCACCCCACCGCCCGCAGCGCCGCCCAAGCCCGCCCTGCAACCCCCACCGCAACCCAAACCCAAACCCCAACCGGAGCCGGAAGCCCCCAAAACCTCGCCCACCGGCGAAAAACCCGCGCCCGAACCCCGGCGCAAAATCGAGGTGAACCTGAAGCCGGTGGTGCGCCGACCCGAGACGGCCGCGCGCGACCGCGCCCGCGAGGACGCGGAGGCGCGCCAGCGGGCCGAGACCGAGCGGTTGGCCCAGGTGCGGCAAAGTCAGTTGGCCCGCGCCGTGGAGAACCTCAGCCGCAATCTGACCGGCAGCACCGCGGTGAGCGTGCCCGGCACGGGCGGGGCCACCTACGCCAGTTACACGAGCTTCGTGGACCTGGTGTATCGCCAAGCCTGGGCGCCGCTCAAACCCCGCGAAATCAGCGAACGCGCCCTGACCGTGGTGGCCCGCGTGGTCATCGCCCGCAATGGCGACGTGGTGTTGAGCGAGATCAAGCGCCGCTCGGGCAACGAAGCGATGGACCGCTCGGTGCGCGCGGCGCTGGACCGCGTGCGCACCATCGGCCGGCCCTTCCCGGAAGGCGCCCGGGACGACCGGCGCGAATTTGAGATCGAATTCCACCTCGAACCCACCCCCGGAGCCGGATGACCATGCCTTTACCCTCCTTGCTTGCCCGCTGGATTTCGCGGTTGGCCCTGACGCTGGGCCTGGCCGTCCAGGCCGCCGAGACCATCAAGATCACCGAGTACGCCGCGCCCACGCAAAAGCCCATCCCCATTGCCCTGGTGGGTTATTCGGGCGAAGTCGAGCAAGTGCTGCGTTTCGACCTTTACGTGGTGGGCTTCACCGTGGTCGAGGAAGCCGCGGCCCAGTACACCTTGCGCGGCACCAACGGGGAGCAGGTCGAGGGACGGCTCACCGACAACCTCAGCAAGGCGGTCAAATTCGCCAAGACCTACCGCGGCGGGACCCTGCGCTCGCAGGCCCACGCCCTGGCCGACGACGTGGTCGAGGCCGTGACCGGCCAGAGGGGCATCGCGCGCACCAAGATCGCGTTCAAGGTCGCCCAGGGCCAAAACAGCGAAATCTACGTGGCGGACTACGACGGCTTCGGCGCCCAGGCCGTCACCCGCGATGGCACGGTCGTGGCCGCCCCGAGCTGGGTGCCCGGCCAGCGCAAGCTCTACTACGTGACCTACAAATTCGGCAACGCCGACATCGTCTGGCATGACCTCAACACCGGTGCCCGACAAATTTTCGCCCGGTACGCCGGCTCGAACATCACCCCCGCCGTCTCGCCGGACGGCCGGCGCGTGGCCATGATCCTGAGCAAGGGCGGCAGCCCGGACCTGTACGTGGCGGACGCGGACGGCAACAACCTGCGGCAACTCACCCACACGCGCGAGGACGAGTCCTCGCCCGCCTGGTCGCCGGACGGCCGCACGCTCTGCGTGGCCACGCGGGTGGGCGGACGGCGGATGCTGGCCACGATCCCCGCCGGCGGGGGCACGCTCAAGCCGTTGACGATTGTGGGCATTTCCAATCCCTCCGAACCGGACTGGTCGCCGGACGGCAAGTGGATCGCCTTCACCGCCCAGATGCGGAACTTCGAGATATGCGTGGTGCCGGCCGGCGGGGGCGAGGCCAAGTTGTACGTCGCGGGCGAGGACCCGACCTGGGCGCCGAACTCGCGCACGTTGATGTTCACCCGGCGGGTCAACAGCCGGCGGGTCCTGTCTTTGCTTGACGTGCCCACCAAACAACTGAAGGATGTCGCCCAGCTTTCAGGCAATTGTTCCCAGCCCGCGTGGGCCCGGTAAATTTGTGACACACTGCCAACCGACATGAAACGCTCCCTGCTGTTTCCCGGCTTGTTGATCGCCGCCGCTTTGGCCTTCGGTGGGACGGGGTGCAAGAAGACCCCCAAGAGTCCCACGCCCATCCCCGCACGCACGGTCAAGGCGCCCGGCCCCGGCCCCGGTCCCGGGCCCTTGGGCCCCGGCGCCCAGGTGCCGCCGGCGGTCGGCCCGGGCGGCGTCACCAGCCCGGGCGGGGTCACCAGCGAGCCGCTGCGCACGCCGGAGGGCTTTGCCCAGGGCGAGTTGGAAACCTTCGAGGGCATGATCATGGACACGAACACGTTTGCCGCGCAAACGGTGTACTTCGATTTCGACAGCTCGGTGGTCAAGACCGGCGAGCGTCCCAAGGCCGACGCGGTGGCCGACCAGCTCAAGCTGATGCCCGAGCACAAGCTGCTCATTGACGGCCACTGCGACGAGCGCGGCACCGAGGAATACAACCGCGCGCTGGGCGAGCGCCGGGCCCTGGCCCTGCGCGAGTATTTGATCGGCCGCGGCATCGGCGGCGAGCGCATCCGCACCCGCAGTTGGGGCGAAGACCGGCCCGTGGACCCCGGCCACAACGAGGAGGCCTGGGCCAAAAACCGCCGGGGAGAGTTCATCCTCCTGGTGCCGCCGAAATAACTCGGAACGGGCTTCCGGGCCTTTTGAACGCCCCCCGGGGCGAAAGTGTCCACTTGTTTCGCGGTGCGAAAAGCGTACCCTTGACCTCATGAACGGAATTGAATCCACCCTGCTGGCCTTCCTGGGCTGGCCGGAAATCGTCGGCATCCTGCTGGTGTTGTTGCTGCTCTTCGGGGCCAAGAAATTGCCCGAGCTGGCCCGCGGCTTGGGCAAGGGCATCCATGAGTTCAAGCGCGCCACCCGCGATGTGCAGGACGAGCTGCAACGGGCCGTCGAGGAAGAACCTCCGCCCCCGTCGCGCCCCGCCCCGCCGCCGCCCGCTGCCGCCTCCAACTCCACCCCTTCCGGCGGTAGTGCGCACGCCTGACGCGGCCCGGCCCGTGCATGGCCATGTCGCATGTGGCTCCGCGAGGAGGCCCCGCCGCCGCTGATGGTCCGGCCGAACCCGCGGCTGTGACCGCATCAGAGGGAAGCGTTTCGCCTGCGACGGACGGCGTCCCGGACGCGTCACCCACGGAACCGGCGCCGGCGCTCGACCCGGCCACTTCGCCCGACAGCCCGCAGAATCCTGAAGCCGCCGCGGACGCAATCCCCGCCGCTGAACCAGAAGGCGCTTCCCCTGATGCTTACACTCCCAGCTCACCGTCGCCGGGGGAAGTTGCCCCGGACACCTCACCCGGTACGGAGACCTCTCCCGACGGCGCGAACTCTGGCAACCTGCCACCGCCACCACCAGACCGGACCGGCGCCGCTTGGCGGTATTCCGAACCCGACGAGCAGGACGACGAAGAAGGCGGGGGGCCGGTGAAACCTTTCCTGGACCACCTCGAGGACCTCCGGTGGACACTCATCAAGGTGGTGGTGGCGGTGGTGCTGGGCATGTTGGTCTGCCTGATGGCCGGCAACCGCTTGGTGGCCTTCCTGACCTGGCCGCTGGAGCACGCCCAGCGCCTGTTGCCCGCGGCGCAGCAGCGAGTGCCCCTGTTGCTGGGCACCAACGAGGTCAAACGCGTCCGGGTGGATTCGGTCCCCCTGCCGCCTTCGGTGAATTCCAATCACATCAGCGCCCTCGAGCTGGTGCCGGTGCCCTGGGGAGACCGGTGGGTGCTGACCCTGAACGTCCAGACGAATCGGCGGCCCGACCTGCCGTCGGAAAACCTGGTGGTGCTCAAAAATTACGGCCCCTTGAGCGCCTTCATCGTCGCGCTCAAGATCGCGCTCTACGGCGGCCTGGTCGTCTCCGCCCCGTTCGTGATCTTTTTCATCGGCCAGTTCGTCCTGCCCGCGCTCAAGGTGAAGGAGAAAAAGTTTGTGTACCGGGTCGCCGGCTACGGCAGTCTGTTGTTCCTCCTGGGCGTGGCGTTTTGCTACCTGGTCATCGTGCAGGTGGCTCTGATGGCGTCGGTCCAGTTCTCGCAATGGATGGGCTTCGGGGCGGATGAATGGCGCGCGGAGGAGTACGTGAGCTTTGTCTGCAAGTTCATGCTCGGCATGGGGCTGAGCTTCCAATTGCCCCTGGTGATCCTGACGCTGGTCAAAATGGGCATCGTGGACGCGGACATGCTCGCCAACTACCGCGCGTACTTCATCGTGGGCAACCTGACCCTTTCGGCCGTGATCACGCCCTCGGGCGACCCCCTGACCATGGTATTGATGGCCCTGCCCTTGCAGGTGCTCTACGAAGGCTCGCTCTTGGTGGCCCGGCGCTGGGCCCGCAAAGACCGCGAGCGCGAAGCGGCCGAAGCCGCCACCGGGCGGGGTTAACTCCCGGCCAAGAGGCCGGGCGGATGCCCGCTCGGCCGGCGCAGGCGCATGAAGACACTTCACTGGTACCTGACCCGACAGGTCCTGGCTTCACTGGGACTGACGGTCGCGGTGTTCACCTTCGTGCTCCTACTGGGCAACCTGCTGCGCGAAATCCTGGACCTGATCATCAACCGTTCCCTGCCTCTGGGCGCGGCCTTGCAGGCCCTGGGCTATCTCGTGCCCTTCGTGCTGGTGTTCTCCCTCCCGATGGGCCTGCTCACCGCCACGTTGCTGGTCTTCGGCCGGTTCAGCGCGGATCAGGAACTGACCGCCGTGCGCGCCGGCGGCATCAGCCTGGTTGCGCTCATCACGCCCATCCTGCTGCTGAGCGTGGTGCTGTGCGGGGTCAGCGCCTGGTTCAACCTCCAGCTCGGCCCGCGCTGCCGCATGGCCTACAAGGAGCTGCTCTTCCGCTTGGGCGTCCAGCGGCCCACCGCCCTGCTGGCCGAGAACCAGTTCATCCGCTCCTTTCCCGGCTACATCCTCTACGTGGGCAAGGCGGACGGCCCGCAGCTCAAAAACCTGGTGGTGTACCAAATGGACACCAACGCCCCGGCCGGCGACTCCGGCGCCGACGCCCCCGCCCCGCCCGCCGGTGCGGCCCCCGTCCAAATCCCCCGCGTGGCAACCATTCTCAAGGCCGATACCGCCACGCTCGTCGTGGACACCAACGCCCAGGAAATCCGCCTGGAAATGCCCGAGGTCGAAGCCGTCAATGTGACCTCCTGGCAACCGGCCTACCTCGGCGCCACGGTGCTGCCCCTGCCCTTGAAGTTGACGCAGCCCCGCCTCAGCCCCCCGCCGTTGTCGGACATGACCCTCGCCCAGTTAATGAACGCCCTCTACGAATACCGGCGCCTGGGCCTGGACGTCACCCCGGTCAAGGTCCAGATGCACCGTCAGGCCGCGTTCTCCTTTGCCTGCCTGGGCTACGCGCTCATCGGCATCCCGCTGGCCGTGCGGGCGCACCGTCGCGAGACCAGCGTGGGCTTCGGCCTTGCGCTGGTGCTGGTGACCCTTTACTTCAGCTTCCCCGTCCTGGCCCAGGCCTGGGAAACCCGCCCGGAACGCCACCCCGAGTGGTTGCTCTGGGTACCGAACTTCCTCTTCCTCGGCGTCGGCGCCGGATTGCTCTGGCGGGTGAACCGCCGCGGTTGAACGGGCGGGTCCGCCGCGTGCCGCGCACCGGGACGGGTACCTCCCCGCAAAACCGCCCGACTCAAGCAGCGCCCGAAGGCGAATCCACCGGGCGCCCTCCGTCCGCCCCGGCCGCCGCGGCCGGCTCCTCCGATGCCGCGCCTGTCGCACTCGGCCCCGACTCCGCGCGCCCGGCCTCCGCGGGCGACGTCGTGCCCGTCGGGACGGTGGAGAACGCCGCCGCCTCGGCCGTCACCGGCGCGGCCAGGGCGGACTCCGGCGCCACACTCACCACGATGCGCCGGAGCAACTGCCCCTGATACGTGTAGCCGGGGCCGATGGTCTCGGTCACGACCGGCCGCTCGGGCAGCGTCGCGTTGGGATCAAGGAGCTGGTGCGCGGCGGGATCAAACGGCGCCCCCGGCTCGGCCACGTGCGGCACCAGGCCCACGCGCCGCGCGGCGTCGCGACACGCGTTTTGAAAGGCGGCGATCTGTTCGATGAGCTGCGGCTTGCCCGAGCGCAACGCGGCAATGAACAGCGCGTGCACGTGGTCGAGGATGCGGACGGCGGTTTGCAACCAGTCGCCCTCGGCGCGACGCAGCTTGGCCACCTCGAGCTGCAAATGCTGGCGCTCGACGTTCTGGGCCTGCTCGAGAAAGGCCTTGAAGCCCTGCGCCTCGGCGCTGATGCGGTCGCCGATTTCCTTCGCCGCCTGGACGGCCCGGTTGGCCTGCTCGTCGGCGTGCTGCCAGAGGCCGGCCACGCGCTCGACCCGCCCGGCGACTTCCTCGAGCTGGTGGATGCGGCTGACGGTGTCCGCCAGGTCGGCCCGCTCGGCGCGCGCCATCTCGGCGCGGTGCCGCAAGACAAAGGGCCACACCCCCAGCCAGGCGCCCAGCGCCGTGCAGGCGGCGGCGGCGGCCAGCTCGTAAAGCTGCATCGGCCGGTGGGCCTGGTCGTACACCAGCCACGCGGCGGTCAGGAGGATGACGTCGCTGACGAAAAAGGCGGCGTAGGCGGCAAAACTGGGCGTCGGGCGCTCGGCCGTTTCGCTCATGGGAACGGCAGGTTAGCGGCGGGCCGCGCGGCTTGACCAACGAAAAACGCGCGCGCCGGCCGGCGGCGCATTTCAGTTTTTGCGGGCGGGTATTCCCGGGCGTAGCGCAGGCGGCCAACCTGCCGTATCGCCGACTGCCAGTCGACGGCACGGCCGATGGCGAATCAGCGCTTCGCCGCCAAGCGAGTCGCCTGGCATTCCCGACTTCCGCCTCCGACATCCGGTATCCGGCATCCGGCATCCGAACCTGCCCTACAGCGCCGGCCAGCCGGCCTGCCCGCGCCGAGCAAAGCGCCGGCAAGCCGGCGCACTCCATACGCTCCGCGAGGTAGGGCGCCGCTGCGCCGGCGCCGACCGGCGGCCGGGGCGCAGCCCGGCCCTACCGAGTCGGATTGTGCCGCGCTGCCCCAACGCCCGGCCCGCGCCGGATTCGCCGTCGTGCGGTTCGGTCCCCCCCAATTTCCCGGGGCGCTCTGCCCGCGCGCCAGCGTTTGGACTGCGGCCGCTTGCGGCCGCTTTTCCCGGCATCGCATAGGACCTTCGGTATCCGGCTCCGGTATCCGGCATCCGTCTTCCCTCGCCTCACTCCTCACTCCTCGCTTCTCACTGCTAATTCGGTAGGGCGCCGCTGCGCCGGCGCCGATCACCCGGACGCGGACCGCGACAGTGTTGGGCTCGACGGAGTCTCGCCCCACCGGAAATTGCCCCGGCCGGGATGCAGCGCGGCGCTACCGACGGCCGGGACGCAGCCCGGCCCTACCGAGTCGGATTATGCCGCGCCGCCCCGGTGCCCTGCCGCCTGCTCGTAGCGCAGGTTTCCAACCTGCTGTATCGCCGACTTCCAGTCGGCGAGACAGCCGATGGCCAATGGGCGCGACGCCCGAAAGCGCCGGCCAGCCGGCCTGCCTGCGCCAAGCGAAGCAGGCAGGCAGGCGCACTCCATGCGCTTCGTAAGGTAGGGCGTCGCTGCGTCGGCGCCGCCCACACGGCCGCGGCGCAGCGCGGCCCTACCGCGCGCCAGCGTTTGGACTGCGGCCGCTTGCGGCCGCTTTTCCCGGCATCGCATAGGACCTTCGGTATCCGGCTCCGGTATCCGGCATCTGGCATCCGGCATCCGGCATCCGTCTTCCCTCGCCTCACTCCTCACTCTTCGCTTCTCACTTCTGATTCGGTAGGGCGCCGCTGCGTCGGCGCCGCCCACACGGCCGCGGCGCAGCGCGGCCCTACCTGCGTCGTCGCCGCAATCGGCCGCGGACCGCGACGGTGTTGGGCTCGACGGAGTCTCGCCCCACCGGAAATTGCCCCGGCCGGGACGCAGCCCGGCCCTACCAGATCGGATTGTGCCGCGCCGCCCCGCGGCCCTGCCGCCGATCCCGACTCGGGGAGCCCACGCGCCCGCGTGCCGCCGACGGCGCCCTCGCCGTCGGCCCCGTAGCGCAGGCTGCCAGCCTGCCGTATCGCCGACTTCCAGTCGGCCCCGGCAGTCTGGGCGCGGAGCTCCCGCGGGTTGGAAACCTGCGGTACAGCGGACCGGAAAGTCTGCGCTACGGCATCGCCCCCTGGCGACCCGCCAACCGAAAATGAGAGGCGCCCCGGGCGGCCTCAATCCGGTCCCGGGCCGGGCACCTCGAGGGGAAATTTCTTCAGGCCGGTGACCTGGCAGAAGGCCAGCCACAGGAACTGCGGGTTGGTGGTCAGGTAGCGGCGCCAGAGGCGGCGCGGCTCGGCGCACAGGCGGAAGAACCACTCGAGGCCGGCCCGCTGCATCCAGCGCGGGGCCTGGGCCACGCGGCCGGAGTGGAAGTCGAAGGCCGCGCCCACGCCGATCATGACCGTGGTGTCCAACCGGCCCAGGTGCGCGGCCATGAAGTGGTCTTGCTTGGGCGAACTGATGCCCACCCAGAAAAAGTCCGGCCGCACGGCCGCCACTTGCGCCGCCAGGTCACGCTCTTCCGCCGCGTCGAGCGGCCGGAACGGGGGCGTGTAGGTGCCCACGATGCGGACCTTGGGAAAGCGTTCCCGTAACCGCGCCCGCAATTCCTCGGCCACGCCCGGCCGGCCCCCGAACAGAAAGTGCGAGTGCCCGGTCTGCTCGGTCCAGCGGAAGGTGTCCAGCATCAGGTCCGGGCCATAGACGCGGCCCATGTCGCGGTGCCCGGCCAGTTTGCCCGCCCACACCAGCGGCATGCCGTCGGGCGTGGTCAGCAGGGAGCGGTTGTACACCGCGCGCAGGGCGGGGTCGTGCCGGGCCGCGATGACGCAGTGCACGGTGGTCACGCAGACGTACCCGCGCCGCCCCTCCCGCACCGCGGCCTGCAAGGCGGCCCGGGCGCGGTCCAGATTCAGGACGCTGACTCCCACGCCCAGCACGTTGACCCGAGGGATGTTCACCGGTCGGGCAGGCTAGAGAAACGGGCCGCCCCGGGCAAGCGGGCCCGCGCAGCTTCGGGACTCACGCGCCGGGGCTTGCGGCGCCACCGGTCGCCCCCAGGCTGGCCTCGCAGTGCTCGAGGTGGCGGCGGATGCCCTCGACCCAGAAGGCGTACTTGGGATGCGTGGCGGCCCCGGGCAACGCGGTCAGCCCGGGGGCCAGTGCCAGGCCGTGGTCGTAGAGCGCGTTGAGGTGCAGGCGCGCGGCGTTGATTTGCTCGTCCACGACGTAATGGAGGTACTTGCGTCCCTTGCCGGGGAGGTCGGGTCGGACCCGGGCGTGCAGGCGCTCGCGCAGGGCGTCCAGTTCGGCCAGGGCTTGGTCGCGCGTGAGGGCAGCCACGCGGGCACGATGCGCGGGGCGTGCCGGTTTGTCGAGCGCGGCCCGGTCGGGGTCGGCGGGCGGCGGGCCGGCCTCCGGGTGGGTTCGGCCTTGCGCCGGCTGGTGGATGGGTTGGAATGCGCGCGCGCATGAAGCTGCTCCAGGACCAGTTGGCGAGTTCGCCGTTGTCGGCGCGGTTTTTGCCGTTCTTCATTTTCGTGGCGTTGACCGCGTTGCAGGGCCGGTTGGGGGAAGGCTCGGAGTACTGGGTGTACGCGGGCAAGACGCTGGTGGGCGTGTGGCTGATCTGGCTGATGCGGCCGTACGTGCCCGAGATGCGCTGGGCGTTCAGTTGGGAGGCGGTGGTGGTGAGCGTGGGGGTGTGCGTCATCTGGGTGGGCCTGGACCCCTACTATCCGCGGATGAACGAACTGCTGGCCAAGCTCGGCCTGAGCGCGCCGCCGGACCCGGCCGATGCGCCGAAACCGTGGAATCCGCTGGCCCGGTACGGCGGGGGCAGCGCGCTGGGCTGGCTGTTTGTCGTCACGCGCATCGCCGGCTCGACCCTGGTGGTGCCGCCGCTCGAGGAAGCGTTCTACCGGTCATTTTTGTACCGGTACCTGATCAAGGCCGATTTCACTGCCGTCGCGTTGAACACCTGGGCGACCACGCCGTTTGTGGTCACAGCGGTGGTGTTCGGCCTGGTGCACTACGAGTGGCTGGCGGGCATCTTGTGCGGTGCGGCCTACCTGGGGTTGGTGATCCACAAGGGACGGCTGGGCGACGCGATTACGGCGCACGCCATCACGAATTGCCTGCTCGGGCTGTGGGTGGTCTGGCGCAACGCGTGGCATTTCTGGTGACCCCGCCGGGAACCGGCGCCCTGGCAGGACCGCCTGCCCCGGACGGCCGTCGGCAATAAGGCGCCCCCATGCGAGCGCTCCGGCGGACCTAACGCTTCGCGTTTGACCCGCCCCGCGTCCGGGGTAAGCTCCCCTGCCCCGCGCGGCCCGGGAAGGTTCACCGGAACGGCAAGCTGCGCGGGTGAGACTTGATGAGCACCACGACGGAATCCTCCCCCGCCGCCGCCGACCGCCGGCAGCGCGTGCGGGACATTGTCATCCGCATTGCCGGCAACTCGCAGGACGGCATCCAGGCCATTGGCGGTTTTCTGGCCCGCCTGGCCGGGCGCAGCGAGCAGGACGTGATGACCTACATGACCATCCCGTCCACCATCTCCGGCGGCCCGTCCATCTTCCAGGTCCGCATGGGCTCGGGCGAGATTCTCAGCGCCGGCGACGAAGCGGACGTGCTGCTGGCCTTTTACCAGCACTCCTACGAGAACCACATCCCGGCGCTGCGGCGCGGCGGCATCGTGTTGTACGACTCCGACCACGTCGAGCCGCGCGAGGAGTGGAAGGCCCTGTACCGTCACGTGGGCGTGCCGATCTCCGGACTGACCGTCGAGGCCATCGGCGGCACCGGCCGGGACAAGGGCAAAAACGTGTACGCCCTGGGGCTGCTGGCCAAGATGTTCGACCTGAACGTGGACAAGCTCAAGGCGCTCATCACCGAGCGGTTCAGCGGCAAGGACCCCAGCATCCTCCAAAACGCCCTCAACGCCTTCGATGCCGGTTACTCCTACGCGCTGGGGCATCTGATCGAGACGTTCCAATTCGAGGAGCCGCAGCAACGGGGCGTGCACCAGGTGGTCATGAACGGCAACGAGGCCCTGGCCTACGGCCTGATCGCCGCCGGAGTGCGTTTCGGCGCCGGCTACCCCATCACCCCGTGGTCGGACATCATGGAACTGCTGCGCCGCGAGCTGCCCAAGTACGGCGGCACCTTCGTGCAATGCGAGGACGAGATCGCCTCGATCTGCATGGCCCTGGGCGCCGCTTACGCCGGGCGCGTGGCGGTGACCGGCAGCAGCGGACCGGGGCTCTCGCTCAAGACCGAGGCGCTGGGCTGGGGCGTCATGGCCGAGGTGCCGCTGGTGGTCATTGACGTGCAGCGCGGCGGGCCCTCGACCGGCCTGCCCACCAACGTCGAGCAATCCGACCTGAACATCGCCTGCTTCGGCGGGCACGGCGACTCGCCGCGGGTGGTGCTCGCCCCGGCCAACGTCGAGGACTGCTTTTACACGGCCATCGAGGCCGTGAACCTCGCCCGCGAGTACAACGTCCCGGTGATCGTGCTCACCGACCAGGCCCTGGCCACGCGCATCGAGGCCTTCACCGAGCCGGACCTGGCGCGCGTGTGCCAGGAACTGCCGCTGGACCTCGCCCCCGTGCCCGAGCACAAGCCCTACGACCTGGCTGCGCCCGACGGCGTGGCCCGGCATCGCCCGCCCGGCACGCCCATCCTCAACGGCATCTACCCCATCCTGACCGGCCTCGAGCACGACGAGTACGGCCACCCGACCAGTTCGCCCAAGTTGCACGCGCAGATGACCGCCAAGCGCCGCCGCAAACTCCAGGCCCTGGCGGCCAAGTTGCCCGTGCCCCCGGTGTACGGCCCGCCCGAGGGCGACATCTTGCTCATCGGCTGGGGCTCGACCTGCGGCCCCATTCGCGAAGCGGTGGACCGCGCCCGGGCCGCGGGTCAGGCCGTGTCCGCCGTGCACCTGCGCCATCTGCATCCGTTGCCGCCGGGCCTGGACCAGATTTTTGCCGGCTTCCACCACCTGCGCGTGGTGGAGATGAACGACGAGGGCGTCTATGGCTACGGCCAACTGGCCGGCCTGCTGCGCGCGCGCTTCGGCAACCCGAAAATCCGCGGCATCAACAAGACCGACGGCCTGGCCTTCAAGGTGCGCGAGATCGTGGGGCGCCTCCGCCAGGAAGTCGAAGACGGGATGCGCCGGTTCTAAAACACCTTCCTTTTGATCCCTCTCCCTGCCATGTCTGCTATTGCCACGCCTCCCCCCACGACCGCTCCTGGGACCACCCAGGCCACGCCGCCCGCTCCCGGGGCGAGCCCGTCCGCCGCGCCGCGCCCGCCGCTCACCAAGAAGGAACTCGCCGCCGACCACCCGACCTGGTGCCCGGGGTGCGGTGATTTCTCCGTGCTGGCGCTGTATTTCAAGCTCATCGAGAAACGCCGCCTCCAGCGCGAGCAGTTTGTGAGCGTCTCGGGCATCGGGTGCTCGAGCCGTTTCCCGTACTTCGTGCAGGCCCACGGCGCGCACTTCATCCACGGCCGCGCGCTGCCCTTTGCCACGGGCATATCCCTGACCCGGCCGGACCTGCACGTGTTTGTGTTCAGCGGCGACGGCGACGCCTTTTCCATCGGCGGCAACCACTTCACGCACACCGCGCGCAAGAACGTGAAGCTGACGCTGGTGGTCATGGACAACGAGGTCTATGGCCTGACCAAGAAGCAGACCTCGCCCACTTCGCCGCAGGGTTACAAGAGCAAGACCGACCCGTGGGGCGCGGTGGATCGGCCGATCAACCCGCTCAAACAAGCCATCGCCGCCGGGGCCACCTTCGTGGCGCGCACCGCCAGCACCAACCCCAACCACCTGCTGCAAATGATGGAGGCGGCGATGGACCACAACGGCTTCAGCTTCATCGAGTGCCTCAGCGAATGCGTCGAGTTCTACCCCGGAGCCTTCGACGCCGCGGTGCCGCGCAAGGGCGGCCAGTTCCCGCTGGTGCCCGCCGAACACGACGTGACCGACGAGGTGGCGGCCTATCGCCTGGCGGGCGCGCCCTTCCCCGGCTACTTCGGCATCTTCTACCGCGTCCAACGGCCCACCAAGAACGCGCTCGAGGCGCAGCTCAACGCCGCTCAGCAGGCCAAAACCGCCGGCCTGCCCGCCTGGCAAATCCTGGCCCGGACGTTCGAGAAGCTGCGTTGAGACGCCGGCGCAGCTCGGCCCTGGCGCAGGCCAGCGACCCCGTTATTCGGCCAGCAACGCGCGGCGGGCGGCCGCCAGCTCGCGCCGCCGGTCGGGCGGGACCTCGGGATAGCGCAGGTCGAGGGAGGCCAGCGCGTCAATCACCGCCGCCGCAACCACCAGCCGCGTGAACCATTTGTGGTCCGCGGGCACCACGTACCACGGCGCCTCGGGCGTGGCCGTGTGGCGGATCATGTCTTCGTAGGCCTCCATGTAGGCGTCCCAGTGGCGGCGCTCGGCCACGTCTGTGGCGGAAAATTTCCAGTGCTTCTCGGGGTTTTCGAGGCGTTCAAGGAAGCGGCGTTTCTGCTCGGCCTTCGAGACGTGGAGGAAGAACTTGCGCACCAGCACGCCGTTGCGGTGCAGGTAGCGCTCGAAGTGGCGGATGTCCGCGAAGCGCTCCCGCCAGATGCGGCGCGTGACCAGTTCCGGCGGCAACTGCTGGCGGGCGAGCAGCTCGGGATGCACGCGCACGATGAGCGTTTCCTCGTAGTAGCTGCGGTTGAAGATGCCGATGCGCCCGCGCTCGGGCAGGCGTTTCCAGCAGCGCCACAGGAAATCGTGGTCAAGCTCCTCCGCGCTGGGCGCCTTGAAGGACCAGACCTGGCAGCCCTGCGGGTTCACCCCGGACATCACGTGCTTGATGGCGCTGTCCTTGCCCGCGGCGTCCATCGCCTGAAAGATCAACAGCACGGCCCAGCGGTCCTGGGCGTACAACCGGTCCTGCAATTGCGCCAGCGCCTCCACGCCCGCGGCCAGGGCCTCGGCGGCGCGGGGCTTGTCCGCCGCTGTGAGGTCGAGGGTGTCCTCGGGGTCCACGTCCTTGAGGCGGAACTTGCGGCCGCGGGTGACGCGGAACGGCCGACTGAGGCGGTGACATACTTTCAGGGTTTGATCGAGTTTCACGAGGCGTGAGGCGGCACGCGGCGCCGACGGCGGACCGCACGTCATGGGCGACCGTCGCGGTGTTGGCCGCGGTCATGACGGCGGCGGCGGTTCAACCGATCTTGGGCAATTCCCAGGGTTTGCGGTACTCGTAGCGGTACTGCTTGGCCGTCACCGGCTCGCCCTCGAACTGCTCCCGGGACGGGTCCCAGCGCAGGGTGCGGCCGGTCAGGATGGCGATGTTGCCCAGGTGGCACACCGTGGCCGAGCGATGGCCGATGGCCACGTCGCAAATGGGCGGCTGGCGGCTCTTGATCGCGTCGAGCCAGTTCTGGTGATGGTCCTTGCTGACCTCGAGGTGGACCTCGTCGGCGCGCAGCGGCTCCTCGAGCACGCCCTTGACCGAACTTTCGAGCCGGCCGCGGTCCACGTAGATGATGCCGTCCTGGCCCTCGAAGGTGGTGCCGATGCGGTGGCTGTTGCCGCAGATGACCCGCACGCCGTTGGCGTAGCGGTAGGTAACCTCGAACCATTCGGGCGTCTCGTACAGTCCCTCCTTGTTGAACTCGGCGCGGCCGCTGATCTCGACCGGGCCGCTCTGGTCCATGTTCAGCGCCCACTGGGTGATGTCCAGGTGATGCGCGCCCCAGTTGGTCATCTGGCCGCCGGAATAATCCCAGAAGAAGCGGAACAGGTAGTGGACCCGGTTTTTGTTGTAGGGCCGGTACGGGGCCGGCCCCAGCCACATGTCGTAATCGAGCTCCGGCGGTGGCGCGCTGTCCGGCACGCGCGGCGGCTTGGCGCGGTCCAGGTAATTCACCCCGGGCAGGCCCACGCGCACGGTGCGAACCTCGCCGATGCGCTCGGAGCGCACGTACTCGGCGGCGCGGCGGAACTTTTCGTCCGGCCAGGACCGCTGCTGGCTGCCGGTCTGGACGATGCGCTTGTGGTACCGCGCCGCCTGCACCATGACCTGGCCCTCCTCAATGGTGAGGGAAAGCGGCTTTTCCACGTACACGTCCTTGCCGGCCATGCAGGCGTGGATGGTGGGCAGGGCGTGCCAGTGGTCGGGCGTGGCAATGAGCACGGCGTCAATGGACCGGTCCTCGAGCAGCTTGCGGTAGTCGTAAAAGACCTTCGCCTCGACGCCGGTGCGTTCCTTGAGCTGGCGGGCGGCCTCGGCGGCGTGGGACTTGTCCACGTCGCACACGGCCACGACGTGCTTGACCAGCGAGCGGGCCATCATGTTGGACCGGCCCTGGCCGCCGGTGCCGATGATGCCCACGCGGATCAGTTCGCTCGGGTTCTCGCCGGTTTGGGCGCGGGTCTGGTTCAGAAAGAGGTTCGGCGCCAGGGCGAGGGCGGTGGCGCCCAGGCTCCAATTACGGCTGCGGCGCAAAAACTCCCGGCGAGGGATGAAATCGTGGCGTTGCATGGCGGAGTTGTCGCCCTTTCCGGTGCGGGTGTCAACGCCACCGGCCCGCGCCCGGGCGCCCGGGGCGCCTTCGCCCGGCCCGGCCAGGCGGGGCTTGTCGGCGGACGCGCGGCCGGTAGGCTGGCGGGCATGAAATGGATGCGCCTTTTCGGGCCGGCCGGGCCGGCGGCCGTGGTGCTTTTTGTGGCTCTGGGTGGCTGCGCCACCGAGCCGGTCACCGGCCGCAAGCAACTGATTCTCCTCACGCCGGCCGAGGAGATGCAGCTCGGGCTTTCCGAGTTCGAGAAGCTCAAGAAGGAGGTGCCGCGCAGCAAGGATGCCGCCGCGCAGGCGCTGGTCGAGCGCGTGGGCCGGCGCATCGCCGCCGTGGCCGACCTGCCCGGGGCGCAGTGGGAATTTGTCCTGTTCGAGAGCCCGGAGCCGAACGCCTTCTGCCTGCCCGGCGGCAAGGTGGGGGTGTACACCGGCATCCTGCCCATCACCCGCGACGAGGCGGGGCTGGCGACGGTGATCGGCCACGAGGTGGCGCACGCCGCGGCGCGGCACGGCGCCGAGCGCATCAGCCGGGGCATGGCGTTGAACGTCCTGGGCAACCTGGCCGGGAGCTACCTGGGCCGTGAAAAACCGGACCTCCAACCGTACTTCAACACCGCCTACGGCCTGGGCGCGCAACTGGGCCTGGTGCTGCCGCACAGCCGCGAGCAGGAGGCGCGGGCGGACCAGATCGGCCTCATCTACATGGCCCGCGCGGGCTATCCGCCGGAGGCGGCGGTCGCGTTTTGGCAGCGCTTCGCCGAGTACAACCGCCGCCAGGGCGGCAACCGCACGCCGTGGTTTTTGCGCACCCACCCGCTGGACGAGGACCGCATCGCCAACCTCCAGAAATACCTGCCGCAGGCCCGGCAGGAATTCCGCCCGGCCTCCTGAGCCGACCTTGGTCAGGCTTGCAGCAGCTCGCGCTGCCAGGGCAGCAACTCAGCGGCGTGCTGTTCCCAGTTGACGGCCAGGCGGGTCAACATGCTCCGGCTGGCAATCAACGTGGGGTCAATGCCCAACCGTGCGGCCGCTCGGTCGCGGCGCTCGTGCAGCCGTTCCAAGAACCTTTTCTGGGGATGAGTCAGGCGCAAGAGCACGCGCTGGCGCGGCTTGGGCCAGGCCGACTCGGGCAGGCTCAGGGCATGTCGCAGCGAGGCTTCGAGCCGCTCGCGTCGCCGCGGGGAATAGCGGGGGGGTATCAGATGCTGGTAAGGCTGGCCCAAGGCGGCGGCGGCGGCCAGGTCGAAGAGCCGGTCGTGGCTGAGCACAAAGAACGGCGGGCGATTGGCCGCCCGGGCCTCGCGTTCCCGCCAGTGCCAGAGCTCGCGCAAGACGGCCTGCCCCCGCGGGTCAAGGCGGTCGGAGTTTTTGATGCGCCAGTCGTCCTCGCCGTTGGAATCGGGCGGGCGGCAGGCGTCGCGAATGAGCTGGCGGCACATCTGGGTGTGCCATTCCAGCCGGCCTTGCGCGGTCAGTTGCGCGCGCAACACCTCGCTCAGAGGATGCAGGTAATGCGAGTCGTTGCGGGCGTAGGTAATCATGCGCTCGGTCAGCGGGCGCCGGGACCAATCGGCCCGTTGCGGGCCCTTCTCCAGCTCCACGCCGAGGAAGCGCCGGACCAGGCTGTTGAGGCCGAATTCCTTCAACCCGAGCAGCCGCGCGGCGAGCATGGTGTCAAACACGGCCGCAGGGATGAACCCCGGGCCGCGGTAGAGCAGGCGCAGGTCGTAGTCCCCCCCGTGCAGCAGCAGCTCGCGGTGGGCCAGGGCGGTCCAGAGCGAGTGGAGGTTCAGCCCGGCCAACGGGTCCACCAACACATCGCGCCCGGGGATGCTCAACTGGACCAGGCACAATTTCTCGGGGTAGGAATGGAGGCTGTCAGCCTCGGTGTCGAGGGCGACCCAGGGAGCAGCCTTCAGATGGGGCAAAAACTCGGCCAGCGCGGCATCCGTAGCGATCACGGCGAGAACCTAGCAGGTTGGCCCGCAAGGGAAAAGGCCGCAGCGGACGGGCCGCGGGCCGGGAAGGGAAATGGTGCGCTTGGCAGGACTTGAACCTGCACGGGTTGCCCCACTACCACCTCAAAGTAGCGCGTCTGCCAATTCCGCCACAAGCGCACCCGTGCCGTAAATTGAATCACGCGCGGCCCGGCCTGCAAGTGGTTTCTCGGCGCGCCGGCGTGCTTCAACGGTAGCTGTTCCAGACCTCGAGGTTGGCCACCCACATGCCGGGCCGTTTGGGCCGGGCGTCGTAGTCGGCCTTGACCCAGACCTTTTGCTTGGGCAGGCGGGCGGCGTGGCCGTCGTAGAAACCCAGGTTGGCCCCTTCGGCGTGGCGGTAAAGGGTCGGGCCGCCGCAGCCGACGTCCTTGTACTGCTGGACACTGCCCTTCATGCGCAGTTTGTCCCAGCCCTTGGTGTAGTCGGCGCCTTTCCACTGTGACCACCAATCGTGGCCGTCGTGGAACATCAGCTTGGCCGACGGCTCCTGCACGGCGCTGAGCTTGTGGCCGGCGTGGCTTTTGCTGGCCAGGGCCCAGCTCCGGCCGTCGGAGGGGTACCAGTCCTCGAAGTTGTAGCTGTAGCTGGTGAGGGTGCCCTTGTTGCCGGCGTCGCCCAGGGCCGGGTTGTTGGCGTAGGCGTACAGGGAGGGCTTCCAAATGGCGGTGTCGGCCGGACAGCGAAACTGGGTGGGCGTCTGCACGACCGAGTTGCCGCTTTTGCCGTAGCCGATGGTGTCGCGGTAGGTCTGGTTGGCCATCCAAATCTGGGTGTCGCCGTTGGGTCGCAGCTCGATGAGCGGCACACACTGGTCCTGGTGGTCGCCGGCGTAAAGGACGTTCGCAATGGCGAACTGCCGCAGGTTGTTCAGGCAGCCGGCCTGCTGGCCCGAAGCCTTGGCGCGCTGGAGCGCGGGCAGGAGCATCCCGGCCAGGATGGCAATGATGGCAATGACCACCAACAACTCGATCAGGGTGAAACCCACCGCGCCGGGTGACGCGGCAGTTCCGCGACGCGGCACGGGAACATGGCAGGCAGGGCGCGCAGTTTTCATGGATTGGCGGCACTTTAGCCCGACCACGCCGGCCGACAAGCCCGTTCTCCCGCGCCGTTTGCGCTGTAACAGTATCCATCGTAGATAGCGGGCGCAGCACAGGGGAACTGTGAATGTGTGACCGCGAGGTTGGCGCGGGGGAGGAGTCGCGGGCACACGCAGCGGCGGCAAGCCGCCGCACTCCAGGCGCTGGCGCGAGGTCTGGCGCGCGTGACACGCGAAGCGTGTGGAGTGCGCCAGCTTGCTGACGCTTTCGGGCGCAGCGCAAAGGCTGGGCTTGGCCATCTGCCTTCGCCCCCCACCGATGCGTTGTCCAACCGCGCAACCGGTTGATTTCCCCCCGCGCTCAGTTGGCCGGTGCGGCGGCGGCCTTTTCCTTGTGCTCGACCCCCCGGGCCACTCGGGCCTTGAGATCGGCCAGGCCGGGGTGGGACACGGCTTGCAGAAACTGGCGCGCCTCGGCGAAGCGCCCGTACATCCCGGCCAGGCGCGCCTTGTGCAAGGCCACGCCCTCGCGGTCGAGGTCGTCGCGGGCCAGGCGCTCCGCCTCCTGCCAGGCCTGCATCGCCTCTTGAAACAGCCGGTCGGCACGGGCCCGGGCGGCGGCGTCCTCGCCGGCAGGGATTTCGAGCAGGTAGTACATCTGGGCGATGTCGGTCGCGAGTTTGAAGTCGCTGGGGCGCAGCTTGCGGGCCTCGCGGTAGAGCTCGAGCGCCTTGCGGAGCACCGCCTGGTCATCCGGCAGGCCGAAAAGCTCGCGGGCATCCACGCGGAAGACCGCGACGGCCGTGGCGAGGTTGATGCGGTAGAGTGGTTCCTGCGGGGCCAGTTCGGCCGCCTTGGCGAAGTACTCGAGGCATTTGCGCGCGGGCCCGAAGTGGCTGAAGTGGTCGGCCAGGTTGTTCCAGGGCACGGGATTCGCGGGGTCCAGTTCCCGGGCCTTCTCCATCTGGGCGACCGATTCGTCGTACCGGCCCAGATCGCCCAAGAGGCTGGCGTAGGCGAGCCGGGCACGCGTGTGGCCGGGGTGCCGGCGCAGGAAGTCCGTGTAACCGGCCTCGACCGGCTCGAAACGTTGCTTGATCCGGGCCGGCAACGTGAGCGCCGCGGTCGAACCGGGTTTACCCTCGGCCTCCTTGATCCACTCGTCCGCCTCGGCCTGCGCGTCGTCGTCCGCGGCGAGTAAGCGCTGGTACTCGAGTTCGACCGGGTCGGCAGGGTTGACCACCGGCACGGCAATGCCGGTGGTGCGGGCCAGGGCGTTGCTGGCGGCCAGGACCGGATTGGTGCTCAGCAGGGCAGACAGCGCTCCGAGGAGAAGCTCGTTCACGCGCGCAGCTTAACCCGCGCCGGCGGCGGACACAAACGAAGCTCGACACTCAACTCTGGCGCGGCCTGTCCTGCGTCGCCGGGGCGGCTCAATAAGTCGGGTCGTAGTACTGCCGTTGCTGGCCGATGGCAGGCGCGACCAGTTCCACGTGGCCGTCCACAAACGCGACCGTGCCGCGGCCTTTTTGGAAGAAGTCGTTGCGGGCTACGCGGACCTTGCGCCCGAACTTGTGCCGAGCGGTGATCACGTTGCCGGGCGGCACCCAGCGCCCGTCGTCAATGGTCGAGTCGTGATGGTAGCTGTCGCTGTTCTCGTCCAGGAGCATGATCTTCTGGGTCGGGTTTTTGACCGCGGCGCTCTTGAAGTGGAGCGGCGGGACGCCGGCGCCGTAGAGCGAGGAGATGCCGTGGTTTTGGCCGTCGTCGCCCACGTAACTGGTGAGCGAGTAGCTGTACAGGTAGGGGTTGGTCCCGCTGGGGGCCCGGCGCCAGGCGGCCTCGCGCTCCGGGGCATCCCGGTCGGCCGGGCACCGGAAGAGGTTGGTGGTGAAGTTGCCGATGTAGCGGGCGATGGCGCTGTTTTGGACGTTGGTGAAGAAGGACGGCGGCAGGCTCGGGTCGTTCGAGGGGCGCAGGGTCAGGTTCCAGAAAATCCAGTCCTCCTTCATGGCCACGAAGGCGCCCTTCGAGGCCGTGCCCGGGTAGGTGTCCCGGTTGTCGTCCACGTACATCTGCATGGCCAGGGCCAGTTGCTTGAGGTTGCTGCGGCAGACCGACTGGTGCGCCTTTTCCTTGGCCCGCGCCAGCGCCGGCAGGAGCATGCCGGCCAGGATGGCGATGATGGCGATGACCACCAGCAACTCGATGAGGGTAAAACCGCGTTGCGTTTTCATATCGGGGACTTGGTTTGAACTGACCGTCCCCAACTCCCCCACGCGTGTCAAGGCCGGGCACTGAAAAACACAGGCCGGACGGCGCGTCGGCTTTCCCGCCGCTGCTCCGATTCGACTCCGCCCGCGCGGCCGCCGGGGCACGCTCCCGCGGCACGGGTGCGTGACCGGCGTTTTCAGGCGATGGGGGTCAACCGGGACGTCGGCACGCCCACCGCGTCCTCGACGGCCAACCGGACAAACGGCCGCTGCACGGGCAGAAACGCCACCGGCGCCCGCGCGTCCCCGGTTTCCAGCCAGCGCTCGAGCATGGCATCCGCCAGCAACCAGGACCGGCCTGCGGCGTCCACCGCCTCGAGCCGCACCCACAAGACCCGCCAGGCCGGGCTGGGCCCGTCCATGCCGTTGACCAGCAGGACGTGTTGCACCGCCTCGAGGTCCGGGCCGTCCGGGCATTCGGTCGCGTAAATGTCGAGCTTGCCCGCCTCGAGGTCCCCGGGCCGGGTGGGCAGCCGGTAAACCCGCTCGGCGCCCGGGCCGGCGAACACCAGGTAAATGTGCGCGTCGGTGCCGGAGAAGGATTTGAGCCCGGTCTTCAACGAGAGTTTCAGCTTGGTCAGGGTGGCCATGACAAATGGAGGTGGCGACGGTTGGCGCAATGGTTCGCGGATGCGGGCACGAAAGCGCCTTCGCGCGCCCGGCGCAATGGCAAAAACGCCCGCGGGCTCAAGTCCGCGCTCAGTCCAGGGTGCACACGGTCACCCGCCGCTGGCGGGCGCAGGCCACGATTTGCTCGCGCTCGAGCAACAACGCGCGCCGGGCCTCGAGGCCCAGCACGGCCACGCCGTGGGCGGCGCAGGTCTCGACCGTCTGGAGACCCACGGTGGGGATGTCGAAGCGCAGGTCGTGGTCCGGCTTGGCCAGCTTCACCGCGACGGCGCCGCCGCGGGGACCGGCCAGCGCGCCGCCGCGGGCCAGGCAGGCGTCCGTGCCCTCGAAACCTTCCACGGCCAGCACCGTGCCGCGCTTGACCACGACGGTTTGGCCGATCTCCAGCCGCGCCACCTCGAGGGCGATGCGCCGGCCGTACGCCAGGTCCTCGCGTTGCGACGCGGTCAGGCCGGGCCCGACGCAGAAACCCGGCTCGGGCAGGAGCGGTTCCAGCCACGGCAGGGCGGAAATCAACGTGATGCCGTCCCGCTGCAACTCCTCGGCCACGGCGCCGAACAGGGTATGCGCGTTGCGCTCGCGCAGCCGGAACAGCACCCGCAGGGTCCGCAGGTCGGGGCGCAATTCGAAGAGATTGCGCGGCGCAATCTGGCCCAGCATCACGCAATGCCGCACGCCGCGCGCGGCGAAGGTTCGGATCATCTTCCCCAACTGCCCCACCCGCAGCCAGTGCATCTCATCCACCAACGCCGCCAGGGCGGGGTCGGTCTCGCCGGGCACCCCCACCGCCACGATGCGCCGGAGGCCGCGGGCGCGCCCCAGGCGGGCGAACTCCAGCGGCAGGCTGCGGTTGCCGGCAATGAGGCCGATTTCCGTGGGCAGATCCGTCACGCCGCGAGCCTAGCCTCCCGGCCCGGCAAAGGAAACCCCGCCCGCGCCCCCGCCGGCGCGCCGCTCCGGCGTCGTGGCTTGTCGGGGGCGAAACCTCCGGGGTAGCTTGCGCGCGTGAAGTCCACCTGGTGGTTGGCCCTGGTTGGCGGGTTGGGCCTGGGCGGGTTGTTGATGGCCTGTCGCGCACCCCGGTTGCCGGCAAAGGCGGCGCCGGAGCCCGCGTTTCATGCCGACAAACTGGCCGAGATGGACGCGGCCATCCTGCAGGCCATCGCCGAGCAAAAACTCCCCGGCGCCGTGCTCTGGCTCGAGCACCGGGGCGCGGTGTACCACAAGGCTTACGGCCGCCGCGCCGTGGTGCCCGCGCCCGAGCCGATGACCCCCGACACCATCTTCGACCTGGCCTCGCTGACCAAGGTCGTGGCCTGCACGCCGGCGGTAATGCTCCTGGTCGAGCGGGGCCGCGTGAAGCTGGACGACCCGGTGTGCCGCTATCTGCCCGAGTTCACCGGCGCAGGCCGCGAGGCGGTGACCCTGCGGCACTTGCTCACGCACACCGCGGGCTTGCGCCCGGACATCAGCCTCAAGCCGGACTGGTCCGGTTACGAGGCGGGTCTGAAGCTGTGCCTGGCCGAGGCGCTTACGGCCCGGCCGGGCGAGCGGTTCATCTACAGCGACACCGGCCCCATCCTGCTGGGCGAGATTGTCCGCCGCGTCACGGGCCGGCGGCTGGACGAGTTCCTCGCCGCCGAGGTGTACCGGCCGCTGGGCATGCGCGACACCGGCTTCAACCCGCCGCCCGGTCTGCGCGGCCGCGTGGCGCCCACCGAGGTCGAAAACGGCGCGCCCCTGCGGGGGGTGGTGCACGACCCGCGTGCCCGCCGGCTCGGCGGCGTGGCGGGCCACGCCGGATTGTTCAGCACCGCCGCGGACCTGGCGCGTTTTGCCCGGATGCTGCTCAACGGCGGCGCGCTCGACGGGGTGCGGATTTTCCGGCCCGAGACCGTGTGCTTGATGACCTCCGTCAACACGCCGCCCGGCCTGCCGCGCCGCGGGCTGGGGTGGGACATTGACTCGGCCTACGCGGGCCCGCGCGGCGAGCTGTTCCCCATCGGCTCCTACGGCCACACCGGCTGGACCGGCACCTCGCTGTGGATTGACCCGTTCTCGCAAACCTTCGTGATCCTGCTCGCGAACCGGAACCACCCGGACGAGCGCGGCAGTGTCACCGCCCTGCGGCGCCAACTGGGCACCCTGGCTGCGCAGGCGGTGCGCGACTTCAACTTCAGCCACGTGCCCGGCGCGCTGGCGCCCGACCCGGCCCGCGCCGCCGCCACCTCCCCCGCCGCCCCCGCCGCCGCCAACACATCTCCGGCCCCGGCCGCGCGCCCGGCCGGCGCCGGCGTGGTGCTTCAGGGCATTGACGTGCTGGTGAAGCAGAATTTCGCCCCCTTGCGCGGCCTGCGCGTGGGCCTCATCACCAACCACACCGGCCACGACCGCGCGCGGCGCTCGACGATTGACCTGCTGCACGCCGCGCCGGAGGTGAAGCTGGTGGCGCTCTTCAGCCCCGAGCACGGCATCCGCGGCACGCTCGATGAAAAGGTGAGCGACAGCGTGGACGAGCGCACCGGCCTGCCGGTTTTCAGCCTGTACGGCGAAACCCGCGTGCCGACCCCCGAACAACTCGCCGGCCTGGACGCGCTGGTGTTCGACGTCCAGGACATCGGCTGCCGCTTTTACACCTACATCTCGACGCTGGGCCTGGCGATGGAAGCCGCCGCCCGCGCGGGCAAAAAGTTCTTCGTGCTGGACCGTGTCAATCCCATCAACGGCCGCACCCTCGAGGGTCCGGTCCACACCGGCGCCCCGACCTTCGTGGCCTTTCACCGCCTGCCGCTGCGGCACGGGATGACGGTGGGCGAACTGGCCCGGTTGTTCAACGCCGAGCGCGGCTGGAACTGCGCGCTGACGGTCATCCCGCTCGAGGGCTGGTCGCGCGCGCACTGGTGGGACCAGACCGGCCTGCCCTGGACCAATCCCTCGCCCAACATGCGCCGCCTGACTGCCGCCGTGCTCTACCCGGGCGTGGGACTGCTCGAAAGCGCCGTGTCCGTGGGCCGCGGTACGGACACGCCCTTCGAGGTGGTGGGCGCCCCCTACGTGGCGGACGACGTGGCCTTCGCGGCCGAGGTCAACCGCGCCGGACTGCCGGGCGTGCGCGCCGTGCCCGTCCGCTTCACGCCCCGGGCCAGCCCGTTCAAGGACCAGCCCTGCGGCGGGGTGCACTTGGTGGTGACCGACCGCGAGGCACTCCGGGCGGTGGATTTGGGCCTGACGCTGGCCCTCACCTTCCAGCGCCTGTACCCGGGACAGTTCGCCGCGGACAAGATGCTGCCGTTGCTGACCGACCGCGCCACACTCGAGGCTGTGAAGGCCGGCAAGCCGCTGGCGGAGATCAAGCGGGCCTGGGCGGCCGAGCAGGCGGCGTTTGAGAAACGGCGCGCGGCGTTTTTGCTCTACGAGTAGGCGCGCCGGTCCGCCGGGCGGCGGGCCCGCTCCGGGTCAAGGGTTGCCGGTCACGGGCACGCTGGCGCGCTCGGTGATCCAGCGCCGGTCGCGGTTTGGGTACAGCCAGAGGGTGAGGTGATTGGGCAGCCAGTTGGTGCGCGCCAGGGCGACGGTTTCGGACTCGACCCAGCGGCGGCTCTCGACGTGGCCGTCGGCAAAGGCCACGGTGCCCTGGCCGTGATGCGAGGCCGCCGGCAGGTGCATAAAGCAGCCATCCAGCCAGCCCAGCCCCACCAGATACGCCGGCATGCAGACGTGCCCGGGCGCGGTGTCCACGAAGGTCAACAGTTGCGCGGGACTGGCCAGGGCGAGGTCGCCGCTGCGGGTGAAGGTCACGTGCGTGCCGCTGTTGAACGTGCCCAGCCCGGGCAGCCAGCCCAGGTAAGCGTTGAGGGCATAACTGCGCACGTGCGGGTAAAGCCGGCCCTCGAGCTCGACCTGGCCGCGGTCGCTGGGGCACTTGTACACCTCGGCGCCGGGCAGGTACGGCGCGAAAGCCGCCAGCGCGGGGTCCACCAGGTAGGCCCGGTTGGTGAACGCCTCGGGGTGGATGTGCTCCAGGCCGGAGACCCAGAGCTTTTCGCCACCGAGCAGACTCGGGGTGCCGTAGCCATTGAGCGGCAGCGCCTCGCGGTGGTCGCCGCTGTACAGGGCCCAGGCCAGGTTCAACTGCCGCAGGTTGCCCAGGCAGGAGATGCGCCGCGCCCGCTCCTTCGCCAGCGAGAGCGCCGGCAACAGCAGCCCCACCAGCACCACGATGATGGCAATCACCACCAGCAGCTCGATGAGCGTGAACGCGCCGCCGCGCCGCGCCGCCCCGTCGGTCGGGCGCGGCCACGGTGGCTGGTTCAGAACTGGTGGCGACTGACCCACGGCTTGAACGTAGCAAAAGCCGCGCCGGAGTGAAAGCGCCGGGCTTGCCGCGCGCCCTCCCTCGCCCCACCCTGCCCGCGCGGGCATGGACGGCAAAGGCGACACGTTTTGGAAGCAGGCGCTGGCGGTCTTCGGCGTCTGCGTGGTGCTGTACTTCGGCGGCTTCTGGGCCTTGCAGCACTGGCGTGCCCGACGCGGCCCCTGGGAGGTAACATTCGCCACCAACGCCGCCGGCGCCCCGGCCCTTACCATCGCCGCGCCGGGCCTGGGGCTGGCCCGGGTGCGGGTGGTCTTCCCGGGCACGAACCTCGCCGGGTTCACGGGGCCGGTCACGGTGCGCTTCGAGGAACCCGCCCGCGCGGCGGCCGTGCCGTTTGGCCGGGTGAAGTTCCTCGACACCACCTTCCTGCCGGGGACGGTCACCTTCGACCTGTTCGGCCACGAGATCGAACTGCTGCCGCGCACGCTGATCGTGGACGAGCGCGAGCACCCGTGGCGGACGGGGGAGGAACTCGAATTGCCGGCGCGGTGAGGTGCTGCCGGTGGACCAGGGCGACGCGTCGCCCGGCCGGTGTCTTCGGACCGGGCGCGCGACAATTGGCCCGCGCCATCGGCCTCAATGCTCGAGCAGCGCGCCCACCTCGACAGTCGCGTCCGGAAAGGCCGCCGGGCTGATCCGCTCGCCCGCGCGCGCCAGCCGCCGGTGGGCGTACCCCGCCAGGTGCGGCTCGCGGTACACCTCGACCACCAGCTCGGGCAGGTTCACGATCCACACTTCCGGAATGCCCGCGCGACCGTACGCGGGCAGTTTCTCGCCCCGGTCCAGCTCGAGCGTCGTGTCCGCCACCTCGATCAGCAGCCACACGTCCCCCGGCTCCGGATGCCGGCGGGTGTAGTCATCGGCCGCCGGCCGCAGCAGCATCAAATCCGGCTGCGGCTCCGAGTACTCGTCCAGGCGCAGTGGATTTTGCACCGTGACCAGCCAGCGACCCCGGGCGTGGAGGTTGAAGAAACGGCAGAGTCGGTTGACCACGCCGCCGTGGAAGGGGCCGATGGGGGACATATCGAGAATGCGGCCGTCGAGCAGTTCCACGCGCGCGTCCGGGCGCAGCACGCCCGTCTCCGCCATGCGGTGGTAATCCCGTACCGTGAAGCGATGCGTGACCTCAACCGGCATGAGCCCAGTCTGCCGGATTACACCGGCATCTGCAAACCCGGTCTTGGGGCTGGCGGGGCGGCGCCGGCCGGGGCCAAGCGCAGCAAATCTTGGTGCGCCAGGCGGGGCTTTCCTCCGCGCACCCTGCGTCAACGCTCGAGCAGCGCGCCCACCTCGACAGTCGCGTCCGGAAAGGCCGCCGGGCTGATCCGCTCGCCCGCGCGCGCCAGCCGCCGGTGGGCGTACCCCGCCAGGTGCGGCTCGCGGTACACCTCGACCACCAGCTCGGGCAGGTTCACGATCCACACTTCCGGAATGCCCGCGCGACCGTACGCGGGCAGTTTCTCGCCCCGGTCCAGCTCGAGCGTCGTGTCCGCCACCTCGATCAGCAGCCACACGTCCCCCGGCTCCGGATGCCGGCGGGTGTAGTCATCGGCCGCCGGCCGCAGCAGCATCAAATCCGGCTGCGGCTCCGAGTACTCGTCCAGGCGCAGTGGATTTTGCACCGTGACCAGCCAGCGACCCCGGGCGTGGAGGTTGAAGAAACGGCAGAGTCGGTTGACCACGCCGCCGTGGAAGGGGCCGATGGGGGACATATCGAGAATGCGGCCGTCGAGCAGTTCCACGCGCGCGTCCGGGCGCAGCACGCCCGTCTCCGCCATGCGGTGGTAATCCCG
>CAYXPA010000011.1:0-54973 GCA_964466945.1 uncultured Verrucomicrobiota bacterium | reverse complement strand
ACGGCCGTCGCCGTCGGTATCCAGCGCGGCGGCGCGGGGCAGTTGCTGGACGCGGAAGAAGCCGGCCTGCGCCGGCGCGGCGACGCTCAGCGGCCCGGCCAGGCCGACGGCGGTGGGCGTGGTGATGGCAGTCACCGAATCGCCCCGCAGCAGGCGGTAGTAGCTGGCGGGGTCGGCGGGGAAGTGGAGCTCGAGCCGCCCGCCCGCCTCCAGCCGCACTTCCTCGATGCGGAACTCGGCGGCGGGCAGCGGCGGGGTCCCCAGCAGGCAGGCGGTCAGGGCAACGAACCAACGGGGACGAATCAGGTACGGGCGCTTCATGGGAGAACTGAGTGGTGTTGGGAGCTTGAGGGGCGAGTCAACCTGGCGCGCGGTATGGGGAGTTCCGCGGTGAGAACTGGATACCCGCCCTGCACCGACCGGCGCAAACTAGAGCATCGCCGCGACACGCACGCCTAACTCGGTGCGCCACAGGGAACTCTCGGACAGAGGCGGTTTTTGGAGAAACCCCTGGCGTTGGGTTGTGCTGAAGCGGCCAGTTCATGGCGCTAACGCTCGCTTCGGTGGAGAGCCCGGTCAAGGCCATTCTAAAACCGGCTGAAACGCATTTGCGATTCTGCGTCGCCAGGCCGCCTTCAAATGCTTGGCTACGTCTTGCGGCGTTGCCGCCTCCGGTGGGGTCGCCCCGGGACGGACCTGGAGCGGCGCGCGGCGGCGCTTCATCGCCGCTCAACGGGTCCCGGGCGGTGGGACGTGCTTGGGGACTTCGCCGCGTTTGAGGGGCAGCAGGACGGTGTTCGCCGCGCCTTTGGGGAAACGCCGGTGCCGGAGCACGTAGTCCTGCGCGCGACGGTCCAGGGCGGGGTCGCCGGAGCTGCGCCGGGTTTCGACATATACCGGCCGCCCCTCGGCGTCGTGCATCACCAGCAGCACCAGGTCGCCCTCGCCCGCTGCGGCGCGCTCGCGGGCGGACGCGGCCGCGGGCGCCTGACCTTGCTTGCGGCTGAGGTCCGCGATGCTCCCGGGCGGCGCGTCGCCAAAATCGGCCGAGTAGCCGGAGCGCGGGAAATCCGCCCGTGCGCCGGCGGAGGTTTTGCAACCGGCCGGCCCGGTCGCCAGGAGGCAGGACAAGAGCGGCAGCGCCGTCAGCAGGGTCAAACGGTCTGGCTTCATGCTGGTCGTCTTAACCCGGGGCGTGGCGGCTGGCGAGTCTTTCAGCACCCGGGTCCGGCGCAACCCACCCCCGCCGCGGCGGGACCGGGCAGGGAGCGGGCGGGTTCCCACTGGACAAGCGGACGGCGCGGGACCACGTTGCGCGGGTCAGCCCTGCTGCTGCGATCACCGATGAATGTTTTGCTTGTCAGTCCCCGGACGCCGGACACGTTTTGGAGCTTCCGGCACGCCCTGAAGTTTGTTTCCCGCCGCGCCTCGATTCCGCCACTGGGTCTGCTGACCGTGGCAGCGCTGCTGCCGCGGGAGTGGTCGTTGAAACTGGTGGACCTGAACGTCGCGCCGCTGCGCGAGGCGGACCTGCGCTGGGCGGACTACGTGCTGCTGAGTGCCATGCTGGTGCAGCGGGACTCGGTGCGGGAGGTGGCCGCGCGCTGTCGGGCCCTGGGCAAGCCGGTCATCGCCGGCGGGCCGTTGTTCACCACCGGCCACGAGGCCTTTCCGGAGATTCCCCACGTGGTGCTGGGCGAGGCCGAGGAGTTGATGCCCCAATTGGTGGCGGACATGGCGGCCGGCCGGGTCCGGCCGGTTTACCGCGCTGCCCGCTGGCCGGACCTGACCACGGCGCCGATTCCGCGCTGGGACCTGATTAACCTGCGCGACTACGTGACGATGGCCGTGCAGTTCTCGCGCGGCTGCCCGTTCGACTGCGAGTTTTGCGACATCATCGTGATGAACGGGCGGGTGCCCCGCACCAAGACCCCCGCGCAGTTGGTGGCCGAACTGGAGGCGCTGCGCCGGCAGGGCTGGCGCGACATGGTGTTCATCGTGGACGACAACTTCATCGGCAACCGCCGCCGCACGCGGGAGCTGCTCGACGCTCTGATCGCCTGGCGGCGCCAGACCCGCACCACCATCGGGTTCCTCACCGAGGCTTCGGTGAACCTGGCCGACGACCCCGAGCTGTGCGAGCGCATGGTGGCGGCCGGGTTCAAGAAAGTCTTCGTGGGCATCGAGACGCCCTCGGCCGAGTCGCTCGAGGAATGCCGCAAGCGCCAGAACCGCGGCGACCTGGTCGCGGCGGTGCACCGCCTGCAACAGGCCGGCCTAGAGGTCATGGGCGGGTTCATCGTGGGGTTCGACAACGACCGGCCGGACATCTTCCGCCGGCAGTTCGAGTTCATCCAGCGCTCGGGCGTGGTCACGGCGATGGTGGGCCTGCTGACCGCGCTGCCGAAGACCCGGCTCTGGCAGCGGCTGCAACGCGAGGGCCGCCTGCTGGCCGAAAGCACCGGCAACAACACCGACGCGGTGCTGAACTTCGAGCCGCGCCTGAACCGGGACTTTCTGGTCAACGGCTACCGGGAACTGGTGCGCCGGCTCTACGAACCGCGGCATTACTACGCGCGGATACGCACCTTCCTGCGCCACCACCAGCCCCGCCGGCCGGTGGGCCCGCGGCTGCGTCTGGCGTGGTGCGACGTGAAGGCCTTCCTGAAATCCCTCTGGGTGCTGGGACTGCAGCAGCGCGGCCGGCTGGCCTACTGGCGGTTGTTCTGGAGCGCCCTGTTGCGGCATCCGCGCCAGTTCCACCAGGCCATCGAGCTGGCCATCCTGGGCTACCACTTCCGCCGCGTGGCCCAAACGATCACCCCCGCCCGGTCGCCGGGCCGGCCCGAATTGCCCGGGGCCGACCCGGACTTCCCGGACGCGCCACACCCTTACTGGCGCACCCGGTAAAAGCCGGTCGCCTGACCGGGCACCACGAAGTGCTCGGGCGGGGCCGCGCCGCTGACCGGCGTCCACGGCCCGGTCACGGTCGGGGCGAACTCGAGCGCGCCGGTGTTCCAGCGCAGGCGGAGTGGTTGACCCGCCCGCTCGATCCGCAGGCCGGCCTCAAACCCGGCGGCCTCGACCAGCCGGTAGAAGCGATGTCCCCGGGTGGGCGGGTCGAAGGCGATTTCCTCGTAGTCGTGGTTCATGACGACCAGGCCCACATTGACCCAGCCCTCGCGGCCGTCCACCGAGGACGCCGCTTGCAACTGGTAGCGCCGGCCGGTCAGCCCGTACACCCCCAGGCGCGGGCGCTCGCCCGGAATGGTCCACGGGGTCAGGACCGGTTGCTGGTGCACGATGAACAGGTGTCCGCTGGAGGTGCGGACGTTTTCGAGCGTCAGCCCGCCGGGCGTGGTCCCGCGCGCCGCGCGCAGGTCCAACGGCACCCAGGCCGAGGCAGGCTCGGTGTCCGCCCGCACGGCGAGCCGGGCAATGTCCAGATCGCCCAGGAGCGGCGCGGCGGGCGCCTCGACGCGGACATCCCAGCCGGCTCCGGTGGCGGGCACCACGGTGACGGTGGCGCCGGCCACCAAGGGCGTGCCCTGCACCGCGTCCACGCGGGCGCGCGGCGGCCGCTCGACCATTTGGAAGGCGACCTCCGCCAGCTCGCGGCCGGCCCGCAGATGGACGGGGAGGTTGGTCGTGCCGCCGGGGGCCACGCGGCCGGTGCCCAGGCTCAGGTCGAAATCAGCCCGGGTATCGCGCACGAGGATGGCAACGGCGGCCTCGGCGCTCAGCGGCGGGTCGCCGGAGTCGGTCACGCGGACGGTGACTTCGTAGCGGCGGCCGCCCTGGGTGTCATCCGGTTGCCAGCGCAGCAAACCCGTGATGGGGTCCAGGGTCAGGCCGTCGGGCGCGCCGGGGGCCAGGGCGAAGCGGAGCGTTTGCGCCGGCACGTCGAAGTCCCGGGCCACGAGCTGGAGGCTCCAGGCCTGGCCCTCGCGCAGGCTCTGCTCGGGCGGGGTCTCCAACAGGGGCGGGTTGTTGCGGTCGCGCACCGTGATCTGGAAGCTGCGGGTCGTGCCCAGGCGCGGCACGCCGCTGTCGCGGACGCTGACGGTGACCGGGTAGTTGCGGCCGCCCAGGCCCTCCCCGGTGGCCCAGCGCAGTTCGCCGTTTTGGGCGTTGACCACCAGGCCGGCAGGCGGGGTGCCCTCGAGGGCGAAGGTCAGGCTGTCGCCGTCCGGGTCGCTGGCGCGCAGGTAGAGCAGCAGGGTGTCGCCCTCGGTGAGGACCTGGTCCGGGACCGGGTCCAGGACGGGCGGCTGATTGAGCACGGTCACGGTGGTCTCGGCGTCCGGCGTGGCGGGGGCGTCTTCGAGGTTGCCGGCGGCGTCCAGGGCGCGGCTGTAGAAGGCGTAGCGTTTGCCGGGTTGGCCGAGGTAACTGCCGGCGGTGTCGCGGGTGTTCCAGAGCCAGCGCTGGAAGGGACCGCCGTCTTCGGAGACGTAGATGTCGTAGGCGGCAATGCCGCTGCCGCCGTTGTTGTCGGTGCCGCTCCAGGTCAGCGGGATGAGCACGCGGCTGTCGGCCGGCAACGGCTGGATGGCGCTGACCGGCGGCAGGAGGTCCAGCTCGGGCGGTTGCACGTAATGGAGCGTGTAGCGGCCGGGGCTGTCGTAATCGAGCAGGTGCAGGAGGTTCTCCCGACGCGGGCGTTTGCCCATGCCCAGGAAGGTACGGTCGGTGACCCAGACGTTGACCTCGACCGGGAGTTCGACGCCGTCGGAGCGGACCACGCGCTGGAGGCGGAAGCGGCCGTTGGTGGGGTCGGGCACGCGCAGGTAGGCCCAGCCGCCGGGCAGCGGGGCGGTCAGCTCGACCACGAGGTCGCTCTCGGTGGGCGGGTTGTCCACGGTGGCCTGGTCCACCAGCTCAACGCGGTTGGTGGTGCCGTCGCTCAAGTAGAGCGTGTCGCCCAGGTCCAGGGCGTCGGGCACTTCGTTCACAAAGAAGTCGGGCAGGCCGTCCTCGAAGGCGCCGCCGGCCTGCACGAGTTTGATCATCTCGTGGATGCTGAGGTCCTGGATGAACGAGAGGCGCGGGTTGCCCAGGCCGTCCACGTGCTCGAAGGTGGCGGAGTAGTTGATGAAGAGGCCCTGGAGGGTCGAGGTCATCAGCCAGCGGCCCACGGCGCTGCGGCCCGGGTCAATGTTGCCGAACTCGGCGGTGAGCGAGGGCACCAGGTTCTTGCCGGCCACCTCGGTGGCGATGATCTTGAAGTCAATGAGCAGGCCCTTTTCGTTTTCGATGATCTCCGGCTGGGCCGAGGTGATCTTGAAGTTTTTGGCCACGCCGTAACCGCGGTTCTCGACCAGCACGGCCAGGCTGAAGGGCACGCTCGGCTCGATTTGCGGCGTGAAGGGGTCGTCGCTGAACACATCCCGCTGGTGGAAGTATTTCACGTACAGCAGCGGCGTGGGCAGGACGGTGATGCGGACCGGCTCGAGGGGCACGGTGACCTTGGCGTCGCCGAGCACGTAACTGAACTCGCCGGCCACGTAGAACTGCACCGGCGCGACGGGCGCGGCGTCCACCGTGGGAATGATGAGCCACTTGGCGGTGCCGGCCGCGCCGGGGCCGATGCGGCCGGTGCCGGCCACGTCCGAAAGCCCGGAAAGCTCGGGCGCGCGGATGCCGAAGAGGTCGGACACGTCCCGGCCGCCGGCGTCGTGGACTCGGAGCGTGACGCGGATTTGGTCCAGCGTGGTGGTGTCGTCGTTCTGAATTTCGAGCGTGGCCTGGAAGGCGTCGCGGGTGATGACCGCCTCCTGTTCGAGCCGCAGTTTGACCTTGGCGCAGGTGCCGCCCTCGCCCTCCTTGAATTCCTGGACGATATCCATCATGGCGGTGAAGGGCGTGGCAAAGCCGGCGTCGCGGGCCTTGCGGTTTTCCTCCTGCACGATCTCCAACTGCTGCGCCACTTCGTCGAAGTCCATGAAATCGGCGTCCCCGCCGGCCCGGGCGGCCTGGGCAGGCTTGAGAATGCCCTGGGACCAGTTCTGGACGGTGCGGTTGAGCCGGGCCAGCACGCGCTGCACCTCGGCCGGGGGCACGCCCGGGGGTTGCACGCCGGCGTTGATCGCCGCCAGCTCGGCGGGCGAGATCGAGCGGCCGTCCTCGGAGTCCTCGGCCAGGGCCTCGCTCACGCGCCGGAACCATTCGCCGGTGTCGGAGTTGGCCTCGCGCACCCACACGGCCAGGTCGCTGCCGAACATCAGTTGCACCAGGCGCAGGTTCGCCTGCACGCCTGGCTCGAAGGCCTTGAGGGCGTCGCCCACGCCGCCGGGGCCCATCAGGCGCGGGTCGTGGCTGAAAAGGGTGACGGCCTCGGCCAGCGCCACGGCCATGCCGCCCGGACCGATGAAGCACCGCAGCAGCGAATAAATGCAAGACGGCAGCGCCGCCGGCGGGAAGACGCACCCGGCAATGCCCACCAGGCAGTCGAAGAGGGTCAGGGCATTGAACCCGCCGGTCGCCCAGCCGTAAACACAACCCACCCCCGCAGGTACGCAGTTGACGCCGGGGATGCAGCCCCAGAGCGCAATGGCCACGCACAGCGGGTCGCACTGGATGGCGATGTTCACCGCCGGTCCGCTGAAGCCGCTGGAAGGCCCGCCCGAGCCGCCGGGGCCACCGCCGCAACACCCGCCGCCCGGGCCGCTCCACCACACGCCGGTGCCGGGGCCCACGGGGCCGGTGCCGCCGCAGCCGGCGGCGGCGTTGGGGACCGAGATGGTGCTCGAGTACGTGTTTTGGAACGGCCCGCACTTGAGCTCCCAGGTGACCGTGACCGAGGTGTGGCACGGGTCGGAATGCAGGGCGATCCGGTCCAGGAGCTGGCGCGCGCCCGGCGAGACCGCGGGCGCGGGCGGCCGCGGCGCCGCGGGACCGGCCAGGCCCCGCCCGCCGACCTTGCGGATGGTCATGGGGATGGTCAGCGAACTGCGCGCGGGCAGGATGCCGATGTCCTCGATCAAGGGCTCGAACACCCAGCGGGGGTGGGTGGGCACGTGCAGCCGCATGGCGTCGGCGGCGATCAGGCCGTGGTTGGTGATCTTGATGTCCACCTGGGTGATGTCGGTCGTGATCTTGGCCAGGTCAATCACGGTGGGCTCGACCGTGATCACCGGCGTGGGCACGACGGTCTCGAACTCGGTCTCGATGGTGATCTTGTAGTGGTCCTCGATCTCGACCGGCTCGACCTTCCAGGTGTAGCGGACCGTCTCGCGGGAGATGAAGACGGTCTGCTCGCCGGTGACACCCGGCTCGATGAACACCGAGAAGCGCGTGGTGGTGTGTTTGGGGGCGCCGACCTCGAGGTTGTAGAAGCCCTCCATCAGGTCCTCGGCCAGGAACGTGCCGTCGCCCCCCGTGACCCCTTGCGCCACCGTCTGGTGCGTGAAGGGATCGCGGAAGGTGACCGTGGCGTCGGCAACCTTGGGCGCGCCCTCGGCGTAGTAGGTGAACTCGTCCACCACCGTGATCAACATCCCGCCACGGCCCTCGGACAGGGCGCGCAAATCGTAGGGCACGCTCAGGAAGGCGCGGTCGCTGGCCAGGACCAGGTTGCCGTTGTAAATGCCCAGCGGCAGGTCCGCCGGCGGGGTCAGCAGAAGGGTCACGACGTTGGACGCGCCGGGCTGGAGCGAGGGCAGCGGGTTGACCGAGGCCAGCGTCATCCACGGCACGTTCGGCAGTCCGATGTTGAGCGGGCCGCTTTCGCGCCCGCCCTCGTTGGCGACCGTGAATTCGAGCGTGCGCGACTTGCCGCGCAACACCCCGGCCTGGAGCGCGGCGGGGCGCGCCACCAGCTTGGGCCGCAGGGCCTCGACCGTGACGCCCCAGGCGATTTCCACCGCGGCGCCTTCACGGCTGCTCACGCGCAGGCGCACCAACCCGCCCGGCAGAGAGGCGTCCGTCGCGCTCACCGTGTAGTCCAACGGCACTTCGGCCACGCCCGGCAGGGTGGTGGCGCCCAGGGTGGTGGCGACGGTGAGGTTGGCCGGCTTTTCGAGCACCTCGACCGCCAGGCCGGTGAGCGGGACGGGACTGAGGTTGAGCAGGCGCACGCGGCCGGTGGTGCTGCCCTCTTCGAGCACCCGGAAGGTGGTCTGCGCCGGGTCGGCCCGCATCCCGATGAGGGTGAAACGGTCCTGGACCTCGGCCGTGTCCACGCCGGGGTGAACGGCGCCCACCTCATAGACGCCGGCCTCGTGGGGCAGGGGTTGCCAGGTGGTGCGGAAGGTGCCGTCGGCCCGGGTCAGCGCGGAGATGATGCGCGTGGTGTCGCGCAGGCGGATGTGGATGTTGACCAGCACCGAGGGCATGGGCTGGCCCAGCGGGTTGCGCGCCACGCCGTAGAACTCGACGGGCGTGCCGGCCAGGGCCTGCTCGAGGTCCGTGGCCACGGTCACGCCATAGGCGGCCCGCACGCTCACCGGCACGGCGCTGACGCGGGCGTTGTTGTCCTCGCGCCCTTCGCGCACCTGGTCGGCCACGTCGGTCACCACGATCACCCAGAAATTGCCGGTCTTGAGCGGGGCCTGGGCGGCGATGGTCTGCTCGAAGCGCTGGTTGACGGGCAGGGTGCCGGTGAAGCTGTACTGGCGCAGGAGCTGGTCGTCGCCCACCACCGGGTCGTTCGAGAGGTACACGCGCGTGAGCCAGTTGGTGCCGGCCGGCGCCAGTCCCTGGTTGAAGACGCTGTAGGTGATGTTGAACAACGTGTCCGCCGTGACGAACTCCGGCGCTTCGACACGCCCGACCACCAGGTCCGGCAGGTCGCGGTCGGTCACCACCAGCGTGTCCTCGCCGGGCGAGTAGCCCTCGGCCGTGGCGCGCAGCACGACCGTCTGGTCGCCATCCACGGTCTGGTCCTGGATGGTGGCGATGGGGAAGGTGGCCGCGGCCGCGCCGGCCGGGATGATCACGGTGGGCGGCACGGTGGCCTCGGTTTCGTCGCTGCTGCTGAGGTGGGCCGTCAGCGGCGCGTTGGTGGCGGTGTTGCGGGTGAGGGTGGCCGTGGTGGCCGGGCTCAGGCCCTCGGCCACGAGTTTCCGCTCGAGCACCAGCGTCAACGCCGGGCCGTCATTGTCCCGCACGGTGATCCGCGCCGGCGTGCCTTCGGCCAGGCGCAGGCGCGCGGCGCTGGACAGGGCGAAGGCGCGCACGAGCACTTCCACCTCACCGTCCGCCAACGTGTTGTCCACCGCCGCGACCGGCACGCTGACCGACGCCTTGTTGGCGGGCAGCGTCACGCGCGCCGGCACGGTCAACTTGCCGGGGTCGCTGCTGAGCAGCTCCACTTCCACGCTCTGCGGGCCCACCGGCGTGCGGGTGATCGTGGCATTGGCCGCCTGGGGGCCGTCGCCCTCGCTGACCGAGGGACGGTCCACCGTGACCTCGAGCTGGGGTACGTCGTTGTCCTCGATGCTCAACCGGGCCGTGGCGGACTGATACCCGGGGGCGGCGGCGCGCAGCTCGTATTCCTGCGCCGGTTCGAGCAGGAAATCGTCCACGGGCGTCACCTCGACCACCACCGCGGCCTGGCCGGCCGGGATCACCGCCGGGCCGGGTGCCACGAGTTGCTCGGGCGCGGGCGTCTCGAAGGCCACCGCCAGCGGCTGGTCGTTCACCAGCTCACGGGTCACGGTCAGGTTCACCCGCTCGTGCTCGCGAATGCTCGGTCGGGCGAACTGGAGCGTCAGCCGCGGCACGTCCACGTCCAACACCCGGACCTCGGCCTGCGCGCTGGAATAACCCGGGGCCGACGCGGTCAGGCGGGCCACCTGCGGGCCGTCCACGCGGTCATCGCGCAGCACGCGCAGGGTGAAGGTGGCGTCGCTGCGGCCCGCCGGGATGTTCACCGTGGCGGGGGCCTGGATTTCGCCGGGGGCGGAGTTGTCGAGCGTGACGGTCAGGGCCGCGTCGCGTTCGCCGCTGCGCACCACGGTGCCGGTGAAGGTGGGCGGCTGGGCGTCCTCGCGGATTTCGCTCAGGGCCAGGCGCAGGGTAAGCACGCGCGGCACGGTGGTGGACGCGGCGGCCTCACGCCGGTTGTTGGTCTCGTCCTGCTCGACCACCGCGTCACGCACGTCGGCGTGGACCGCCAGCCGCAGGGGGCCGGTGGGGGCGTTTTCGGGCAGGGTCACGGTGGTCCGGCGGGTGAGCTTGGCGCCCGCGGCCAACGGCTCGGTCACCTCCACCAACGCCAGCGAGCGTTCCCCGGTGGCCGGGTGGACGAAACTCACGCCTTCCTGCCAGGGCGGAGCGGCGGGGGCGGTGCCGCGGTTTTCCACTTCCCAGCTTACCTCGAAGGGCACGCCGGGGCGGGCCTCGGCCGGGGCGGTGACGCGGTTGACCACCAGGTCGGGCAGCGGCGGCCGGGTCAACTCGAAGGGGAGGGCGACCTGGTTGTTGGCCTCGTCCAGTTCGGTCTGGGCGTTGCCGAAGTCGGTCTGCACCACCAGCCGGTAAGCGCCGGGCGGCCAGGCGTGGCTCAGGGGCAGGGTCACGGCGGTCTCCTGGCGATACTGCGCGGCGGGCTCCAGGGGCGAACGGGCCGCGGGCAGCGTGGCCAGCTCGAGGCCGTCGGCCAGGGTGCCCAAGGCGGGCACCAGCCAGAGGCGGTCCACCCACGCGGCCGTGGCGGGCGCGCCGCCGGCGTTGCGCACATCCCAGGCGACGTGAATCGTGGCGCCCTGCAGGGCGCCGGCCGGGGCGGAGAGGTTGGCGGCCACGAGGTCCGGCGCGCGCAGGGCGATGGGTTGCGCGCCGGCCACGCGGTTGTTGGTCTCGAGGCGTTCGGCGACCGCGTTTTGCACGTCCACCTCGATCAGGAGGTAGTTCACGCCGGCCGCGGCGGGAGGCAGAACCAGGTTCTGGCTGCGCAGGACCTCGCCGTCGGGCGGCAGGTCTTCGGACGCGGTGATCTGGGCGATGAGCCGGCGGTCGGCGCCGTCGGGCGCGGCTGCCACGTACAATGCCTCGCGCCAGGGCGCGCGGGCGGGCTGGCGGCCGGCGTTGCGGACGCGCCACTGGATGACCACGGGCTGGCCCAGTTGCGCCTCGGCCGGCGCGGTGAGGTCGGCGGGCACCAGGTCAGGCAACTGCTCGACGTCCACGGGCCGGGGCGCCGTGGTAAGGCGGCCGTCCATCGTGGCCAGCTCGAGAGGTTGCGCGGCGGCATCGGCCAGTTCGAGGGCGGTGGGATCGCTGCCCAGGGTCAGGGGCAACCGGGTGACCGGCCCGGCGGTGCGCAGGCCCAGGCGGGCCACTTCCTGCCAGCCGGGGCCGAAGGTTTGCCCGGCCGGCAGGGCGATGCCGAACCCCACCCGCCCCGGGCGCGAGCCGTTGAAGAGCAGGCTGCCGCCGGCGGTTTGCGCGCCGGGCACGACGTCCAACAACTCGATTTGCGCCGGGTCAAACGCCACGCTGGCGCCGAGCGAGTTTTCACCGCCCAGCGCGAAGAGCCGCACCGGCACCTCGACGCGTTCGCCGCTGAACCCGGTGGTGTCCTCCACCCGCAACAGTCGCCCCACCACCAGGCGCGCGCCCTCGCTCACGGCGGCGCCGACGCGGTTTTCCACCGCCACCGAGTACACGCCGGCGTCGGCGGGCCGCAGGTCGTTCAACACCAGCGTGGGCGTGGCGGCGCCGGACACGCGCGGGCCGTCGGTGAGATTGGTCCCGTTGAACCGCCAGCGGTAGGTCAACGGCCCCGTGCCCACCACCTCGACGCTGAAGGCGACCGACCCGCCGGGCGCGCCGGCCGTGCTCTCGGGCTGGGTGGCAATGCGCGGCGCGGACAAGATGGCCACGGCGCCCGCGGCCGGGGTTACGGCGCGGGGATTGCCCGCGGCATCCACGAAGGCCACCGGCAGCGGGGCCGCGCCGATTTCCAGCGGGGCCACGACCGCTTCGCCGATGGCGGCCAGGCGCAGCCGCACCAGGGTGTGCTGGCCGGCAGCCAGGGTTTGGCCCGGCGGCAGCGAGTACAACAGGCCCACGCGCCCTTCGCCCGCTTGCGTGGTGTTGGCCAGAACGGTGCCCCCGCCCTCGGCCAGCGCCTCGACGAACCGGAGTTGCTCGGGATTGTACCGGACCGACCACGACCCGGCTGCTTCCCCGCCCAGCGCCCGGAGCGTGACCGGCACCTCGGCGGTGCGCCCTTGCAGAATCTCGACCGTGCCGGGCTGCAACACGCGCTCCTCGGTGCTAAGGGCCAGGCGCGCCGGCGGGGCGCTGGTGACCGCGCCCAGGGCGTTGGCCACGATCACGCGGTAATCGCCCGCCTCGGCTTCCCCGACCGCGGGCAGGTGCAGGATGCGGTCGGTCGCGCCGGGCACGGGCGTGCCGTTGCGTTCCCAACGGTAGGTCAGCGGCGGCGTGCCGCGGGCCACGACGGTGAAGGTGACAGCTTCGCCGGAGTGCACGGTTTGGGAGAGCGGTTGGACCTGGAGGGTGGGGCGCAGTTGGTCCAGTTGGCCCTTGGGCAGGCCCTCGGCCATCGGGCGGCCCAGCTCCTCGACTTCCGCGTCCGCGAGCGGGCGGCTGTAGAGTTGGATGCTGTTCACGTACCCGGCGGCGGTCTCGAGGTTGTCCTCGGTGAACAGCAGCGCCTCCGGGCCGAGGGCATAGGCGTTGTCCGGCGTGCCCGGGATGGCGTGGCGATGCACCAGCACGCCGTTGATGAACTTCCCCACCGTGCCGGCGGGCACGTCCACCACGAAGGCCAGCCGATGCCAGGTGCCGGGCGTGACCAGGCCCGCGCCGTGCTCGCCGCCGCTGATCCAAAGGCCGTTCTCCGTGCCGACGTAAAACTCGGCGTCCTGCCCGTTGTTCGGGTCGGTTTGCAGCAACGCCCGCCAGCGGCGGTCGGACGCCGCCGGATACATCACGTCGAGGATCAGCGTGTAGCGGTTCAGCCGCGTGCCGCCGCCGTTGCCGCCGGCGTCGTGGGAGAGCCGGTAGCCTTGCGCCTGGCTGGCGCGCGGGAACCCCATCACCCGGGCGGGTGTGCCCTCCAGGTCGCGCGTTTCGAAGGTCGTCGCCGCGGCGGTGTCGCCGCGATACGCCAGGTCCAATCCCACGCTGGCGACCAGGTCGCCGCCGTCGAAGTCCCACTGGCCGATCAACCCGTCCCGCAAACCGGGGTTGACCGTGAGCCGGGCTTCCCGGCTGGTGACGCTGCCGGCCGAGTTGCGGACCACAACCCGGTACCGGCCCTGATCGGCGGCGGTGACGCGGCGCCGGACCAGCACCGGGCCGGTTGCGCCGGGCAGCTCGGCGCCGTCACGCTCCCACTGGTAGGTCACGGGCGCGTCGCTGGTGGCGGTCACGCGAAAGACCGCGTTGGCGCCGGCGAACACGGTTTGGTCCGCGGGCTCGGTGGCGAGCGCGGGCGGCTGCAAGGCCGCGATGCGCACGGCGCCGTTCACGTAGGTGGTGGGCAGCGCGTTCCCGGCAGCGTCCACGGTTTGCCGCGTCACCGGGGCATCGCCGAAGGTCAGCGCGGCCGTGCCGGCGCCGCCGCGGGCCAGGAAACGCAGGTGCACCACGGCACCGGTCCCGGCGGGGAAAACGGCTCCGGGTGCTTGCGAGAACGCGAGCCCGAGCCGCCCGGCGCCGAGTTGGGAGACGTTGACAAACAGCGTGGCGCCCGTGGTTCCCGGCGCCAGCAGCGCCTGCTGGAAGAGCAACCGGGCCGGATCAAAGCCTACGCTCCAGCCCAGCGCGTTTTCCGCGCCCGCGGCCGACAACGTCACGGGCACGGTGACCGGTTGGGTGTCCACTGCGGCCACATCGCCCAAGGTGAGGGTGGTCGCGGCCAGCGCGGTGGTGTGGAGCAGGCCGGCTGCGAGGCTTCCCCACAGCGCGGCGGACAGGCGGCAAGGACGGTTCATGGGTCAACCTCGATGGATGCTTGGGTTGAACCGGCTTGCGGCTATTCGACCGGGCGGACGCGGAAGAACCGTTGCGCGCCGGTGTTCTCGACGGTCACGGACCAGCGGCCGTCCGGCCCGAGCGTGTGCGCCGGCTGGATTGTCGCCCAGGTGCGCAAGTCGTCCGAAGCCTCGAGCGCCACGCGCCAGCCCGGCTCGCCCGTGAAGTCCAGGTGCACCAAGCCCGGCGCATCGGCCTCCACGTTCGCGCGCAACGTCCCTGCGTCCGGACGCGCCAGGGTGTAGGCCGCCGCCGCCACGCGCAGCGCGAGCGGCTCGGCCAGCACGCTGGCCGCCTCGAGCGTCACCGGGGCGTCCTCGATGGACAACGTCGCCGCGCCGGCGGTGCGGCGGGTGAATTCGCAGACGGCCACCTCGTTCTCGCCGGTGCGCAGGCGCGCGCCTGCCGGCAAGGCCAGGGCCAGCCCCACGCGGCCTTCGGGCGCGGCAGCGTCGTTGAGCACCAGCAACGCCCGCGAAGCGTCGCGGCCGGGCGCGGCTTCGGCCCACGCCAGTTGGGCGGGATCGAAGCGCAGGCTCAGGCCGAGCGAGTTTTCGTCGCCCAAGCCGCGCAGGCGCACGGCCACGCGCAGGCGCTCCGGGGCGGCGGACAACGTGGCCAGGGTCAGTTCGCGCTCGGCGGAGGGCGGCCGCACGGCGGGTTCGGCGCCTGCCAGCGTGATGCCGTTGGGGCCGCCGGCCGGGGTCTTGGGGTCCAATCCGGCCGCGTAGCGCCCGGCCTGGACCCAGTCGGCGATGCTGATGACGCCGTTGCCCAGGGTGCTGCGCGGGGCGCAGTCGGCCCGGGCGAATTCGCTGGCGTTGGCGGGGCTGTCCAGGCCCACGGCCAGGCGGCCGACCTGGGTCCAATCCGCCACGGTCAGATTTCCATCGCCGGCGGGGCGCGGCATCAGGTCCGCCTCGAAGCCGGTCCCGGGGTCGGAGGTGTCCACCGTGACGGTGGCGACGCGGCTGGTGACGGCGCCGACACTGTTTTGGGCCACGACGAAGTAGTCGCCGGCCTGGGCGGGCTGGAGGTTGGCCAGTTCGAGCAGGGGCGCGGTGGCGCCGGGCAGGAGGCTGTGGTTGAAGTACCACTGGTAACTGAGCGTGCCCACGCCGCGGGCCTCGGCCAGGAGTCGGGCGGTTTGGTTGCGGAAGACGCGCTGGCTTTGCGGGTGGCGCACGAAGTTGGGCGAGTAATCGCCCCAGTCGGCCAGCGTGGCGGTGGCGGCGTTGGCCAGATTCCAATCCTCGGAGCTGACGGCAAAGCCCACCAACAGGGTGTCGGGCAGGTCGAAGGTGGTCTGGGCGCGCTGGGTCCAGTTGCTGCCGTCGGTGCTGGTGAAGGCGCGGAAGGTGTTGCCGCTGCGCCAGAGGCGGACCCAGGCGTTGGGCAGGGGCACGCCGCCAAGATCCCCGGCCCAATCGTCGGAGCCGCCGCCCTCGACCAGGCGGCGATGGAAAGCAATCACGTTGGCGCGGTTGGGCTGGTACACCGACACCCGCAGGTGCCGGCTGCCGCTGCCGGCATGGGCGCGGGCCATGAGGACCACGTGCGCCCAGTGCGCCGGCGAACTCAGCGCCGCCACGCGCAGTTTCACATCGAAATCGCCCGTGCGCGGCTCTTGGTAGAACTGGAAGTGGTCGGCATTGTTCCAAATCGAGCCGCCACCGGCCTTGATCTCGAAGGTGGTGCCGTCATGGGTGTAGGCCTCGCGGGTGCCGGTGGGGCCGCCCACGGTCAGGCTGCTCAGCGGCAGCACGGTGCCCTCAAAGGGCAGCGGCGCGGTCAGCGCGTTGCCCAGCAGGTCGGCCAGGTTGACCGTGGTGAGGGTGAAGCTCTCGCCGGACAGCGGCGGGAAGTACAACGCCACGGTGCGGTGGCCGGGCCGCGGTGTCACGGAGTTTGGCTGGACGCCGCTGATGGCATAGTTGGCGGGGTCGGCCAGGGTGGCCGCAGTCACTTCCTCGTCGAACTGCACCCCCACCAGGCCGCCGTCGCGCAACACCACGGCCGCGGTCACCGCCGGGCCGCGCAAGTCCACCAGGAAACTGCCTTCGAAGACGTCACCCGCCTCGCCCACCAGGCCGTTGCCGTTCTGGTCCATGGCCGTCAACAGGCCGGTGGTGTCGGCGATGTTCGGGCCGATCCGCACGCGGATGACGCCGTGCTGGGTCTGGCCGGGGAAGCGAAGCCGGTAACTGCGTCCGCCCAGCGGCTCGATGGCGCCGAGCGGGATGGCCCCGGCGGGGTCGGTGATCTGGACATCGGCGGCGGTGAAGGTGGCCGGGTTGATGGGCGTGTTGAAGGTCACGTCCACGTGGTCCACCACCGGCAGGACCGGGGCGTTGGGAGTCATGGACTCGACCGCTACGCCGCCGAAGCGGCCCACCACGCCGCCGGCGAAGTTCATGGCGTCGGCGCCGGCCAGCAGGGCGCTGAGGTGGACCTGCGCGCCCTGGTAGAAGACGTACACGTTGAGCCCGCCCAGCACGAGCTTGGAGCCGCTGTGGAGCACCAGCCCCTCGGTGCCCACGCCGTAGAGGTACAGCGCCTCGGGTTCGCCGCCGGCGCCGCGTCCGCCGTTGTTGAACCGGTCCACCAGGCGCAACGTGGCCGGTTGCCCGGGCTGGCCCACCTCGAGCCGGCCGAGGCCGAAGTTGCCGCGGGTGTAAGCCCCGCGGCCCCCGTCCCGGCCGCCCACTTCGAGCGTTTTCTCACCCGGCCCGGTGAACAGGACCACCGCATCGGAGAGGGCGATCTGAGCGGGATCGGTGTGGTTGAAGGCCAGCGAGCCGTTCAGCTCGAGCGTGCCGAAGCTTTGGACCTCGAGCCGGGCCGGGTCCAGCAACGTGAGGCCGGCAGCTCGGACACGCGCCGGGGCGTCCGCCACCTGCACGCGGGCCAGCCGCGAGAGGGTCACCTCGCCCAGGGCCAGGCGGCCGCCCGTTTCGGCGCGGAAGCTCAGCCAGTCATCCGCGCTGTAATTGTCCGTGCGCCCCCCCACGGCGGCACGCAGGCCGGAGAGGTCCAGGAAGGCGCCGTTGCGCGCGGTGAAGGGGTAATCCCAGGCGCCCCAGTGGCCGCCGGGCGTCACCACGTTTTCCAGGGTGCGAAGGTCCAACGTCACGCCGGGACCGTCAGCGGTAAACAAGGTGCGGCCGGCCCGGTAGTCTTCGGGCATGGCGTAGCTGGTGGCGGCAAAGGTAAAGGCCGGCGTGGCCCGGGCCACCAGGCTGAACTGATCCACGGTGCGCAACACGCCCAGGAGGACCTCCGCGTCGGGTTCGAGGGTCAGGGCGCTGCCGGTCACGTCGCTCACTTGAGGGGCGTTGAACCGGCCGCCGGCCGCCACGCTCAGGGTGGTCTGGCGCACGGCGGTGGCTTGCGGAGCGTTCACCACGGCGGCGGCCGGCACTTCCCACAACCCGCTGTTCATGGTCCGCAACGCCGGCAGCGCCAGCGTGGTGCCGGCCCCGGGATAGAAATAACCCTGTTCCACGGTGGTCAACGCCGGCAGGGTCCAGGACTCCTCGGTGATGAACCGGGTGCGCCGCGCGACATTGGTCAGGCCGGAGAGGTCCATTTGCCCGTCGCGCTTGAGGTAAAAGCTCAGCCAGTCGTCGTTGTCGAACGCGTCGGTCCGCGGGCCGGTCACGCTGCCCAGGCCGGGGAGGTCCACCCGCCCGCCGTTTTCCGCCAGGACCGAGTAATCCCACGCACCGCCCCCGCCGCCGTGCGTGGTGAGGGATTGGAGCGAGGCCAGTTCGAGCACCGCCCCGGGCGCGACGGCGTGGAACAACGCCCGGGAAGCCCGCCAGTCCGCCGGCAGCTCGTAGCTGGTGGCGGCAAAGGTCAGCGGGGCCGTGCCGCGCAACACGAAACTGGCGGCGTCAATCCGGCGCAACGTGCCGGCAATGAAGGTTTCGCCCCCGCCCAGGGGCAGGGAGCTGCCGCTGACGTCGCTCAGCGCGGCGGCGGTGAATTTGCTGCCCGGTTGGAGGTTCAACGTGACGCCGGAGAGATTGGTCAGGCTCGGCGCGCGCACCTCGCCGGCGAAGTCCACATCGAACCGCGCGCCCGTGGCCCGGAGCAGGGCCGGCGCGTTCAGCGTCGAGCCGCTGGGGACGTTGAAGAACGTGCCGTCGGCCTCCCGCAGCGCCGGCAGGTCAAACGAGTGGCCGGGGTCGGGCAGGAAGCGCACTTTGCGTGCCAGGGTGGTCAGGGCGGGCAGGAGCACCCGGCCGTTGCCCTGCGCGTAAATACTCAGCCAGTCGTCGTTGCCGTAATTGTCCGTGCGCGGGCCGGTGACGGTGGTCAGGTTGGGGCAGTTCAACGTGGCGCCGCTTTTGGCCGCCAGCGAATAATCCCACCCGCCCCAATGTCCCCCGCCCACCGTCAGCGTCTGCAGCGCGCCGAGGCTGAGCGTGACGCCGGCGCCTTCGGCTTCGAACAGTTTGCGCGAGTCCCGCCAGTCCTCGGGCAGGGTGTAACTGGTGGCGGTGAAGTTGAAGGCCGGCGTGGCCCGGGCCACAAAGCTCAACCGGTCCACCTGGCTCACACTGCCCAGTTGCAGGGTCTCGCCCGGATCGAGCACCACCGCGCTGCCGCTGAGGTCGTTCACCAGGCCGGCGTGGAGCGCGCCGCCCGGGGCCACGTCAATCGTGGTGTCCCGCAGGACCGTCAGTTTCGGGGCCTGAATGACCGCCGTGCCGGGCACCTGGACCGCGCCGCCCTCCATGCGTTGCAGCTCGGGCAGGCTCAGCGTGACGCCCGCCGCCGGCTGCAACCAGCCCATCTCGATCAGCTCGAGCGCCGGCAGGGTCCAGTTCTGCTCCGGCACCAGCCGGGTGCGGCGTGAGATTTTGAGCAGGCTGCTCAGGTCCAGCGTGCCGCCGCTTTGGACCCGGAAACTGAGCCAGTCGTCGTTGTTGTAAGTGTCGGTGCGCGGCCCGGTGGCGGTGGTCAGGCCTGAGAGGTTCAGCCGACCGCCGTTGCGGGCGATGACCTGATAATCCCAGGCTCCGCCGTGACCGCCCGGGGTGGTGAGCGACTTGAGGCTGTCCAACTTCAGCACCGATCCGGCGTCCTCGGCCAGCAGCAACACCCGGTGGGCGCGGTAATCTTCGGGCAATTCCAGGCCGGGCGCCGCCACCGCCACTTGCCCGCCGCCCGCCGCGGCGAATCGTGCCAGGCCGTCCAGCGACGCCGGGGCCAGGTCCGCGCGAAACACCGCCCCGGTGCCGGAGGCGGTGACCGGGCCGTTGAAAATGGCGATGCCCTTGATGGCGAAAGTGCGCGCGCCGTTGAGGGTGAAGCTGGCGTTGTCGCGCAAGCGCAGGGCGTCCACCTCGCCGGTGCCGGGCACGTCGTAGTTGATTTGGGCGTTGGCAGGCACCTCCACCACGAAGGTGCGCCCGGCGGTGTTGAGGGGCACCACGCCCAGGTCCCAGTTGGCCGGCTCGTTGTAGTTGCCCGGCGTCGTGCCCTTGATCCAATTGGCAATGTCCGCCGCCTCGAGACCGCCCAGGCTCAGCAGGGCCGCCAAGGGGCCCAGCCGCCAGGGCGCCCGCCGGGAGCGAGCCTGGCCGGACGTTCGGATTGAAAGCAGTCGCAGGAGGAACCGGGTTCCAGCCCGCCGGCAAAGGCGCAAGGTTTTCATGGTCGCAGTGACGTTCGTTTTCGGGAGCTCCGAGGGAAATCACCGGCTGCCTGGCGGCGATTTCCCGGAGCTGTGGTGAATTGACGGACTAATCCGCCCGCTGCCCCAGTCACGCAAGTATTTTTTGAAGCTGCCCCGCGCGGGAACCCCGCCGTGCGCCGCCGTGGGGCGCCCGGGGGCGGGCTTAACACGGCGCGCCGCTTTCGGGCAGGAGCGGCCGCAGCGGACACGCCTCGCAGCACGGCTGGCGGGGGCGGCAGAAGTCCTTGCCCACGGCCACCAATTGCGCGTGGTAGTCCTGCCAGTAATCGAGCCGCGCCGCCGCCGGCCGGTGGTTCAGGGCCGCCTCGCACACCCGCTGCACCGTGGCGTAGTCCGCGTCCGGCGCACACCAGCCGTGCCGGGCAAAGATGCGGCGGGTGTAGGCGTCCACCACAAACACCAGGTGCCCGCCGGCGTACAACAGCATGCTGTCCGCCGTCTCGGGGCCGATGCCGTGGATGCCCAACAGGCGGGCGCGGGCGGTCTCGAGCGGCCCGCCCAGGAGCCGCGCCAGGTCGCCGTCAAACTCCCGCACCAGCACGGTCAGAAAGGCCCGCAGCCGGCGCGCCTTGACGTTGAAGTAGCCCGCCGGGCGGATCAGGGCCGCCAACCGGGCCGGGGGCAACGCGAGCAGGCGGCGCGGTTCGAGCACGTCGGCCGCCTTCAGGTGGGCGATGGCGCGCTCGACGTTGGTCCAGTTGGTGTTCTGGGTCAGAATCGCGCCCACGCACACCTCGAAGGGCGTTTCGCCCGGCCACCAGCCCTGGTGACCGAAGCGCCGCCGCATCAGCCCGTAGGCCCGGCGCAGGGCCGCGGTCAGGGCCCGATCTGGCGCGCCGCGCGTCATGTCGCCGCAGCGCCCGGTCCGGCCAGCTCGAGCGTGGGGCTGGGCCGGTCCTGGGAGGTGGTTTCCAGGCGCAGGTGCGTGGCGCCCAGGGCCTGTACCCGCGCGGCCACGGTGCGGTGCGCCAGCTCGGGGCGGTTGCAGTCGCGGCTAAGATGGCCCAGGTACAAGTGCCGCAGTTCGGCGGACAGAATCTGGCCGACCACCTCCGCCGCGGCGTCGTTCGAGAGGTGTCCGTGGCGGCTGAGGATGCGTTGCTTGACGCTCCAGGGCCGGCGGGGGTCGTCCTGGAGCAGGCGCACGTCGTGGTTGGTTTCGAGCACCAGCACATGGGCCGGGCGGATGCGCTCGAGCACCAGGTGCGTGGCGTGGCCCAGGTCGGTGAGGAACCCGATGTTGCCCGCGGCGGTGCGCAGCAAAAATCCCACCGGGTCCTGGGCGTCGTGCGGCACGGCAAAGGTCTCGACGTGCACGTCGCCCACGTCGAAGGCCGCGCCGGTTTGGAAGAGGCGGCCATCCAGGCGCACGTTCAGGGCGCGCTCGACCGCGTCGCGGGTGAGGCGGTTGCAGTAGATCGGGATTTGCAAGTGGGCGCACAGCACGGCCAGGCCCTGGACATGGTCGGTGTGCTCGTGCGTGAGCAGGATGCCGTGGAGCGTCTCCGGCGAGCGGCCCAGCGCGGCCAGGCGCTGGCGAATCTGGCGGGCGCTGAAGCCGGCATCAATCAGAAGGCGGGTCTGGTCGGTCTCGAGGTAGGCGCAGTTGCCGCCCGAGCCGCTGCCCAAGATGGTGAACCGCACAGGCACGCGGTGACGTTAGGCGGGCGCGCCGGGCGGTCAACGGAATTGCGGGCACGCGGCACGGCGGCGCGGGAGGCCGGGCTCGGGTGGGCACGGGGCCTCGCGGTAGTTTACGGGAGAGCTCGGGATTCCACGGGGTCACGCGGCAAGACGTGGGGCAGCCCAACGGCGGCGCGGGCCGGGTCGTTTTCGAGTTTCCCCGGTCGCGCGGGCGGATTACGTTGGCGGGCACCTGCCGCCGTCCCCCTCGGGCGGCGCAGGGCATGACATCTATGGCCGGACACAGCAAATGGGCGAAGGTGAAGCATTTCAAGGGCGCGCTGGACGCCAAGCGCGCGCGCCTCTTCGCCAAGCTTTCCCGCGAGGTCACCATTGCCGCCAAACTCGGCGGAGGCGACCCCGACCTGAACCCGCGCTTGCGCCTGGCGTTGCTCAAGTGCCGCGCGGCAAACATGCCCTCGGACAACATCGAGCGCGCCATCAAAAAGGGCACCGGCGGCGGCGAGACCGGCACCTACGAAGACCTGCTCTACGAGGCGTTCGGCCCGGGCGGCGTGGCGTTGCTGATCGAAGTGAGCACCGACAACCGCAACCGCACCGCCGCCGAGGTCCGCAGCATCCTCACCCGCCACGGCGGCACCATCGCCACCGCCGGCGCCGTCAGCCGCCTCTTCCATCGCCAGGGCCAGATCATTGTGACGCGTGACGCCGCGGACGAGGACCGGCTCATGGAGATCGCCCTCGAGGCCGGCGCCGCGGACTTCCGCGCCGAGCCGGAGGGGTTTGAAATCCTGACCGAGCCGGCGCAGTTCGAGGCGGTGCACCGGGCGGTCGAGGCCGCCGGCATCAAGCCCGCCAGCGCGGCGGTGACCTACCTGCCGCTTTCAACCCTGCCGGTGAGCGACCCGGCGGTCGTGACGGCGTTGGACCAGTTGGTCGAGGCCCTCGAGGAACACGACGACGTCAAGGAAGTGTTCACCAACGCGGCCTTCCCCGCCGAGACCTCTTGATGGCCGGCCACCGGCAAAGTCCCGCCCCGGCAGCGGCTCTTGTGGCGCCGGCCCCGCCCGGACCGCCCGCGCGCCCCCCCCGGGCGGTGCGCTGGCTCGGGGCGCTGGCCGACGCCGTTTACCGGTATCCGCGGCTGTTCTTCTACCCGCAGGCGTTGTTGTTTCTGGCTTCGATCCTGTTCACCGTCTGGCGGCTGGAGTTTGACACCAACCGCAATCACCTGGTGGGCGAGGACAAGGTGTACCACCAGGCCTACCTCAAGTACCGGCGCGACTTCGCCGCCCAGGACGAACTGGTGGTGCTGGTGGAGAGCGAGGACATCGAGAAAAACCGCCAGTTTGTCGAGCGCCTGGGCGCGCGCCTCGAGGCCGAGACCAACCTCTTCACCGACGTGTTCTACAAGGGCGACCTCAAGCTCATGGGCCCCAAGGCGCTGTTGTTCGTGACCAACGAGACCCTCCTCGTCGAAATGGCCCAGCGCCTGCGCGAAGCCCGGCCGGTGCTGGAGCACTTTGCCCAGGTCACCAACCTCAACGCGCTCTTCCTCGCCGTCATCGCCCAGTTCCGCAGCGCCGCGCGCGATCCCCAGCCGCCCGCGCCCGCCCTGCTGGAAAGCCTCCCCGCCCTCGAGCGCATCGCCACGCAAGCCGCCGAGGCCTTGCAGCGACCCGGCCCGCCGCCCTCGCCGGGCATCACCGCGCTCTTCGGCGGCGGGGCCCGGGCCGAAGAAGCCCTCTACATCACCTTTGCCAGCAACCGCCTTTACCTCGTCACCGCCCGCCCGCTGAACGACCGGCTCAACGAAGCGGCTGTCCACCGCCTGCGCGCGCTTTTGGACCAAACCCGCGCCGAAGTGCCCGGAGTCAACGCCGGTCTCACCGGCGGTCCCGTGCTCGAGGTGGACGAGATGGCGCAGTCGCAAAAAGACACCGCGCTGGCCTCGGTCGTGGCCCTGGGGCTCTGCGCCCTGCTCTTCATCTACGGCTACCAAGAGACCGGTCGGCCCATCAAGGCCGTGGCCTGCCTGGTGGTGGGGCTGGCCTACACCCTGGCCTATGCCACGGCCACCATCGGTCACCTGAACCTCCTCACCATCACCTTCCTGCCCATCCTCATCGGCCTGGCGATTGACTTTGGCATCCACCTGGTCAGCCGTTACGAGGAAGAACTGCGCGCCGGCCGCCACGAACGGCAGGCCCTCGAGATCGCCCTGGTCAACACCGGCCGCGGCATCTTCACCGGCTGCTTCACCACCGCCGGCGCCTTTCTGGCCATGGGCCTGACCGAGTTCAAGGGCGTGCGCGAAATGGGCCTCATCTGCGGCGGCGGCCTCCTCCTGTGCCTGGTGCCCATGCTCACGCTCCTGCCGGTCCTGCTGCTGCGCGGCCGCCAAAACCTCCTGGACCACGCCCAACCGCCGCCGCCGGACCCGCGCGCCCGCCTCGAACGGCTCTGGTTGGACCGACCGGCCCTCACCCTGGGCCTGGCCGCCACGCTCACCCTGCTCACCGCCGGAACGTTGCGTCGCGTGACCTTCGATTACAACCTCCTCAACCTCCAGTCCGCCGGCCTGCCCGCGGTCGCCTACGAGCACAAGCTCCTCCGCCACGCCGGCCGCTCGGTCATCTTCGGCGTGGTCACCGCCGGCTCGCTCGAAGAAGCCCGCGCCCTCCAGGCCCGCCTCGAGGCCCTGCCCTCGGTGGCCGGCGTGGACTCGATGGTCAACTACCTCACGGCGGACCAGTCCGGCCGCCTGGCGCTGGTCCGCCAAATCCGTGCCCAACTCGCCGGCCTGCGTTTCCCCGAGCTGGACCCGGACCCCGTCAACCTCGCCGACCTGCGGCACACCCTGCGCCGCCTCCAGGCCTACCTCGGCCTGGGCGCCGACCTCACCGCGCGCGAGGGCGAACAAGACCTGAGCGACTCCCTGCGCGCCCTGCGCACCGCCCTTCTCCGCCTCAACACCGCCCTGGCCGAGGCCGACCCCGAGCGGGCCGCCCGCCAACTGGGCGCCTTCCAGCGCGCCCTGCTGCAAGACCTCCAGGACACGTTGCGCGCCATTCAAAACCAGGATGACTCCGCACCGTTGCGGCCCGAGGACATCCCCGCGCCGCTGCGGCACCGGTTCATCAGCAAGTCCGGCGACCGTTACCTGCTCCAGGTCAACCCGCGCGAGAATGTGTGGGAACGCGCGCCGCAGGAAGTGTTCGTGCGCGAGCTGCGCCAGGTGGCCCAGGACGCCACCGGCGAGCCCGTGCAACTCTACGAGTACACCACGCTGCTCAAGGACAGCTACATCGAAGCCGCCTGGTATGCCCTGGCCGCGGTGGCGGTGCTGGTGTGGCTACATTTCCGCAGCCTGCCGGCGGTGGGCTTGGCGCTGCTCCCGGTGGGCCTGGGCACGCTCTGGCTGGCGGGCTTCATGGGCTGGGTCGGGCAACCTTTCAACCCCGCCAACATCATGACCCTGCCCCTGGTGGTGGGCATTGGCGTCACCAACGGCATCCACGTGCTCAACCGGTTCGCCGAGGAAGGCCGGCCCGCCATCTTCGCCCGCAGCACGGGCAAGGCGGTGTTGCTCTCGGCCCTGACCACCGTGGCCGGGTTCGGCAGCCTGATGCTGGCGGAACACCGCGGCATCGCCAGCCTGGGCCTGGTCATGGCCCTGGGCACGCTCGCCTGCCTGGTCGCCGGCGTGGTCGTCCTGCCCGCCGGGCTGCAACTGCTCCTGCGCCTGGGCTGGCGCCCGCCCGGGCGGACCGAGACCGACTGGGTCCGCCCGGCCGCCGCGGGGTGTAAAAACGTCCCCCTGCCGCCGAGCCGAGGCACATAAAAACCCCGGCCTCGGAGGAGGACTAACACACCGAGGCGGCACCGGGTGTTTCAGGTCGTAGGGCCTTTATCTTTCGATCGCGATCGCGTCGGGAGACCAACCTGCCGCATCGGGCTGCTTCAGGTAGGGCACGGTCTCCGAACGCGCCGCCTCTGCACCCCCGCCGTTGGTTCCGGAGCGTGGGCTGCTGGCCGTCCGTATCGTCTGCCTGCGCCTCCGCCGGCGCGACAGGCAGGCCGACTTCCAGACGGTGAGTTTGCCAATTGCCAATCGGCGTTACGCCGCTCCGAGCAACGCACCCGCCGCTCCCGACCTCCGCCGCCGGCCTCCGGTATCCGGCCTCTGGCATCCGGCCTCCGGCCCCGTCCCACAGCGCCGGCAAACCGGCGTACTCCATACGCCCCACGATTTACTGGGCACTCGTGCCGCGCGCCAGCGTGTGGAGTGCGGCAGCTTGCTGCCGCTTTCTGCTCGGGGAGAACGACCCATCAAGCCGTCAACGGCGGCAACCTGCCGGGGGTAGTCGCGGACGCCCGGCCGCTCGAAACCACTCTTTGTCTTCCGGCGCTCGGATTCAGCCTGAAAAGGCTTAAGCCGAGCGGCGCCAACAGCCACGGGTAGGTCCGGCAAGAAGTGGCGCTCACGCGGTGGGCTGCGGAGGCTCAGCCTTTCCAGCCGTGGTTCTCGCGCACCTGGATCATGGCCGCCAGGATGTCGTTCCAGGTTTGCTGGCGCAGCATGACTTCGTTGGGGAACATGCAGCCGTCCCAGCAGATGTGCTTGAACTTCTTGGTGACCTTGCCGGTCTCGTCGCGCAGCCAGTAGCCGGAGTCGCGCGGGATGTTGAGCTTGCCGTTGGGGTCGGTGGCCAGACAGTGCTTGCCGGTCTTCTCGTGTTCGCCGGAGCCCTTGACCGTGGCGTCGTTTTGGGCCACGTGGAAGTCAATCGTCCAGGGCCGGAGGGCGTTGGTGAGCTTCTTCATGGCCTTGTGGAAGACCTCGGGTTCCCAGTGGAAGTCTTCCGGCACCAGGCGGTGTTCGGGCGCGTTGTAGCCGAGCACGTAGAGGAGCGTGTGGGCCATGTCCGCCTGGAAGCCCAGCCACTTGGGCTGGCCCACGCCTTCGAGCACCTGGAGCATGTATTTCCACGAGTGCATTCCCCCCCAGCAGATTTCGCCCTCGGCGGCCAGGCGTTCGCCGTGGTCCTTGGCGACCTTGGCGGCTTCCTTGAAGGTGGCGATGATTTTCTTGGTGTTGCCCTTGGGGTCCTTGTCCCAGTCGGTCACGCTGCAGGCGGAGTCAATGCGCACCACGCCGTAGGGGCGAATGCCCAGCTCGCGGAACTTCTTCGCGATGCGGCAACCCTTGGCGACCTGACCGACGAATTTCTTGCGGTCCTCCTCGCCGCCCATGGCCGAGCCGCCGCCGGTGGGCGGCCAGATGGGGGCGACGACCGAACCGACCACCAGGCCCTTGGCCGCGATCTTGTCGGCGATGCGTTTGAGGTCGTCGTCGCTGGCGTCAATGTTGATGTGCGGCTCGTAGAGGAAGATGTCCACGCCGTCGAACTTGACGCCGTTGACCTCGGCCTTGGCGGTGAGGTCGAGCATGGTGTCGAGGTCAATGCAGGGCTCGGCGCCGGGGCTGCCCTTGCCCACCAGGCCGGGCCACATGGCGTTGTGGAGTTTGGGGAAGTTGTTTTGCGTGCTCATGGTTTTGCGTTGCTGCGCCGGGCGGGCCGGCATCCGACCAACCGGGGCCGAAGACCGCCTCACCCGCGGGTTCCATTGGATTCGCGCGGCACGCTAACAAGGCCGCCGGACGCCGCAACCGCAAAGTCGCGTCTGCCTCGCTCGGGGTTGCGCAACATGGTCACAGAGACCGTGCGCATTGCTTGGGGAGCCCGCCCGCCCGCGGGTGTGTTGCTGGACGCGCCGCGCGTCGGACTTCGTTAGCGCACGGGCGTCGGAGCCAGCGGGGAGGCAATTTGTGCTGACGCGGCGCCGGCGCAGCGGCGCCCTACCCAGTTACCTGTGGTCTTGACTCGGTAGGGCCGCGCTGCGGCGCGGCCGCAACTCGGTAGGGCCGCGCTGCGGCGCGGCCGGTTTCAGCACCGGCACCGCAGCGCCTTACCGGGGGGTGGTTGACCCAGTGGGGCGCCAATCGGTGCCAACGGCGTCTGGCGCGTCCGCCAGCTCAACCGCACGCGGGACCTGCCTGCCGGTGGCAGGCGCGCGCCCCGGGCCACGCCGCTTTTCGAGTTAAAACCCGCAGCAGCCGCTGCTTGGCATGGCTGGTTCCGGTTCGGCCTGCGCCGGCCCCGCCACGGCGCGTAGCCGGGCGCGCAAAGCGCCCAGCGGCGCCAGCCCCACCACTTCGTCCACCACGCGGCCGTTTTGGAACAGCAGCAGCGTGGGCACGCCGGTGATCTGGTACTGCGCGGCCAGCCCGGGCGCGCGGTCCACGTCCACTTTGGCAAACCTCACCCGTCCGGCAAATTCGCCGGCCAGTTGTTCGAGCGCCGGCGCCAACATCCGGCACGGCCCGCACCAGGTGGCATAGAAGTCCACCAACACCGGCTGCGCGGCCTGCAAGACTTCCGTCGCAAAGTTGCGTTCGTTCAATTCCGTCATGGTTTTTCCTTTCGTTTCAACACCCCGACCCGAGCCGTCAGCCGGAGGAAAGTTACAGTCCAAGTCCCGGATGGGCCCGGCGCATCCAGCCCCCGGCGTGGACTGAAACGGGCGAACTCCGGAGAAGTCCTGCGGCGGCCGCCCCGGTGGTCAACGCGGCCCGCTCGGTGGTGCGGCGCGGAAGGTGCGCGGGCGGTTGGTGCTCGCTGAAGCCACGGGCGGTTCGGTGTTGGTCTGCCCCAGCTTGGGCACCGTGGCGGGGTCGGCGGTGAAGCGGCGCGGCTCGCGTATCCAGGGGATGGTGCCCCCGGTGAGGATGTGCCGCGCCACCAGCAGTACGACGATGAGCGCCAGCCCCACGGCTACGCGCAGGCGGGTGCGCCTCGAAGCGGAAGCCTTGGCGGCCGGGGCCGCCGCTTCCGCCGCGGTAGCCGCGGCCTGCGCGCCGAGCGCCGTATCGAGCTCGGCGAGCAAGGTTTCCCAATCCACGCCCGGCACGGGGTCGAAGGTGAATTCGTAGAACCGGCTTTCGCAGCCCTGCCGGGCGCAGTAACCCCGGGCCAGGCGGTGCAGTTTGGGGCTGGTCTCCGGCGCGGGCGCTTCGCTGGCGGCCAGGGCCAGCACGTCCTCGCCGAAAAGCTGGAACTGGCATTGCGGGCAGTGAGCGTGCACGCCGGCCCGCAGCACGTTCAGGGTCTCGACACCCGGCCGTTGGCGCAGGGCCGTGACCAGGGCGCGGGCAAAGGCGGCCACGCCTTGCAGGTCCACCGAGCGGCTGAAGGGAGCGGGAGCGGCGTCAGACATGGCGGGGGAGGTGTTCAGCGCAGGGGCTCGTACCACATCCAATCCGTCGTCGGTTCGTAGGGATGGTACGGGTCGAGCGTCAGCGCGCGGGTGAAGTTGTGCGTGGCCGTGTGGCCGTCCACGAACAAAATGGGCGAGATGAAGCGCCCGCCGGCCAGGGCCGGGTCTTGGAACTCGTAGCGTCCGGCGTGGCGATGCCACTGGTACCAGAACAACGTGCCGTCGGCCCGGGCGTACAGGCGGGCCGGCGGCTCGTGCATCAGGATGTGCCGGACCGGCTGGGAGACAAACGACTCGGGCTTGCCGGCCAGGCCTTCCTCGGGGTCGGCGGGCGGCACGCGGAAACCGCCGCCCTGCGGCACGGTGAGGCTGCCGGCGTTGTAGTGGTAGCTGCTGCCCAGGGCCTCGTAATTTGAGGGCACCAACCCCAGCGCGGCCTGGCCCTTGTCCCGGCCGCACCGGTACACCGGCGAGGCGGAAACGTAGGCGTTGAGCGGTCGCGCGGCGGCGGAGGCCGACCAGGCGTTGCGCGGCGGCACGGGGTCGTGGCCGCCCAGGGCGAACTGGAGGTCTTTGGCCACCCAGGTGTTGGGCGCGCCGGGAAACGGTTCCCAGACGGTTTTGGGCGGGAACCGCGAGCCGTGGTCGTCACGGTACAATTGCAGGCCGATCCCGAGCTGACGCAGGTTGCTCACGCAATTGATCTGCCGGGCCTGCTCCTTGGCGCCGCTCAACCCGGGCAACAACATGCTGGCCAGGATGGAAATGATGGCGATGACGACCAGCAACTCGATGAGCGTGAACCCGCCCGCCGGCCGGCGCGGCCTTGCGGCCGACCCAACTTCGAGCTGCTGTTCCCTGGCGTGCTTCATTTGGGGGCGAATCGTCACCCGCATTGGTCCCCTCAAAACACGCCGGCGTCAAGTCCGGCCACCGCGGCGCGCGCGGCCTCGAGCCGTCCCTGGCTCAGCCCGGCGGCCAGCCCATGGCCCGCCCGCCCAACAGGTGCACGTGGAGGTGCGGCACGGATTCGCCGCCGTCGGGGCCGTTGTTGATCACCAGCCGGTAACCGCCCGCCAGGCCCAGACGCCGGGCCAGCTCGGCGGCCGTCAGCAACAGGTGCCCGAGCAACGCCCGGTCCGCCGGCGTGGCCTCGGCCAGGCGCGGAATGGCCCGACGCGGCACCACCAGCACGTGGGTGGGCGCCTGCGGGTTGATGTCGCGGAAGGCCACCACCTGGTCATCCTCGTACACGATGCTGGCCGGGATTTCTTTGGCGCAAATGCGCTCGAAGATGGTCTTGCTCATGGTGCTGGCGGCAAGCTTCCGGGCCGGACCGCACGGGTCAAGCGTCTTTGCCAATGCCGGCTTGACGAACGGCGGTCCCGGGAGGAAGGTGCGACGGGTTCAGCCTGCATCCCAACAACAACTGTGGGCTGACGGCTCGGCCTTCTTGGGAAGGATGGAGCTGCGGGTTCGGGCGCTGTTTTCCGTGTGGCACGCCCGACCCGCCTTTTTGTTGCCCGGCCCGGCCGCCCGTTGGAGGAACTTTCAGGCCGAATGGACCGCGCCTGCGCGCGTCACCCCCGCCGGCTGCCGCAACGCCGCCAGGTCCGCCTCGGTCATTTCGCGGATGACGTCGGCAAAGGCCCTAGTGGGCGCCCAACCCAGCACCTGGCGGGCGCGCGCGGCGTTGCCCACCAACGTGTGCGGCTCGGCGGGCCGGAGCAGCCGGGGGTCGGTGCGCACATGGCGCTCCCAGTCCAGGCCCAGGTGCCCGAAGGCCACGGCCAGGACTTCGCGCACCGAGTGCGTTTGCCCCGTGGCCACCACGTAATCCCCCGGCGTGTCGGCCCGGAGCGCCAGCCACATGGCGCGCACGTAATCCCGGGCGTCGCCCCAGTCCCGGCGGGCGTCGAGGTTGCCCAGTTCGAGCGTATCCTGGAGCCCCAGTTTAATGGCCGCCGCCGCCCGCGTGATTTTGCGGGTGACGAAGTTCTCGCCGCGCCGGGGCGACTCGTGGTTGTAGAGGATGCCGCAGCACACGAAGAGCCCGTAGGTGACCCGCCAGGCCCGCCCTAAGTGCGTGGCAAAAGCCATTGCGCAACCGTAGGGCGTGACCGGCGCCAGCGGGGTGTCTTCATCCTGCGGGGCGCGGATGGGACGGCCGAAAATTTCCGAGGACGACGCCAGGAACAGGCGCGGCGGCGGGTTCAGGCGGCGCACCGCCTCGAGCACGCGCAGCGCGCCCAGGCCGATGGCGGCGCAGGCGGCCTCGGGTTGCTCGAAGCTCTGGCCCACGTGGCTGGGCGCGGCCAGGTGGTAAACCTCGTCCGGCCGCACCCCGGGCAGCAGCGCGCGCAAACCCTCGGGCCGGTTCAGGTCCAGCGGATGCACCGTCAGCCGCCCCGGTCCGAAGCCCAGGCGCGCGCCCAACGGCGCCAGGCGGGACGTGGCCAAGTCCGTGCCCGGGCGCACGGTGCCGTGGACCTCGTAGCCGTGCTCGAGCAACAGCTCGGCCAGGTACGAGCCGTCCTGCCCCGCCAGGCCGGTGATGAAGGCGCGCGGCATCGGGTCAGCCGGCCGGTACGGGCTCGGGCGCGGCGGGGTCGGCCAGCCAGGCGCGGTCCGCGTCCACCATCAAGCGGGCCAGTTCGGCGAAGCGCACGCGCGGGGACCAGCCCAGCCGCTGGCGCGCCTTGGAGGCATCGCCCACCAGCACGTCCACCTCGCTGGGCCGGTAATGCCGCGGGTCCACCACCACGTGCTTGCGCCAGTCCAGGCCGGCATGGGCGAAGGCCACTTCGAGAAACTCGCGCACCGAGTGGGTCTCGCCCGTGGCGATCACATAGTCGTCCGGCTCGGGCTGTTGGAGCATCCGCCACATGGCCTCGACGTACTCGCGGGCGTACCCCCAGTCGCGCCGGGCCTCGAGGTTGCCCAGCTCGAGTTTTTGCTGCCGGCCGGCGGCGATGCGGGCCACCGCGCGGCTGATCTTGCGGGTGACAAAGTTCTCGCCGCGGCGGGGCGACTCGTGGTTGAAGAGGATGCCATTGCAGGCGAAAAGCCCGTAGGCCTCGCGGTAGTTCACGGTGATCCAGTAGGCGTGCACCTTGGCGCAAGCGTACGGGCTGCGGGGGTGAAAGGGCGTGGTCTCCCGCTGCGGCGTCTCGCGCGCCTGGCCGAACATCTCGCTCGAGGCGGCCTGATAAAACCGCGGCCGCAAACCCACCTCGCGGATGGCCTCGAGCAGCCGCACCGTGCCCGTGGCCACGATGTCCGTGGTGTACTCGGGCATGTCGAAACTCACCCGCACGTGGCTTTGCGCGGCCAGGTGGTACACCTCGTCGGGCTGGATGCGCGCCAGCAGCCGCGCCAGCGCGCTGCCCTCCGCCATGTCCCCGTAATGCAGGTGCAGCGCCGCGCTCCCGGCCGCTTCCGGTCCCAGGTGGTCAATCCGCCAGCGGTTGAACGTGCTCACCCGCCGCACCAGGCCGTGCACCTCGTAGCCTTTGGCCAACAACAGCTCGGCCAGATACGAACCGTCCTGGCCGGTGATGCCGGTGATGAATGCTTTCTTGGGCATGTCGCGCGAAACGGAAGCTTCGGAAACCGGCGCCGTCCTTGGCAAGCCCGGAACAGGTTGCACAAGTCCGAAGTCCGAAGTTCGAAGTCCGAAGTCAGCCCCCATCCGCCTCAATTCCCACTCCTCACTCCTCACTCCTCACTTCTCACTCCTCCCCATTTCCTCCTCGCCGCGCCCGCGCCGCCGGCTCACTCTACCCGAGCAGTGATGAAGGCGGTGACCCGTCTCGACCAGGCGCTCGTCGAGCGCGGCCTCTGCGCCAGTCGCGAGCAGGCGCGACGCGCCGTGCTGGCCGGCCAGGTGCGCCTCAACGATCAGGTCGCCCGCAAACCCAGCGACCCGGTTCGCCCCGGCGATGCCCTGGCCCTGGCCGCGGTCGAGCGCTACGTCAGCCGCGGCGGTTACAAGCTCGAGCACGCCCTGCGGCATTTCGCCCTGGACGTGGCCGGCGCGGTGGCGGTGGACCTGGGCGCCTCGACCGGCGGGTTCACCGATTGCCTGCTCCAACACGGCGCCGCGCGCGTGTACGCGGTGGACGTGGGCCGTGGCCAACTGCATTGGAAGCTCCGCCAGGACCCTCGGGTGGTCGTGTTCGAAGGCTGCAACGCCCGCCAGCTCACCCCCGCGCGCCTGCCGCCGCCGTTTGCCGGCGCGGACGTGGTGACGGTGGATTGCTCGTTCATCTCACTGCGGCTGGTGTTGCCGCCCGCCGTTGCGTTGTTGCGCCCGGCCGGTAAGCTCGTCGCGCTGGTCAAACCCCAGTTCGAGGCCGGCCGGGCCGAGGCCGCCCGCGGGGCCGGCGTGATTCGCGACCCGGCGGTGCACGCGCGCGTGTTGGCGGAGCTCGAGGCCTTCGCCGTCACCCTGCCCGGCGTGCGCTGGCGGGGCGTGACGCCCTCGCCGCTATTGGGGCCGGCCGGTAACCGCGAATTTCTGGCGCTGCTTGAAAAAACTGCCTGACACCCTCCGCCGGGTGGGCCTGCTGGCCAACCCGGACAAACCCGCCGCCCTGGCCCTGGCCCGGCGCGTCGTCCGCCTCCTGGCGAACCGCCGGTGCGACGTGCGCAGCGACGCCGCCACCGCCGCCGCCGCCCGCCTGCCCCTGCCGACGTGCCCGGACGCCGCCACGCTCGCCGCCCAAACCGACCTGCTGCTGGTGCTGGGCGGCGACGGCACCATGCTTCGGGTCGCGCGCGAGACCGCCGGCCACGCCACGCCCATCCTGGGCATCAACCTCGGCACGCTCGGTTTCCTGACCGCCGCCTCGGCGCGCCAGCTCCCGGCCGTGCTGGACGCCGTGTGGGCGGGCGGTTGCCTGGTGGAATCCCGCTCGCTCATCGAGGCCCGCGCGGACCTGGCCGGCGGTCCCGTGGCCGAGGTGGCGCTCAACGATTTCGTGATCAGCCGCGGCGCCCTGCCCCGCCTGATTGAGCTCGAGGTGCGGGTCAACGGCGAGCTGCTCACCCGCTACCGGGGCGACGGCCTGATCGTCAGTTCGCCCACCGGCTCGACCGCCTACTCGCTGGCGGCGGGAGGGGCGGTGGTCAGCCCCCAGGCCGAGGTCTTCGCCCTCACGCCCATTTGCCCGCACACTCTGTCCAACCGCTCCGTCATCGTGCGCCTGGATGCCCGCATCGAGGTGCGCCTGGCCACCCGGCGCGTGGAAACCTTTCTCGCCGCCGATGGCCACACCTGCGCCCGCCTGCAAGCCGGCGAAGCGGTGCGCATCCGCCGCAGCCGCCACGCCGCGCACCTGGTGCGCCTGGCGGGCAGTTCGTTCTTCGACACCCTGCGCCAGAAACTCAACTGGAGCGGTTCCTCGGTGTAACCCCGGCCTGCCCCGTGAAACCCGTTCGCCTCAAAGACATCGCCGCCCGCGCCGGCACCACGGCCATGACGGTCTCCCGCGCCCTGCGCGGCGCCCCGGACGTCGCCCCGGCCACGCGCGAGCGCATCCGCGCCCTGGCCGCGGAGATGGGCTACGTGCCGGACGCCTCCGCGCGCGGCCTCCGCACACGCGCCTCCGGTCTGCTGGGGGTGCTGCTGCCCACCGTGGCCGACCCCATCCACGCCCGGATGCTGGTGGCTCTCGAGGAACGGGCGCGCGCGGCCGGCTACGACCTCTTGCTGGTGCACACCCTGCGCCAGCCCGAAATCGAGGAAGCCAGCGTCCGCCGCCTGCTGAGCCGGCGCATCGAGGGCTTGTTCCTGTTGCCGGTCTATCGCTTGGCGCCCGCCGCGCCCGTGTATGAGGAGTTGCGCCGGCGCGGCACCCGGGTGGTGCTCCTGGCGCACCGCGCGCCGTTCTGCGAGGGCTTTCCCAACGTGGAGACCGACGACCTGGCCGGCAGCCGCGCGCTCACGCGGCACCTGCTCGAACTGGGCCACCGGCGCATTGCCTTTTTCGCCGGTCCGCTGAGCCTGCCCGCCGCTCGCGAGCGGCTCGAGGGCTACCGCCGCGCCCTGCGCGAGGCCGGGCTCGAGGTGGATGACCGCCTGGTGTTCAACGCCGGCACGGAGATCGCCGACGGCGCGGCTGCGGCCCTGCGCCTGATCCAGGAGGGTCTGCGTCCCACGGCCATTCAGGCGGTGAACGACCTGGTGGCCATCGGCGCGGCCGAGGTATTCCGCCAGCAGGGTTGGCACATCCCGGCGGAGGTCTCCGTGGCCGGCTACGGCAACATCCTGCCCGGCGAATATTACCGCGTGCCGTTGACCACCGTGCGCCAACCCAAGTACCGCCTGGGCCTGGCGGCCATGGACCTCATGGAGGCCCTGCTGCGCGGCGAGCCGGTGGAAAGCCGCCGCCTGCCCGCCGAACTCGAAGTGCGCGAAAGCACCGCCCCGCCGCCGGCCTGACGCCCCGGCCGGAACTCGCGCCGCCGGGGGGAAAAAAGTTGCCCGGAGCCGATTTGCCCCGAAAGTATCCGGCACCGTGCATGAGTGCGCCCGCCACTGACCGCCCTCCCGCCGCGCCCGCGGCCGGACCGAGCCCGCCGGCTGCCCCGGCGAGCCCGGCCCCGCCTCCCGTGCGCCCGCCCCGCAAAAGCGCCTGGCGGCTGTTCCGCGAGGTGCTTGACCACGGCGGGCCGGGGTACCTCCAGTTCGCCATCACCAACATCTGTAACGCCGATTGCGACTTCTGCGGGTTCGCCCGCTCGAAGTTCGATCCCAAGGCGCGCCGCTCGGTCAGCCTGGCCGAGGCGCGCGACGTGGTGGACATCTGCGCGGCCAATCACATCGGCTACCTGCTCTTTGTGGGCGGCGAGCCGATGGTCCATCGCGACCTGCCGGCGATGGTGCGCTACGCCGCCGAGCGCGGGCTGCGGCCCATGATCTGCACCAACGGCGCCCTCTGGACCGAGGAAAACCTGCGCGCCCTGGCCGACGCCGGCCTGGCCAGCGTGATCATGTCCATTGACGCCCACGACGTGGCCCGGCACGAGGCCAACCGCGGCCTGCCGGACGTGTGCCGGAAGATCAAACGGGCGAACGAATTTTTCGCCGCGGCGGGCATCCAGACCACGGCGAGTGTGACCGCCAGCCGACTGATCGAGGATTACGAGAAGCTGCCGGCCTTTCTCGAGAGCCTGGGCTTTGGCACCTGCACCTTCAGCTACCCGCTGACCACGCTGGGGTCGAGCTACCTGAGCTTCAGCGACAGCGGCCTGGTGAACTACACGCGGGACGAACTGCTCGCCGTCTTCGAGCGCATCAAGGCCCTGAAGCGCCGCAGCCGCTTCCCGGTGGTCAACCCGCACGAATCGCTCACCGAGATGCAGCGGCACCTGCGCGGGGAGCGCGAGCGCTTCGGTTGCCTGGGCGGCTACAAGTACTTTTACCTCGACTGGCGGCTGCAGTTGTACCGCTGCCACTTCTGGGAAACGCCGATGTGCAACATCTACGACTTCGACGCCTCGAAGTTGATCCGCGACGGCTGCACGCGGTGCATGATTGACTGCTACCGCGACCCCAGCGTGCTGCAATTCGCCGCCGTAAGCCTGCACGACGCCTGGCAGCACCTGCGGCGCGGCCGTTGGCGCCAGGCGGCCCGGCACCTGTTCGACCGCCGGAACCTGACCTCGCTGCGGGCGGTTTGGGAAGACCGCAAATACATCGGCGGGGTGTGAGGCGCGCCCGGGACCGGGGCGCAACTCCGGGTGGCGCGGCCGGTTTTCTCCCGGCGCAACTCAGTTTATGGCAGGCGGGGACCTCTGGCGTAGCGCAGGTTTCCCAACCTGCCGTATCGCCGACTTCCAGTCGGCGGAGCAAGTCCGGTCGGCAGGCCAAAACTGGGCGCGGCGGGGTGAGTTCGCCGCGTTTGCAGATTGGAAATCCGCGGTACGGCAGACTTGGAAGTCTGCGCTACGGCATCGTCCGCCCGGCGACCCGCGGCCAGAAAACGGGATGCGCCCGGGGCCAGGGCGGGGTGGCGGGTTGGCCTTGATTTCCGGCGCGCGCGGGCGTGAAATAGCCGCAGCAATCCACCGGCAATTCACGTCGCCATGGGCAAGGTTTACTTTGGCATCAATCTCGAGTTCGTGCGTCACGCCGACAAACCCTTCGAGTGGGGCGTGCAGAAGGCCGCCGAGCTCGGTTACACCCACGTCGAGCCGATGGTCCACTGGGGTCGCGAGCTGCTCAGCGAAGCCGGCTACTTCCACAGCGTCTCGATGCTCGACGACCCGCTCCGGATCAAACGCGCCTGCGAGAAAGCCGGGGTGAAGCTTTCCGGCCTGTCCGCCCACACCCCGCTGACCCGGCCGGAAATCGGCGTCGAGTACCTCAAACAGGCCATCCGCTTCGCCGCCGAGTGCGGCGCGCCGGTGGTCAACACCGACGAGGGCCCCAAGCAACCCTGGACCACCGAGGCGGAGGATTTCACGCTCATGCGCTACACGCTCATGGAAGCGACGCGGGTGGCCGAGCCGCGGGGCATCCTCATCGGCCTCGAATGCCACCAGCAATACAGCCGCACGCCCGAGGGTCTCGACCGGATTTACAAGCTGGTCAAAAGCCCCGCCCTGGGCATCAACTTCGACACCGGCAACGCCTTCCTGTGCGGGCACGACCCCCTCCGCTGGTTGCGGCGCGTGGTCAAGCGCCTGGTTCACCTGCACGCCAAGGACATCTCGGTCGAACACGCCTCGGCCGAGCGCGGCAAGGTCACCGGCACCCCGGTGGGCTGCGCGTGCGGCGACGGGGTGGTCAACTGGCAAAAGGTCATCGAAATCATCCGGCGCGACTGCCCGCGGGACATCGTGCTCTCGGTCGAGTGCGGCACCATCGAGCAGGCCGAGCGGTCGCTGCAGCACCTGAAACAGTTCGCGTGAGCCCGGGCCCGGGCGGCCGCCTTGGCGCCCGGGCGCGCAATTGCCCGGCCGCGAGAAATTCTCGCTTGGAGCGACGCCGGAGCCGGATTAAATGTTGGCCATGGTCGAATTGTTGGAACCACTGGTGCAATCGCCCAGGCTGCCGCAGTACGTGGCGGAATTGAACCGGCTGCTCGCCGATGAGCAGCAGGCACGCGAGCGTTTCCGCGACACCCTCGCGCCCGAGCAAAAAGCCGAGTTCATCGCCGGCCAGGTCATCATGCACTCCCCCGCCCGTTTCCGGCATACCCAGGTTCGTGAACTGCTCGCCCGGCTGCTGGGAGCTTACGTGGATTTCCACAATCTCGGCTGGGTCGGCGGCGAGAAGGTCCTCGTGGCCCTCACCCGCAACGACTTTGAACCCGACATCGTCTTCTACGGCCGCGACAAGGCGGCCGCGCTGCGCCCCGAGCAAACCCTCTTCCCGCCCCCCGATCTGGTGGTGGAGATTCTGTCCGAGGACACCGAGGCCCGCGACCGCGGCGTCAAGATGGAAGATTACGCCGCGCACGGCGTGGCCGAGTCCTGGCTGGTGGACCCGGACCGAGAAGTGGTCGAGCTTTATGACCTCGAGGGGGAGCGTTACACCCTGCGGGCCAAGCAGGCCGACGGCACCCTGCGCAGCCGCGTGATCAACGGCTTCGCCGTCCCGGTGCGGGCGGTCTTCGACCGCGCCCTGAACCTCGAGACGCTTCAACGCATCGCCGTGGCGTACCCCGGTTCGGAGCCGACCCGATCTACCGACGTCTGAAACGACCTTTGCAACGGACTCCGCATTTGTGTCGGCGCCGCGCCGTTTACTTCGCAGCGGTGTGAGTCCGTTTCGATCCCCCGCCCAGCTCCCGCTCCAGCCATGCGTAGGCTCGCTGGCGTACTGCGGGTGGAAAGTCGTGCCCGCAGTCCGGCGTTTCCAGCGTCACGCCGTCTGCGGCCCCCAGCAGCGCGTACACCGGCCGCGCCGCCGCCACGCAATCGTGGACGCCGGACAACTCGAAGTTCTCGTCCCCGCGTGGGGCGTTGATGAACACCGGTCGCGGCGCCACGGCCGCCAGCACTTCCGTGAAGTCAAACGGCATCTGCCGCGGGTCCCGCCCGTACTCACTGGCGATGCGCGGCATATAACCGGCGTGGCTCCACCCGGTGAGGTCGCCGCCCATGTATTGGAAGAACGAGTTGAACCCGCAACTGGTCACCACCGCCCGCACCCGCGGCTCGAACGCGGCCAGAAACAGCGCGTTGTGCCCGCCCAGCGAATGCCCGATGACCGCGATCCGCGCCGCGTCCACCTCGGGCAAACCGGCCAGCACCGCCACGGCGGCGCGGTGGTTGACCACGCCCTTCATCGTCGCGCTGGCGTACCCCAGCGCATAGGCGTCCACCCGGTAATCGCCGAAACCGGGATAATCCGGCGCCAGCGCGACCCAGCCGCGCGCGGCCAGTTCGGCGGCGTAATGCAGGTTCGGATGCCCGCTCAGGCCTGCCGGCTCGTCCTTGCCCGGCGGCGTGGTTTGGTGCAGGCAGAGCACCGCGGGAGCGGGCGCGGCCAGGGCCGCGGGCACGAGCAGCCACGCCGGCACGCGGTCGCCATCGGGCGAGCGGTACGTGATCCGGCGGCGCGTCAACGCCGCCTCGCGCACCTCCTCGAGCACCTCCACTACCGGCGCGCCGCGGTGCCGGGCCGGCGGGGGCGCGCCCATCACCCGCGTCATCGCCGCCAGGATTTCGCCGCAGCGTTGTTCCCACGCGCGCCGGGTGCGGATGGGATGTTCCACGCCCCGGTGGTCGCGGCGCAGGAGCAAGTGCTGTTTGTCCGGCTGGAACCAGGCCTGCGCGCGATTCACCGGCGCCAACAGGCGCGCGATCCCGGCCTTGAGCGCGAACTCGCTCGGCGGTCCCACCCGGGACATGGTGGGCTCGTAGCCACCCTCGCCCAACGCGGCGTCGCAGCAGATGTAGCCCGGGCCGCTTTCGCCGTAAGCCGCCACGGCCACGAAGGCGTCCGGCCGCAGGCTCTGCGCATAAAGCTGGTACTCGATGAAGGCCTCGCCCGGCAGGTGCAAACTGACCACCGGACCGAGCCGCAGGCGGCTGATCTCCACTTGCGGGTGGGCCTGCAGGCGCCGGAGCCAGGCCAGGTCCAGCGCGGCGCGCAGGCGGGCGGCGGCGGGTGCGTTGGTGTCTGCGAGGGTGGCGGCGGCCCGCGTTTCAGACCATTCGGGCTCGGCCCGCGGAGCGAACCGCACCCGCGTGGTGCGCCAGTCCAGTTGCGTCACGGGCACGCGCCGGGTGGCGGCCACCGCCTGCGTCATGGCGGTGAAAATGCGCCCGGTCAACTCGCGGCGGGCGGCGGGCGAGCCGTCGTTGTACTTGCCGGCGGTGATGTTGCCGCCGCAGCCGGTGAAGTAAATCTGCGGCACGCCTTCGCGCTCCTCGAGCTGCCGCCGCGCCAGTCCCACGGTGTCCGCCGTGGCCCGGCCGTCGCCGTAGTAACTCATCGGGTGCGTGGCGTAGTAATGCAGCCGGACCAGCGGCCGCTCGCCTTGGAACAAGGTGATGGTGCGCAGCCAGGGATCAATCAGCCCCTCCGGCGCGGCCTGCATCACCGGGTCGGTGCTGGCGCTGTACCGCGCGTGGAGGGCGCCGTCGGCCAGGCGCACGCGGCGATTCGAGGCAAACCGCTCGACGCGGGCCCGGCCGAAACCCACGTGGGTGAAGGGCTCCAACCGCCCGCAGGCCGCCCGCACCGCGGCCTCGAGCCGGCGGGTGACGCGGTCCAAAAAATCCAGGTCCAGGTGCGCGGGCGGGCTGGGGGTGGCCCGCAGAAGCCGCTCCGCCGCGGCGTCGGCAATGGGGGCGTTGTGCTGGTGGACCGTGTGCACGGTCACTTGATCAGGCGGCACGCCCGCGCCCGCGGCCAGGCGCTCCCGGAACAGGTCGTAGGCGGCGGTCTGCAGGAGGCACCAGTCCACCGCGCAAAGCACGTAACGGCGCGGTCCGTCGGCCAGCACCACGCCCTTGGCCAGGAGGGGGTCGTCCACCGCCTCCAACGGCTTGATCCAACCGCCGCAGAGCGGATGGCCCGGCGGCGGGGTCACGTCGCACGCGAAGGCCGCGACTCGCAGATCAGCTCCGCGGGCGAAGGCGACCAGCAGCAGGCTGCCGCTCAGCGCCAGCCGCACTGAGAAACGCTTCCAGCGGGACGCGACCCACGCCGGCCATCGAGATGAGAACAGGCCGCTTGGCTTAAGTTGGGAGAACATGGCGCAAGACATTGCGGCCCTGCCGCCGACGTGGCAAGCCGCCGCGGGCGCTACCCATTGTCTGGCCGCAGGTCGCCGGGCCAATGCTGGAGCCGGATACCGGATACCGGAGGCCGGATACCCGATGCCGGAGGCGAGGACCGGAAAGCGGCAGCAAGCTGCCGCACTCCATGCGCTGGCGCGTGAGTCGAGCGCTCGGCCGGTCGCGAAGCGCATGGAGTGCGCCGGCTTGCCGGCGCTGTCGGTAGGGCCGCGCTGCGGCGCGGCCGGGTGGACGGCGCCGACGCAGCGGCGCCCTACCGAATCAGAAGTGAGAAGCGAGGAGTGAGGAGTGAAGCGAGGGAAGACGGATGCCGGATGCCAGATGCCGGATGCCGGATGTCAGATGCCAGATGCCGGATACCCGATACCCGATACCGGAGCCGGAGCCGGAGGTCCGGTTGCTTGCTCGGTTGTCTGTACGCCGGCGCGCAGGCCGGGGGCGGCCGCTCGGAAAAAAGAAGGCCGGGCGCGGGCCCGGCCTTCCGTGTCAGTGATGTTGTGTCGGTTTAGCGGCGCACGCGGAAGAAGGCCCGGCCTTCACCCGCGGCGATGGTCGCAGGGCTGGTGGCGCCCTCGACCGGCGTCCAGGTCTGCAGGTCCCCGGAGGTTTCCAACGTCCCGCCGGCCGGTTCCCAGGCGATGGTGACGTTGGCGCCGCTGCGCTGGATGCTGAGCACCGGCGGCGCGGGCGGTGGCGCGATCATGTACTGGACCGCGTTGAGGAACAGCTTGGCGCCGTCCTCGGTGAGGTCGTAGATGCCGGCGCCCTGGGAGGTGAGCCCGGAGGCTTCGCGGCTGCCGCTCAGGAAGACCAGGCGGCGGCCGCCGAGCACATCGCCGCGCGCGTTGGCGGTGACGGCCCCGGCGGGCCATTCGCCGATGATCATGCCGCCGAAGGCGGGGTCGCCGGCGGTGCCGACCGTGGCGAGGATTTTGCCGCCGGTGGCGATGGGATCGGTGTTCACCGAGATGCCGCGCTGGACGGTGTTGTTCCAGGTCACGAGGTTGGCGTACGGGTTAACCATCACGTTGTTGGCGTCGAGGGCCACGCCCGCGAAAATCGGGTGGGCGGGTTCGTTGACCTTGAGGGTGATGGTGCCGGCGGTGTCGGGGATGGTGCCGCCGGTGGTGAAGCCCAGGCGGCTGTTGCGGAGGACGTAGCCGCCCATGAGCATGGTGGGCGCAGTGAGGCTGGTGTTCCAAGCCAGCGTTTCGGGCGGGTCCTGGTAGTCGCCGCTGGGCACCGAGCGGCTGATGATCACCAGGTCGAAGGTGTTGAGCAGCGCCGTGTCCGGGGTGCCGCTGGTGACGATGCGCGTGACCGCGTAGTTGCGGGAGGCGAGCAGTTCGGTGTAGCCCACGTCAGGCGCGCGGGTGAAGCCGGCGGTGGCGGCGTCGGTGGCCGGGGTCTCGTCGCCGGGGTGGAAGCTGACCCAGGCGATCTTCGGGCCGAGGTCGGGCGCGTTGATGGTGGTGAAGCTCCACCGGTAGGTGATGCCGTTGTAGCCCAGGGCGACCTGCACGGTGGCGTTGTTGGGGTACTTGGTGGCGGGCGTGTAACGCACGGTGGTGTGTCCGCCGGCCACGGTTTTCTCCGGCTTGACCGGGGTGCCGTCAATGGCCAGGGTCACGTCGCCGGTGAAGTTTTCGATGACCGCCTCGATGGGGGCGTCGCGCAGCACGCCGGTGGCGCCGCGGGCCGGACTGACCGAGCGCAACAGCGGGCGCGCCGGGCCGGTGTACTGGCGGTACACCTTGAGGTGGAGCGGGCGGTTGCGGTCGTTGAGCAGGGTCGAGGAGTTGCTTTCCATTTCGAGGTTGTGGAGCTCGAGGCTGGCGCCGCCGGACCCCTCGAACCAGAGCAGGCGGAGAGGATAGATGCCGTCTTGCTCGACCACGAAGTCGCAGGCCGATTGCGGCAGGTTGGCGTTGGCGCCACGCCCGCCGTCGAACTGGCCGAGTACCGGCGCGGCGAGGTCCTGCGGGGTGAGGCCGCCCAGGAGCTGGAAGCCGTCGTCGCTGTTGACGCCGAAACGGTAGATGCCGGCCTTGAGTTCAACGAAGCCGACGGCCTCGGCGACGATCCAGTCCTGGAGGGTCGAGTTGCCGGCAATGATGCCCGGGATTTCGAGGTCAACGAAGTTGGCGTCAGTGAGGTTCGGGTCGTTGCCGGCGTTGAAGGCCCCGGTGTTGGCGGGGGCCTGTTGGTTCCAGTTGATGATTTCGGCCTCGTGCCGGCCGTCGGGCAGGGTGCCGGCGTAGGCGCCGTTGGCGTAGGGCTGGCCCGTGGCGGGGTCGGGGTAGCCGCGGGCGAGCTGGGTTTCGGCGCTGGCGATGGAGTTGACGTTGCCCGGGCGCGGCACCACGGTGCCCGCGCTGTCCACCATCTGGTAGGTGTCCACCGCGAAGCCGGAGGTGGCCTTGTTGATCTGGCCGGCCGGGATGGCCATGCCGGCCTGGAGGACCGGCAGGTTGGCGTAGTTGAGTACGGTGAACTGCCATTTTTGCGAGACCGCGTTGGCCGGGCTGGCGGTGTCGGCGTACTGCAACTCGGCCTCGACGGTCTGGCCGGAAGGCAACAGGCCGGGCTGGTATTTCACGGTGGTGACGTTGCCGGACTTGGTGACGCTGGCGGCGACCTCCTGGCCGTTGACCAGCAGTTTGACCGAGCCGGCGGCCACGGCGGTGTCCTGGTCGGTGATCTGGGCCTGGATGGCCAGGCCGGGCCAGACGTTCGAGGCGCCGGGCAGGGGCGAGACCGAGGCGTACGGCGGCTGGGGCACTTTGAGCAGGCTGTACGCCTTGACGGCCTTCGCGTTGGCGCGGTCGTTCACCAGAATCTTGGTCTGCGTCTCGCCCGAGAGGTCCAGCGAGAAGAACTCGAGGTTGGCGCCGCCGCCGCCTTCGTACCAAACCAGGCGCACGGGGTAGATGCCGTCCTGCGCGACGTTCACGTAGAAGAGCGTGTCGGCCGAGCCGCGGCCGCCGTTGAACAGCCCGAGCAGCTTGGCGGAAGTGGCGCGCGGGTCGCGGCCGGCGGTGACGTGGAAGCCGTCGTCGCTGTTGACGCCGAAGCGGTGCAGGCCGGCCTTCAATTCGAGGTAGCCTACGATTTCCGCGGCGATGTTGTCCGTGTTGTCGCCGCTGTCGGGGTCGGTGCCCGGGATGCCGGGGATGGGTTCGTCGGGCGAGAAATTGCCCGCGGGGACCTGGGTGCCGGTGGGGCGGGCCTCCTGGTTCCAGTTGACCACGGTGACGGGGTGCGTGCCGCGCGGGCCGGTGCCGGGATTGGCGTAGTTGGCCAGCGGACCGCCGCTGGTCGGGTCAATGAGCCGGCCGGCGAGCTGGTCCTCGGCACGTTTCATGTTGTTGGGCAGGTCCAAGGTGGGCCAGAGGGCCGTGTCGCGGGCCTGCGCCACGCGGGCGAGGAAGCCGGAGCTGGTGAGGTCCACCGCGTCGGCCGGGAGGGCGTCGTCGGCGGTGAGGGTGACGAAGCTCTCGACCGTGAAGTTGAGCGTCTCACGGATTTCCGTGGCCGGGGAGCCGTCATCGGTGAAGGTCAACACGGCGGTGTGGCTGGAGCCGGACGGGAAGAACGGCGTGGCGGTGTACTTCACGGTGGTGGTGTCGCCGGATTTGGCGATGTTGACCGTGACGGGGGCGCCATCGAGGGTCACGGCGATGGTGTCGGCTTTGACCTTGGTGGCCGAGCCGTCGAGGATGGTGAAGGTGAAGCCCAGGAGGTCGCCGCGGGCGCCGGTGACGATGGGTTTTTCGGGGTAGGGCACCACGACCACGCCGTACATGTTCTGGCCGTTGTTGTGGGGCGGGCCGATGGTGAAGGTGCCGGGGTCGAAAACCTTCATGTAAATGCTCGACCACTGGTTGACGCCCTGGCCGGGGCCGGCACCGTCGGCGTTTTCGTCCACGCCGATGTGGTCGGGCCAGTCCGGGTTGCCGTGGCGGTTGTGACCGGTTTTGACCGGCTGCCAGCCCTGCTCGACGACCCAGGCCATGTCCGGGAGGCCGTCGCCGGTGCGGTCCAAGGTCCAATCCGGGTAATTGGGCGGGTTGGCGTTGCTGCCGTCGCCCAGGCGGTCGTCAATGAGCAGGTACACGAAGGATTTTTTGGTGAGGGTGACCTCGAGCTGGTAGTCCGGATTGTCGCGGTTGTCGTTGCCGGACATGATGTATTCGCCGCCCAGGAGGTACTTCGGGATGAGCAGGGTGGGGGTGGCGCCGGTCCATTGGTGGTTGCGGTCCACGAAGGCGGGCACCTCCTCGGCGAACACGCCGCAGGTGAACGGCGTGCCGATGTCGCCCGCCGTGGGTTCGTTGGCCACGGTGCGGTCCCAAGTGACGCCGGTCCACTTGGCCGTGATGGTGTCGGTGGGCTCGTTGTCGCCACCGGTTTCCACCACGTCGGTGATTACGGGCAACGCCCGCAGACTGGCCGGGGCGAGGGTGAGTGCGGCAGCCGCCAGGGCCGCCGACAGAGTGGTGTGACGTTTCATGGGTAGGTTTGGGGTTGGAATCCGGCGACGGGAACCGGCCGGACACGCGCGCCCACGCACGGGTACAGACCTGGCCAGTTGTCCCGATGACGGATCATGGAGTTGGGAAAAAGCTCCCGGCATTCGGCCTGCAAGGCAACACTTTTTTGAACCAGTGCCCGCCGGGGCGGGCGCGCATTGCGCCTTTGCAGCTCCGGGCTGGCGCCGGTACTTTCCCGGCCATGCGTTTCATTGCCCGCATGGTGGACAAGCTGCAGCGGCACCCGAAACGGATCGTCTTTCCAGAAGGCACGGAGCCGCGGGTGTTGCAGGCGGCGCGCCAGTTTTATTCGTTGCACCTGGGAGTGCCCATTTTGCTCGGGGAACGACCGCAGGTGAAAGCAGTGGCCGAGCGGCTGGGCATTTCGCTGGAGGGCATTCGCATCATCAACCCGGTCGAGAGCGACGACTTCGAGGCGTTTGTGCGGCGCTTTCTGCTGTTGCGCCGCAGCAAGGGGGTGCAGGAACAGGAGGCGCGCCTGACGATGGCCAAACCGAATTACTTCGGGGCCATGATGGTGGCCATGCACCAGGCCGACGGGCTGGTGTCCGGCACCAACGAGTTCACCGGCAGCGTGCTGCGGCCGTTGTTCCAGATCATCCAACTGGCGCCGCAGACCACCGTGGCTTCCAGTTGCATGGTCATGGAGCTGCCGGACTCGAAATTCGGCGAGGACGGCGTGCTGTTCATGGCCGACTGCGGCGTCATTCCCGAACCCACGGTCGAGCAACTGGCCGACATCGCCGTCGCCACGGCGCGCCTGGCGCGGCACCTGTTGGGTGTGCGGCCGCGAGTGGCGATGCTGTCCTTCTCGACCAAGGGCAGCGCCACGCATCCCTCGATCGGCAAGGTGCAGGCCGCCACGGCGCTGGCGCAGCAAAAGGCCGCCCAGCGCGGCCTGGAGGCGGACTTCGACGGTGAGTTGCAACTGGACGCCGCGCTGGTCCGGGACATCGCCGAGCGCAAGGTCCCGGACAGCCAGGTGGCCGGCCGGGCCAATGTGTTGATCTTCCCCGACCTGAACGCCGGCAACATTGCCAGCAAGATGGTCCGCGTGGTTGCCCGGGCCAACGCCTACGGCCAGATTCTCCTGGGCCTGGACCGCCCGGCGGCCGATGTCTCCCGCGGCTCGAACGCGCACGACATCCTGGGCGTGGCGGCCATCGTGGGCGTGCAGGCGGTGGACTACGAACTGCTCTACCCCGGCGCCGGCCGCCGCCTGCCCGGTGAAGGCGATTCCGCTTCATGAACACCACCACCCCGCGCGTTTTCATCGCCGCCACCCGGCAAAACGAGGGCAAGACCACCATCTCGCTGGGGCTGGCCTCGGCCCTCCAGCGCGTGTACCCGCGCATCGGCTACATCAAGCCGGTCGGCCAGCGGTTCGTCGAGGTCGAGACCCAGAAAATTGACGAGGACATCATCCTCATGGACCGGGTCTATCAACTGCGCTGCCCGCTGGTGGACATGAGTCCGATCGCGGTGGACCCGGACTTCACCCGCAAGTACCTCCAGAAATCCAACCACGAGGCGCTGGTGCGGCGCATCCTCGAGGCCTTCGACCGCGTGGCGTGGGAGAAGGAATTCGTGCTCTGCGAAGGCTCCGGCCACGCCGGCGTGGGCTCGGTGTTCGATCTGTCCAACGCCCGTGTGGCCAAGCTGCTCGGGGCCAAGGTGGTCATCGTTTCCCAGGGCGGCATCGGCAAGCCCATTGACGAGGTGTGCGTCAATCACGCCCTGTTCGAGAAGGAAGGCGTCGAAGTCATCGGCGTCATCCTCAACAAGGTCCTGCCGGAGAAGCTCGAATTCATCCAGGAGTTCGCCCGCAAGGGCCTGCGCCGCCAGGGCCTGGATTTGCTGGGCGTGCTGCCGCTCCAACCCATCCTCTCCAGCCCCACCCTCGAGGTCATCCGCGAGGAATTGCGCGCCGAGCCGCTCAACGCCAGCACCCAGTACCAAAACCTGGTCGAAGAGGTCGTGGTCGGCGCCATGAGCGTGCGCAACGCCCTCGGCTATTTCAAAAAGGGCGTGCTCGTCATCACCCCTGGCGACCGCGAGGACATTGTGCTGGCCGCGGCCACCACCCTTTACGGACAGGGCACCGACGGCCTGGCCGGGCTGCTCCTGACCGGCGGCCAGCGCCCGTCGCCCAACGTCATGCGGGTCATCCAGGCCCTGCCGTTCCCCGTGCTGGCGGTCGAGCAAGAAAGCTACCGCGTGGCCTCGAAGGTTCACGACCTCACCGTGAAAACCCGCCCCACCGACCACGCGAAGATCGAGCTCATCCGCGATCTCATCGCCCGGCATGTGGACGTGGACCGCATCTTGCGCGCGGTGGACCCCGCCCGCGCCGAGGGCAAATAGCCGCCCGGGCGGTTTTCCCGGCGCGCCCGCCCTCCCTGGGGCCGGCCCTTCCCCGGCGGTTCAAATCAACGGCTCGCCCCGGGGCACCTTCACGATCAGCGTGCCGGCGATCAGGTCGTGCCAGCTCCGGCGTTCGGCCGACCAACCGGCCCAGAAAAAGCCCAGGAACAACGGCAGCGCCGAGAACACCGCCGCCAGCGCCCGCACCAGCGCCACCGAGCGGTCCAACGGCCGGCCGTCGGTCCGCACCACCTTCAACCCGCACACCAGGCCGCCAAGCGTAGTGCCCTTCCATGCCCAAAAGGCCGCGTGGTAGGCGATGAGCACCAAGACGAAGAACGGCCCCGGCACTGAGCCCGGAAGCGGCGCGACCAGCCACGCCAGGAGCAACACATCCAACGCGGCGGCGGCGGTCCGAAGCCAGAACCCGGCCCGCGGCAAAGATGCCAGTTCCGCCGGGCCAAGCCCGGACACCCCCGGGCCCGCGCCGGGCGGCGGAGGCGTTGCGGGCGGCGCGACAGGCGGCGTCGGCGCTGCCCCCGCTTGGGCGAGCGCCGGAGCCGGGGTTGCCGTTTCCAGCGGCGCGGGCGCGGCTGGTGAAACGGCTTGAGGCAGCGACGCCGTTGGCTCCGCCGGTCCGCACACCACCGGCATGGCAAAGCCTGCGACCGCCGCCGGGGCGATGGCCGGCGCGGCCAGACCCGCCTCTGGAGCAACGGATGCCGGCGGAGCAGCCGCCGCCGGGCTGTGTGGGGTGGTTGGCTCGGGGCTGGGAGGCGGTGCGGTTGGCGCCGGTTTCGGCGCGCGCCCGGCCCGCACGGCGTCCACCATCGCCAGCAACGCCGCCCCGAAGGCCAGCGGGATGAGCAGACCGTACACGACAAAGCCGACCCCGGGCACCATGTACAGCAGCGTGATGAGGACAAAGCCCGCCACAAAACCCAGCAGGGGCGGGCAGGTTCCGGCGGGATTGAACTGCCGGCACAGGCTGCGCCCGAGCCACTGGAAGACGCTCGTCTTGCCCACGAGCAGGGCGACCTGCAGGGCCAGCAGGAGCAACGGCAACACCAGCAACCCCACGCCCGACGCCAGCAACACAAAGCTCAACGGCGCCGCGAGGATCAAGCCCAGCAGGCCGATCCCGAACGCGGGCAGCGCCTGTTGCTCGAGGGTGTGATCGCCCGCCGCAACCGCCCGGGGCAGCAGCGCGGCCACCAGCAGGTACAGCAGGAAATGCGCGGCCACGATCCACCACACCCAGCCCACGCCCGGCGGAATGGGCCGACCCAGCAGGAAGCCGTGGCGAAACCACTCGCCCAGACCCTTCAGAAAACCGGCCAGATGAATTTTCTGGCCGTGGAGCGTCGCGCCCGGCGCGGTCTCGAGCCGGCCGCCGATCACGACGGTTTCGCCGCCCACCTCGGCCCGGGGGCCGAGCCGGGCGTCGCCCATGAACACCACCAGGTCGCCGTTCACCTTGCCGTTGAGATCCAGGTTGCCGAACACCGTCACGCATTCATTCCGGACGCGGCCATCGAGGCGCGTGTTGCCAAAGACCGTGACGCAGGCATCATCCACGTCGCCGGCCACCTCGGCATTGCCGAAAACCGTGACGACCACCGCGGCGCGGCGTCCGGCCGGGAGGATCGAGTTGTTGAGGACGTTGACCAGTTCGCCCACATAGCGCGGCGCCTCGCGCGTCTCGACCGCGGGCGGGGAAGGTTCGGTGGGCGGTTCGGGGGAGGCCGCCCGGTTGGCGGACGGTTCCGCACCGAGGACGTTCCATGCCAGGTAGCAGGCCAGCAGCCCGGGCAGGCGGCGCGCGGCGTACTCAGCGGGTTTCATGGAGAATCCTTTGGGGCCGGGCCAGGCAGCACAGCCGGTAAAGTACGGTGCCCAGGGCCAGACAGGCGGCGTACATGAGCACGCCCAGGCCGCCCAGCGTCAGCCAAACCGTGCCGCTGACCTGGCGGGTCAGCAGACTCAACGTGGCCGCCAGCGCGCGCGCCGCGTCGCCGACCGCTTCCACCGGCGCCCACCACGCCGCGAACTGCGCGGCCAGGGTCTCGGCCGCGGCGAAATCTTCCAGGTGGAGCAACGCGTAGGTCAGCGAGCCCAGGGCGCCGGACAGGACCAGCAGCGAGAGAACCTGCGCCCCGCGCGGCCAGGCGAACCAGGGCTGGCGGTACCAGGGCCGGCGGGCGCGCGCCGCCACCGCGGCAAGCACGCGCGGCGCCAGGCTGGCGGGCGCGGGGCGGTCGGGCAGTTGGCGAAGCTGGCGGTCCAGCCAGGCTTCCCAAGCATCGCCGGGAGGGTGCGGAGTCGGGTTCATGCGGCGCTCACGAGGTTAGGGACACACGGGCCGGTTGAAAAGTTGCGGAGAAAATCCGGTTTCGGCTCGCAGCCCGGGGTAACGCGGGGTGTTCATGGGGATTCGAGGTCCGGGTGTTTGAGGCGCAACCTGCGTCGCAGCGCCTCGCGGCCGCGGTGGATGTCGGTCTTGACCTTGCCCAGGGAGACCTTGAGCCGGGCGGCGATTTCCTCGTAGCTGAGGTTCTCGAAGTGGTAGAGCACCAACGGCACGCGCTGAGCCGCCGGGAGGGCCTGGAGGGCGGCCTCGAGGATTTCCCGTTGGTCGGCGGTGTCGAGCGTTTGTTGGTGGGTCTCCGGCGCCGCCAGCGTGTCCGCAAAGGCGCGGCCGGGCTCGGCGTCTTCCTCGGACTCGAGTTCGGAGAAAAAACGCCAGCGGTTGCGGTAGCGGGTGAGGTGGTTGAGGGCGAGGTTGCGGGCCACGGTCTTGAGCCAGCCGGCGGCGGTGGGGCTGGCGGCCAGTTCGTCAAAGTGCTCGTAGGCCTTGAGGAAAACCTCTTGGGCGATGTCCTCGGCCTCAGCCGCTCGGCCCACCAGGCGCAGGGCCGTGGTGTACACCAGGTCCTGGTAGTGACGCAAAAACGCCTCGAACTGGACGGGGTCGCTCATCCGCCGGTGTCTTGCTTGGGGGGCCGTCCGTCAACGGGCGTTCATTGTTGACGACCCTACCCCCGGCGGAAACGCAAAGTTGCAAAAATCTTCGCGCCGCGCGCGCGCCGGCTGGCGGGACAAGCGCGCGGACCGGCGCCCCCGACAAAGCGGGGCGCGCGCCGATTCAGGGCAGGCGGCGCGCCCGATAAAAGCGGGCGGCGGCGCCGGGCGAAGCGGGGTCGGTGAACTCGACCGTGCCGGTCGGATTCTCGAGCGTGGCCAGCTCGGTCCAGGAGCGCAGGTCGGGGCTGGCTTCCAGCCGGACAAGTCCGCCGGCCGGGCCGCTCACGCGCAGGCGGAAACCCGAGTCGGGCGAGTACGCCGCGGCGACCAGTTCGAGGGGGGAGTCGTCGTCGAGCAGGCTCAGCGTGGCCCGCATGCGCTCGCCGGGCAGCACGTTCACGAAGCCGCTGAGCTCGAGCTCGAGGGTTTCGGCGGGTTCGACCTGCGAGTCGTTCAACAAGGTGACCACGAACGTGCGCTGCGTCTGGCCGGGCGAGAAAATCAGGGTACCGGCGGCCGCCACATAATCCTGGCCGGGCGTGGCCGTGCCGCCCGCCGTGGCGTAGTCCACGAGGATGGTCTGCGTTGAGGGCTTGGTCAGCGTGACCGTGGCGGTGAAGCTGCCGGCGCCTTCGCTCACCGTGTCGGCCGCGGCGCTGAAGTTCACCGTGGGCGGCTCGTTGTCGAGGAGGTCGAGCACGGCCAGGGTGGGCGCGGTGAGGACCGCGTTGGTGGGGTTGAACAGCCGCACCTCGATCGTCTCGGTCGGCTCGTCCAGGGCGTCGTCGAGCAAGGGCAGGGCGAGGTTTTGCTGGGTCTGGCCCGGGGCAAATTCGAGCACGCCGGTGCTCGCCACGTAGTCCAGCCCGGCGGTGGCGGTGCCGTTGGTGGCGGCCCAGGCCACGCTGACCGGCCGGCCCGAGGCGGCGCTGAGCACCACGCTCAGCAGCGCCGGCCCGGCGTCTTCGGGCGCGCTGAAGCGCTCCGTCGCGAACCGCACCGTCGGCGGGTCGTTGTCGAGGAGGGTCACGGTCAACGGCGACCCTGGCACCGTGTCCACGCCGTTCGTGAGCACGACCTGAAACTGCTCGTCCAGCTCGACCCGCGTGTCGTCGAGGATGCGCACGGTCAGCACGCGGTTGGTGGTACCCGGGAGGAAGATCAGCGTGCCCGCGGCGGCCTCGAAGTCCTGCCCGGCCGTGGCGGTGAGTTCGCGGGTCAAATAGTCCACGCGCACCTCGCGCGACATCGGGTAATCGAGGTTGACGGCGAACGTGAGGTTGGCGGTGCGCTCGGTCAGGTTGGTCTCGCTCAGGGCCAAGCGCGCCGTTGGCGGCGGCGTGGTGTCCAGGAGGATCGAGTCGCTGACCGGCGCGGAGATGTTGCCAAATGGGTCCTCGAACTGGGCGCGCACGGTGCGGGTGGTCACGCCGGCGGGCAGTTCCCAAACCTTGGTGGGGGCAAACGGCTCCCAGGCCGACCAGGTGGCGCCGTCGTTGCTGAAGCGCATCCGGGCCACGGTGCCGCTGTTATCGGTGGCGGCCAGGGTGAGCGTGACCACGCGGTTGGTGGTGAAGGCCGCGCCGTCGTTGATCACCACGCTGCCCACCGGCGGGTCCAGGTCGGTGAGGATGTTGGTGGTGTAACTCACCGTCAGGCCGCCCGCGCCGGTGACGGTTTGGGTGACCGTGAACCGGCCGGGGGTGCGGAAGGTGTGCCCGGGACTGCGCGCGCTGCTGGTTTCCCCGTCGCCGAAATTCCAGGCGTACGCCAGCCCCGCCACGGACACGTCGGTGAAATACACCGTCAACGGCGCGCGGCCGGAGGCCGCGGAAGCGGCAAAGCCGGCCAGGGGCCGGGTGGGCTGGGCGTGCCAATTCGAGGCGGCGAAATTGTAGCCGAGGTGGCTGACCAGGAACCCGTCCGACCACGTGGCCGTGGCGTTGGTGATGCCCATGAGGATGACGAAGCCCGACGCCGGCGCCACGGTCGTACCCAACCACTGGCCGGCGTGCGGGTGGAACAAGCGCGCCCGCAGTTGCGGGCCGTTGCCCCAGGCCACCAGCCCCGAGTCGTCGAGCAGGGTCAGCGCGCCGGGCGTGGCGGTGTCGTCCCGTACCCAGCGCTGGCGCAGGGCGTCGTACTCGCGCACGCGCACCGTGCCGGCGGTGCTCCAGGCGACCACGCCGTTGGTGTTGCTCAGGTCGAACGTGGCGCCGAAGGCGTTGTCATCGGCCTGCCAGCGGCCCAGGGCGGGGTCGTAGGTGCGCAGGAACACGCTGTTGCCGCTGGTCCAACTCACCACGCCGTCCACGCAGCGCAGATCGGAGGGAGTCAGATTGACCTTGTCCGCGAGCCAGCTCTGGCGGGTCCGGTCATAGACCACAAAGCCCACCTGGCCCACGGCGCTCCAGGCCACCAGGCCGCGGTGGTTGCGCACGTCCAGGACCTGGGCCACGGGCTGGTTGAACTCAACCCAGTTGGTCCGCGCGGGGTCGTAAGTGCGCACGTACACCGTCTGGCCGCTGGTCCAACTCACCACGCCGCCGCGGTTCTGAAAGGCGAAGAGCGACGGTGCGGAGGTCGTGTTGGTGAACTCCCGGCCCTGCGCGGGGTCGAAGACGCGGCAGACCACCTGCGCGCCGTCGTAGCTGGCGGCCACCTCGGTGAGCGGGGCGGACAGGTCCACCAGCGCGGCCCGGGCCGCGACGGCGGCCAGCGCGAGCAGGGCCAGGAAGCGGCACCGCGACCAGAGCCGGCAGCGGCGCGCGGCGGTTGGCAATCGAGGTGGGTGGCACACGGGCGTGAGAACGCGCATGAGGCGTCAGCTTAGCAAGTCACCTGCCAGCGGCAACGGCGCCGGAGCCGTCGGCCGTAGCGCAGCTTTCCCGGCACGGTGCCAGGACATGGGTAACAGTGGAGTGCCTAGACATGGGTGACAGTCCCAGAGTTGTATTGGGGGTTTTCTGCGGTCATGCCGTGGAAAACTCGTTCGTTGTTGGAGGCGCGGCTGCGCTTGGTTCAAGCCGCGCTGCGCCAGGTGCACTCGCTGGCTGAACTGTGCCGCCAAGCCGGCGTGAGCCGCAAAACCGGTTACAAATGGTTGCGCCGTTTCCGCACCGAGGGGACACCGGGGCTGCGGGATCGCTCCCGTCGGCCTCAGCACTCGCCGAGCCGTACCCCCGCCCGCTGGCTGGAGGCCGTGCGTCAGGTGCGCCGCCGACGTCCGACTTGGGGCGGCAAAAAAAATCTATGCCTGGCTGCGCCGCCGCCATCCGCACGCGCACCTGCCCCGGCCGCGGACCATCGCCCGTTGGCTGCGGCGCTGGGGCGCGGTGCGCCGCTGGCGGCGCACCGCCCGGCCCGGGCCGCCGCGACCCCGACCGGCGCTGACGATCCCCACCCGCCCCAACCAGGTATGGACGGTGGACTTCAAGGGCTGGTTTCGCACCGGCGACGGCCGGCGAGTCGTTCCGCTGACGGTGCGCGATCTGTTCAGCCGCTTTGTGCTGGGCATCCGCCTGCTCCGGCATCGCCACCCGCAGGTGCAGCGGTATTTCCAGCGGCTTTTTGCACGCTACGGCCTGCCCGAGATCATCCGGATCGACCACGGTCCGCCCTTCGCCGGCGACGGGGCGCTGGAGTTGTCTCGACTGTCGGCCTGGTGGTTGAGCCTGGGCATCCGGGTCGAATTGACGGGCCGGGCTCGGCCGCAAGACAACGCCGCGCATGAACCGAGGCACCGGATTTACCAGAACGAGGTGGCCCGTCGGCCGGCGCCCACGCCCGCCGCTCAGCAACGGCGCACGGATCGGTGGAGACACCATTACAACTGGGAACGACCGCATGAAGCGTTGGGCCAGCGCGTGCCCGCCGAGCGGTATCGCCGCAGTCGCCGTCGCTACCCAGCGGCCCTGCGCCCGTGGCGCTATCCCTCCGGTTGGCGCACGGCGCGGGTCACCGCCAGCGGTTACGTGCGCTGGCGGGGACGGCTGCGCGTGATCGGTCGGGCCTTTGGCGGCCAGCGCGTCGGTTTCCAAGCGGTCGGGGCGGGCGTCCATGAAGTCTATTTTGCCAACTACCTCATCGGGTTGCTGGTGGACAGCGACCGGGGAGGAATGCGCCCGGCGCACTGGTCCCAAGCTGCCGTCGCCTCAACTCCACCGTAACCTATGTCCTGGCACCG
>CAYXPA010000010.1:0-55575 GCA_964466945.1 uncultured Verrucomicrobiota bacterium | reverse complement strand
CGCGGTGGTTCAATTCACAGCAATCTTCCCTCGAAAAAAGTCCGACAGGCTCTTAAGGCCCGCGCCGGCGCGCGGCAGACGCCACGCCCGGACGCGCTCAAAGCACGCGCGTGCTGCCCGGCATGGCGATGGGGTAGCGGCCCTGGGCGTCGGGCTGGACCGGCGCGGGGGAGTCGTCCTTCAGTTCGTCCAGGCCGGGAGCCAGTTCGAGGTTCGAGGCCAGCGCTTCTTCCCAGGTGATCTGCTTGCCGGACTCGCAGGCCATGCGGCCCATGATCGCGGTCAGGCACGATTTGCAGCACCGCTCGGTTTCGTTGTAGGGCTTGTCGTTGCGGATGGCGTCGAAGAGCCGGTCGTGCTCGACCTGGTACTGGTCCCGGGCCTCGCCGCGGAAGGACCAGAGGAGATTGGCGGAGATGGGATTGTGGCCCTTGAAAATCCGCGGCCGGGGCTGGCCCTCACCGAGGATGGCCAGGCCCTTGGTCCCGTGAATCTGGCAGCCGAAGAAGTCGTAGCAGTTGCCGATGTGCCGGCCCTGGGCGTGCAGCCGGGTGCCGTCGGCAAAAGTGTACTCAGCGGCGTAATGGTCGAAGAGTTGGTCGGGCTCGGTGCGGACCTGCCGACCGCCCATGCCCTGGACGGAGACGGGCCAGTCGTTCTTGACCCAGCAGCACACGTCAAGGTTGTGGATCAACCAGTCCACGATGAAACTGCCGTTGAGCCAGGTGAAGTTGCTGTAGTTGGCAATCTGGTGGGCCAGTTCGCTCATGCCCGGCGCGCGTGGCGTGAAGCCCACCGGACCGTGCATCCGGTACGCCCAGGCGGTGATCACCTCGCCCAGGCCGCCGTCATGGATGAACTTCACCGCCTCCTCCAACGGCTGCGAATGCCGGCTCATCAGCCCGCCGGCGATCTTGAGGTTCTTGCGCCTGGCTTCCTCGCCCGCCCGCAGCACCCGCCGGATGCCCGGGGCGTCCACGGCGAAGGATTTCTCCATAAACACGTGCAACCCGCGCGCCACGGCGTGCTCGACGTGGATGGGGCGGAAGGCGGGCGGCGTGGCCAGCAACACCACGCCGCCGGGCCCCACCGCCTCCATCGCATGCCGGTAGCCGGCCAGGCCGGTGAACTGCCGCTCCGGCGGCACGTCCACCTGCGCGGCGAAACGTTGCCGGAGTTGGTCGAGGCTGCTCTTAAGCCGGTGCGGGAAGAAATCCGCCATCGCCACCAACTGCGTGGGCCCCGCGGTGGACAGGGCTTGCGCCGCGGCGCCGGTGCCGCGCCCGCCGCAGCCGATGAGCGCGATTTTGATCGTGTCCGTGCCGCCGGCATGGACGCCGAAAGGCCGCGCCCCGCTCAGGGCGGCGCCGGCGACCACGGTGGCGGAGGTCTTCAGAAAAGTGCGACGCGAGGTGGGATTGGACTCGGAGTGCTTCATGGGCCGGAGGGTAATCGGGCGAGCCGCGGCGGCGACTCAAAAAATGCAGCGCGGCACGGCTGGGAAAACTCTGGTCGCTTGCCACGGGCACGGGGGACGGACCGCAATGTCAGTCAACCCGCTTGCCATCGAGCCGGGCGATCTGGCTGGCGAGAGCGCCGTCGGCGGCACGCGGGGGCGCGTGCGCTCCCCGAATCGCGTCGGCCGCTGGGTGCCGTCTGCCGGCCAGCGGGCAGGCCGAGGACGGCCTGGTAGGCCGTGCCACTCGGCGCAGGAAAGCGGCAGCAAGCTGCCGCACTCCACACGCTGGCGCGTGAGTCGAGCGCCCGGTCAGCCGCGAAGCGGGTGGAGTGCGCCGGCTTGCCGGCGCTGCCGGTAGGGCCGCGCTGCAGCGCGGCCGGGGTGCGGCACCGGCACAGTGGCGCCCTGCCCAATCAGGAGTGAGAAGCGAGGAGGGAGGTGTGAGAAGGGAAGGCCGGATACCAGATACCGGATGCCGGATACCAGATGCCGGATGCCGGATGCCAGATACCAGATACCAGATACCAGATACCAGATACCAGATACCTGATGCCGGAGGTGGACACGGCTGGCGTAAGAAGCCCCGTAGGAGCCGGCGTCGGTCGGCTCAGGCATTACCGGGCCGGAGCCGGGCGCCAGAAGCCGGCAGGAGGTGTGAGCGGAGTGACGTCCGCTGCTACGGCTCGGTGGATTCACAATCCGCGATACAACCGGCCGCCAGCCTGCGCTACGATGTCGGCGCCGGGACGCTGCCAGACCAGGTCCGCCGCCCGGGAGTTTGCGCCGTCGGATGTGAATCACAGCAAAGCCTCAGTGTGAACCAGCCAGAGCCATACCTCTTGCGCGCACCCGACCGGGCGGCCTTGGAACGGTTGCGCGCGGTCTTTTTGGGCGGCGTCGGCGCGGAACGCGATTACTGGCAGAGCGAGGCCGAGCTGGCGGCTTACGACGCCACGTTTGCCCAGCGCATCGGTTGGAAGTGGGACCATGTGCTCGGAGAATTGGAGCAGCGCGGCTGGCAACCGCCGCCCGGACCGGTGTTGGACTGGGGTTGCGGCAGCGGCGTAGCCGCGCGCGCCTGGCTGGACCGCTGGGGCCGCGCGCGCGCGGGCGAGGTCTGGTTTTGGGATCGGTCGCCGCTGGCGGTGCGGTTCGCCGCCGGCCGGGCGCGGGAGAAATATCCCGGGCTGAGTGTGGCCGAGGGGGTGCCTGAAGCGCCCGGGACGGTGCTCCTGAGCCACGTGTTGACCGAGCTGGATGCGGCCGCGACCGAGGGAGTGCTCGGGGTGGTGAGCCGGGCCACGGCGGTGGTGTGGGTCGAGCCCGGCACGTACGAGGCAAGCTGGCGGTTGATCCGGCTGCGGGAGCGGCTGCGCGGGGGCTTCCACGTGGTGGCGCCCTGCACGCACGGGGCGGGATGCGGCTTGCTCGCGCCGGGGCAGGAGGCGCATTGGTGTCATCACTTCGCCGCCCCGCCGCCGGCGGTGTTCACGGACCCGTTTTGGGGGCAGTTCGCCCGGTGGATCGGCGTGGACCTGCGGAGCTTGCCGGTGAGTTATCTGGTGCTGGACCGCCGGCCGCCCCCGCGCTTGCCGTCCGGGTCGGTACGGGTGATCGGCCGGCCGCGTGTGTACAAGGCCCACGCCACGGCCCTCGCCTGCGATGCCGCCGGCGTGGCCGAGGTGACCTTGCATCAGCGCGACCTGCCGGCGGTTTTCCGGGCCTGGCGCAAGGGAGCGTGTCCCGGTTGGCAGGTCTGGGAACAGGGGGGCGGACGCGTGCAGCGTGTGGCCGCATGGCTGGACGCGACGGCTGCCGACGCACAGGCCGGCGGGGAACCCGGTTGACCGAAGCGACGCACCCGCGCTGACGCCGCGCCGTCTCCGGCCGGGTCATTCGAGAACCACGCGTGCGTAACGGATGGTCAAGGGCGCGTCGGCGGGTGTCCCGAGCAGGTCCAGCGTGGTGGAGAGCGGCGAACCGGCCCGCGGCGTGGCGGTGAAGAAGTTGTTGAGCGGGTGCTCCAGGGGCACCCGCGCGGCCGGTCCGGGCGAGCCGTCGGGCTGCACTTCGAGGAGGCGGTTTTCCGAGACCGCCCGGCCCGCGGGGTCGCTGCCGCCCACGTAGTAGATCACGTACAGTCGGCCGGTGGGGGTGATCTGGAAGCGCGGGGCGGAGGGGATTTCCGCGGAGACGCCCTCCTCGGCGAGGGCCAGGGTGCGGCGCAGGATGACCTGGCCGTTGCGCAGGCGGGCGTAGTTGATGGCGTGGCTCTGGCGGGCCTGGGGGAAGAAGCGCTCGCGCAGCCGTTCGTCAAGGGCGCGTTCGGCCCAGACCAGGTGCACGAGGTTGTCCGCGTCCAGCCACAGGTCGCCGGGCGTGATCCAGCCGCAGGTGGCCTCGCGGCTGGCCACTTCGACCCATTCGGCAAACTGGCCGGTGAGGATGTCGCGCGACCAGGTGTAAAAGAGCCGGCGGAAGTCGTAGTCCCAGTCGCGGCCGGTCAGCTCCTTCTTGAAGGCGCGCCACGCCGAGTTGGGCTCGACGATGTCGCTCACGCCGCAGAAGTGCACGGCGCGGTCGCGCAGCAGCACGTTCGGATAGGCCACGCGGATGGGCTGGGGCTTTTCGTAAGTGGCGCCCCAGGGCCAGCGCAATTCCCCGCGCGCCAACCAGACGCCCGACTGGCTGAAAAAGCTCCAGGACACCGCCCAGGGCGAGGCGGAGTGGACGAACAGGATCAGTTCATTGCGCGCGGCGTCCGCGGCCAGGCTCCGGTAGGAGTGTTCGGTGAATTCGGGTTTGCCCTCCCACTCGGGCACCAAGGTCTGGCGGAGACCTTCGAGGTTGCCGGCCTGAAAGACCAGCAGTTCGGGCCGGGCCGGTCCTTGGGGCTGGTCGGGCGCCAGGGTGGGGTGAGTGGACAGGAAAACGCGGTTATCCCGGGTAATGGCCAGCGGGCAGGGTTCGCGGGTGAGGTTCAACACGGAGACCCGCGCCCGTTCCCAGCCGGCGTGTGTGCGCTCGAACAGTGTCCAGCGGCAATTGTTCAGCGGCCGGGCGCCCGGCACCACCTCCAGGCCGGAGGCGATGACGCGCTCGCCGCTGCGGACCAGGCAGGTCGAGCCGCGACACCACATAGGCCCAGCGCCGTTTTGGGGGTCCTGGTAGTCGTACACCTTTTCCTCGACCTCGACCCGCACCCGGGGCGGGGCGTCCGGTTCGGCGGAGAACCCGGGCACCCCCCGGACCAACAGGAAAAGGGCCACGGCCCGGCCGAGGCCGGTAAGACTCCCCGACCTGGCAAACCGAAAAGCAAAAGGCAGCCTGCTCATGGGACGGCAATGGAATCCCAGCAGGGCCGGGTTGTCCACGCGGGAAAGCATCCGGCCGAAGCGCGGGCGACGGCTGCCGGGCTTCAGATGCGCCCCGGACTTCGGGCGGCACGCCAAACCGCTTGCCGGTCCGCCCCGGGGTCTTTAGCTTGGCGGCCACGATGGACAACGCTTCCAGTGGTGAAGCCCCGCCGCGCGTGCCGCCGCCGCTCTCGCCCGCGGCCAGTCCGCCGCCATCCCGACGCCGCGGCTGCGGGTGGATGGTTTTTTCGCTGATCTTGCTGGTGCTGCTGGCCGTCAGCCTCCTGGCCAATCTCCGCCACCTGATGCGCGGGGTGCTGGGCGTGGCGCCTGGGATTTCCGAGGCCGGCCCGCCGTTGAACGAGGTGCTCCTCGAGGACCGACGCAGCCCGCACAAGATCGCGGTCATTGCCGTGGACGGGCTGATCTTCGGCGGCTACGTGGGCACCGGCCAGCAAAGCCCGGTCGAGCTGGTGGCCCGCCAGTTGAAACGCGCCGCCGAAGACCCGCGGGTGAAGGCGGTGATCCTGCGGGTCAACTCGCCCGGCGGGGAAGTGCTGGCGGCGGACGAAATCGCCCGCGCGGTGAGCGACTTTCAGGACCAGACCGGCAAGCCGGTCGTGGCCGCGCTCGAGGGCCTGGCCGCCTCGGGCGGTTACTACGTGGCCGCGCCGTGCCGCTGGATCGTGGCCCACGAGCTGACCCTGACCGGCTCGATCGGTGTCATCCTGCGCGGCTACAACTACCGCGGCCTGCTGGACAAGGTGGGCGTGCGGCCGCTGGTGTTCAAAAGCGGCCGCTTCAAGGACATGCTCAGCGGCACCAAGGCCGAGTCGGAGGTGCTGCCCGAGGAGACCCAGATGGTGCAGGCGCTGGTGGACGAGACGTTTCGCCGCTTCAAACAGGTCGTGGCCGAGGGCCGCCGCCAGGCCGCCCGGCGCAACGAGGGCCTGGGCCGCCGCCTGGCCGATGATTGGGAGGGCCTGGCTGACGGCCGCGTGCTCTCGGGCCGGCAGGCTTACGAGGCCGGGTTTGTGGATGAACTGGGCGACTTCCGCACCGCCGTCGCGCGCGCGCTCACGCTGGCCAACCTGCCCGCCGCCAACCTCATTCGCTACCAGCCGCCACGGGACCTCTTGAGCCTGCTGTTGCCCTGGGCGGGCGAGTCGGAAGGCCGCGTGGTCAAGCTCGACCTGGGCCTGGACCTGCCGCCGTTGGAGGCCGGGCGGCCGTACTACCTGTTCGTCCCGGGCCTGTTTTGAGCGCGCGGCCGTGCGAGACCCCGATCGCGCAGCCAACGGGCTTACCCGGGCTTGCTGATTTCACCGCCATGAAAACTTCGTTCCAATCCGTGCCCGGCGCGATCATCGCCCCGCAGGGCTTTCGCGCCGCGGGCGTGTTTTGCGACATCAAACGACTGGGCACTGGCAAGGGCTCGGACAAAGGCCCCAAACGCGACCTGGCGTTGATCGTGTCCGACGCCCCGGCCGTGGCGGCGGGCCTCTTCACCACCAACCAGGTCTGCGCCGCGCCGGTCAAGGTGTGCCTCGAGCATCTGCGCCACGGCCGGGCGCGCGCCATCGTGGCCAACTCCGGCAACGCCAATGCCTGCACCGGCCCGCGCGGGCTGCGGGACGCCCGGGAGATGGCCGCCGCCACCGCGCGCACGCTCGGGTTGACGCCCGCCGAGGTGTTCGTGGCCTCGACCGGTCGCATCGGCGTGCCGTTGCCCATGCCCCAGGTGCGCGCCGGGATTGCCGCCGCCGCCGCCGAACTGGGCCACACGCCCGCCCATGCCGATGCCGCGGCGGAAGCCATCATGACCAGCGACACCCGGCCCAAGCAGGTGGCCGTCGAGTTCCGTTTGAGCGGCCGTCCGGTGCGCCTGGGCGGGATTTGCAAGGGCGCGGGCATGATTCAACCCGGCATGTCCCTCACCGGTCGCCGACCGCCCGCGCGCGCTCCGCACGCCACGATGCTGGCCTTTCTGACCACCGATGCCGCCGTGCCCGCGCCGGTGTTGCGGGCGGCGCTCGCGCAGGCCGTGGCCCGCAGCTTCAACCGCATCACCGTGGACGGCGACATGAGCACCAACGACACCGTGCTGCTCCTGGCCAACGGGCTGGCCGGCAACCCGCCCGCCGCCCTGCGCCCGCCGGGGGCGCGCGACCGGGCCGTCTTCCAGGCCGCGCTGGATCACGCGTGCCTGGACCTGGCGCATCAGATCGTGCGCGACGGCGAGGGCGTGACGCGGTTTGTGACCGTGCGGGTGAGCGGTGCCCGCTCCGACGCCGAGGCGGACCGGGCCGCGCGCGCCGTGGCCAACAGCGCGCTGGTCAAGACCAGTTGGTTCGGCGGCGACCCCAACTGGGGGCGCATCATGGACGCGCTGGGCTACTCCGCGGCGCGGGTGGACGAGGCGCGGGTGGACATCGGCTACCGCGCGCCGGGAGCGCGGGCGATCCGGTGGAGCTTGCGGCGCGGCCGGCCCACGCCGGTGCCTTTTGCGGACCTGTGCGCCGCCGTGGCCGGGCCGGAATTCGAGTTGCACATCCGGCTCAACCTCGGGCGGGGCGCGGCGGTGATTTACGCCGCCGACCTGACCGCCGAGTACGTCGAGTTCAACAAGGGCGACGTGAGCAACCCGGCGGCCCTGGGCGGGTGAGCAGACACGCCCAGCGTGCGGCGGGAAATCCCGGGCCGGGCGGGCTCCCGAGCAGGGAGGCACCGCAAGGCGTTTCACTGCGCCGCAGCGCCGGTTTTTCGCATTGTCAGCCGGCAGGGGACCGGGGATAAGCCTGCCCTTCCGGCCCCGCTCCGGGGCGTGAGATGCGGTTTTTGATGCTCAACTGGCGCGACCCGAAGAACCCGCAGGCGGGCGGGGCCGAGCGCGTGACCGAAGGCTACCTGGCCGCGCTGCGCGCCCGCGGGCACGAGGTTTATTGGTTTGCCTTCGCCTTCGAGGGCGCGCCGGCGGAAGAGGAGTTGCGCGGCCTGCGCATCATTCGCGGCGGGGGCAAGGGCACGGCCATTTGGGCCGCCTGGCGCTGGTACCGCCGGCAGCCGCGCTTTGACCTGGTGGTGGACCAGCACCACGGCCTGCCGTGGTTTGCCCCCTGGTGGTGCCGCACGCACTGCGTGGCGTACATCCACGAAGTGCTGGGCCCGATTTGGAACGCCTTTTACCGTCCGTTCACCGCCGCGGTGGGGCGGTTCCAGGAGCGCTGGACGCACTGGCTTTACCGCAATGTCCCGTTCTGGACGGCCTCGACCTGCACCAAGGCCCAACTCGAGGCTCACGGCGTGCGCCGCGTGCACCTCATCCCCTACGGCGTGGACACCCGCGCCCTGCCCGAGCTGCCGGACAAACCGCTCGTTCCCCCGTTGCGGCTGATCGTGGTGTCCCGCCTGGCGCCGAACAAGCGCGTGGACCACGCCATCCGCGCCTATGTCCGGCTGCGCGAGCAGGGCGTGGACGCCCGCCTGACCATCGTGGGCGGCGGGGTGGACGAGGCCAAACTGCACGCCCTGGCGGCGACGCTGGCCGCGCGCTGGCCCGTCGAGTTTACCGGCCCCTTGCCCGAGGCGGAAAAGGACGCGCGCCTGCGCGAGGCGCATCTGTTATTGCACACTTCGCTGCGCGAGGGCTGGGGGTTGAACGTGATCGAGGCCAACGCCCTGGGCACGCCCGCGGTGGTGTATCCGGTGCCGGGGCTGATCGAATCCACCTTGCACGATCAGACCGGCGTGGTGGTCCCGAGCGAGACGCCCGAGGCCCTGGCCGACGCCATCGCGGCGTTGCGGCGCGAGCCGGCGCGTTACCAGCGCTACCGCGTGGCGGCGTGGGAGCGGGCCAAGACCTTCCACTGGAGCCGCGTGTTGCCCCCGGCCTGTGACTGGTTGGAGGCCATGGCGCGCGGCGAGTCCGGCGCCGCCCCGGCTCAACCGGCTTGCGCCTCGTAGTTCAGCACCGCCAGACACCAGAGCGCCGCCGTGTCGCACCGCAGCACGCGCGGCCCCAACGAAACGGGTTGCGCGCCCGCGCGGGTGATGGCGGCCAACTCCGCGGTAGTGAAATCCCCTTCCGGTCCCACCCAGACGGCGACGCGTGCCGACTCCGCGCGCAGACGGGCCCGGTACGGCTCCAACACGTTCCGGGCGGGCACGGCCCCCGGCGCCAGCGCGGCCACCAGGGCCAGGTCGAACGCCCCGGCGCGGGCGAGCACCTCGGCCAGCGGAGCGGGGGGCGGAATGTCCGGCAGCCACGGCGTGCCGCATTGCTTCATGGCCTCGATGGCGATTTCGCGCCAGCGCGCCGCCCGGGCGGCGGCTTCGGCCGGCGTGAAGCGCGGCACGGAATGTTCGGTCAACACCGGAACCAGTCGCGCCACGCCCAGCTCGGTGGCTTTTTGGACGATGGTCTCCATGTACCGGGTCTTGGCCACGGCCTGGAACAACGTGAGCGAGGGGCCCGGGCGCGGATGCGTCGCGCGGGCGCGGACTTCCAGGCGCACCGTGCGCCGCGCCACGGCGGCCACCGCGCAGGTCAACACCCGGCCCGCGCCGTCGAGCACGTCCACGGTTTCGCCCGGACGCACGCGCAGGACCTGGGCGGCGTGGCGGGCTTCCGGCTCGGGCAACTCGAGCAGGTCGGCCCCGCAGGCGGCGGGCGGCAGGTGGAAACGGTGCATGGCAGCCCGGCCCGGGTGGGGCTCAGCGGAAGAGGTCGCGCGCGCGCTCCCAGAAGCTCTTGCTGCGCGGGTTGGTGTTGGCGTCGCACAACGTGGCGAACTCCTCGAGCTTGGCCCGCTGGGCCGCGGTCAGGCGCGTGGGCACCTCGACGGTGACGCGCACGTGCAGGTCGCCCCGGCCGTAGCCCTGGACGTTGCGCACGCCCTTGCCTTTGAGACGGAAGACGGTGCCGGACTGGGTGCCGGGCGGGATGCGAATCAGGGCGGGGCCGTCGAGTGTGGGCACCTCGAGCTCCGCGCCCAGCGCGGCCTGGGTGAAGCTGATGGGCAACTCGCACAGCAGGTCGTCGCCCTCGCGCTGGAACAGGTCGTGGGGCCGAACGTGCAGGACCACGTACAAATCGCCCGGCGGTCCGCCGTGCAGGCCGGGTTCGCCGTTGCCGCTGGAGCGCAGGCGCGTGCCGGTGTCCACCCCGGGCGGGATGCGCAGGGTGACCTCGGTGGTTTTCTCGCGGCGGCCGGTGCCCTGGCAGGCCCGACAGGGGCGCTCGACCACGCGGCCGGCGCCGCCGCAGCGCGGGCAGGTCTGGCGCACGCGCATGAACCCGCCCAGCACCTGCTCGACATTCCCGCGACCGCCGCAGGCCGGGCAGGCGCGCCGCCCGGAGCCGGGCTCGGCGCCGCTGCCGTGGCAGGCGTCGCACACGGCCGGCTTGGTCAGCGAGATGGTTTTCTCGCAGCCGCGCACGGCCTCCTCGAAGCTGATCTCGAGGTCGTAGCGCAGGTCGGCGCCGCGCTCGGACCCGCCCGGGCCGCGTCGGGCCTGGGCGCCGAAGATTTCCTCGAAAAGCCCGCCGCTGCCGCCGAAGACCTCGCGGAAAATCTCGAACGGGTCGTGGAATCCGCCGAAGCCGCCGGGCCAGCCGGGCCCCGCGCCGGCCCGGGCGCGGGGGTCGAAGGCGGCGTGGCCGTACTGGTCGTAGGCGGCGCGTTTGTCGGGGTCGCTGAGCACCTCGTAGGCCTCGCCCAGCTCCTTGAATTTTTCCTCGGCCGACTTGTCGCCCGGGTTTTTGTCCGGGTGCAGCTTGATGGCCAGCTTGCGGTAGGCCTTTTTGATGTCCTCCGCGCTGGCGTCGCGGCTGACGCCCAGGACTTCGTAGTAATCGCGTTTGGCCATGAGCCGGGATCAGGCGGCGGGCGCCTTGGCCACGATCACGCTGGCCGGACGCAGCAAACGCCCGTTGAGGCGGTAGCCCTTGCGGGTTTGTTGCAGGACGTGGCCTTCGGGGACGTCGCGGGTTTCCTGGTGGGCCACGGCCTCGTGCTGAGCGGGGTCGAAGCGCTGGCCGGTGGCGTCAATCTCCTGCACGCCCGCGGCGGCCAGCACCTGGCGCAGTTGGTTGAGGATCATGCCCACCCCGGCCTTGAAGGCCTCGAGCTGGGTGGCGTTGCCGGCCGTGGTCAGGGCGGCCTCGAAATTGTCGAGCACCGGCAACAGCTCGCGGATCAACCGCTCGTTGGCCTGCTGGATGAGTTCGGTGCGCTCGCGCGCCACGCGCTTGCGGTAGTTGTCCAGCTCGGCCACGGCGCGCACGTACCGGTCCCAGTGTTCCTCCGCCTTGGCCGCGCGGGCGGTCAGGTCCTCGATTTGTTCGGCGGTGAGGGTTTGGGGAATGGCTAGCGGCTCGGCCGGCTCGGTCGGGGCCGCCGGTGCGGTGGTGGTGGAGCCGTTCGGGTCGGCCGCCGGAGCCCCGGCTGGCGGCACGGTGGCCCCCGGGGTGGGGGGAGTGGCGTTCGCGTTGTTGGTTTGGCTCGAACTCATGGTCGCTTCTCCAATTTCCAGAACGCCCAGCTTACACAAGGCGGGGGACGGGAGCAACCGGTGCCGCAGGGCGCGGCGTCGGCGCGCGGCTCCCGGCCGTCACCGCCCCGGACCCCGGGCTTGCCAGGCGGCCAGCCGCTCGCCGCGCCAAAGGTCCTCGAGGGGCTGGCGTTCGCGGACCAGTTCGGCGTGGCGCCCGCGCACCAACACCTCGGCGGCCAGGGGGCGGGAGTTGTAGTTCGAGCTCATGACCGAGCCGTAAGCGCCGGCGCTCATCAGGGCCAGGTAATCACCTTCGCCCACCGGCGGCAGCGGGCGGTCCTTGGCGAAGTAATCGCCGGACTCGCAGACGCCGCCCACCACGTCGCAGCGGACCGGGGCGCCCCGGCGTTGATGCACGGGCACGATCTGGTGGTAGGCGTCGTAGAAGGCCGGGCGGATAAGGTCGTTCATGGCGGCGTCCACGATCACGAACCGCTTGCGGGCGGTCTGCTTCACGTACTCGACGCGGGTGAGCAGGAGCCCGGCGTTGCCCACCAGGAAACGGCCGGGCTCGAGGAGGATTTTGAGTCCGAGCCGGCGCAGCGCGGGCACCAGCGCCGCCGCGTAGCGCGCGGGCGTGAGGAACCGCCGGCCGGGTCCGGAGCGCCACCAGGCCGCGTGCCCGCTGGCCAGTGCCTCACGATACACGATGCCCAGGCCGCCGCCGATGCTGAAGAACTCGAGGCCGTAGCGGGCGGCCAGTTCGGCCGCCAGCGGGGCCACGCGCTCGACCGCCTGCCGGAACGGGGCGACGGTGGTCAGTTGCGAGCCGATGTGCATTTGCAGGCCGCGCAGGTGGAGGTTTTTCAGGCGCGCGGCCCGGGCGTACACGCCGGGCACGGCCTCGAGGGCGATGCCGAATTTGTTTTCGTAGGTGCCGGTGGTGATTTTGGCGTGGGTGTGGGCGTCCACGTTCGGGTTCACGCGCACGGCCACGGGGGCGCGGCACCGGAGCCGGGCGGCGATGGCGTTGATGCGGACCAGCTCGGGCTCGCTCTCGACGTTGAAGCAGTAAATGCCCCGGCGCAGCGCGGTCTCGATTTCGGCCGCGGTCTTGGCCACGCCGGCGAAGACGCAGCGGGCGGGGTCGCCGCCGGCGGCGATGACGCGGGCCAGTTCGCCGCCGCTGACCACGTCGAAGCCGGTGCCCAGCCGGGCGAAGGTGGCCAGGACGGCGAGGTTCGAGTTGGCCTTGACGGCGTAGCAGACCAGCGGGTCCAGCGGGGCCAGGGCGGCGGTCAGTTCGCGCAGGCGGTTTTCGAGGGTGCGTTGCGAGTACACGTACAGGGGCGTGCCGAAGCGGCGGGCGAGCGCGGCCAGGCTCACGCCCTCGCCGTGCAGCACGCCCCGGACGTAGCGGAACTCATGCATGGCGGGCGGTTATGCCAGAGCCGGGCGGGGGCTGTCACGGGGAAGGTGGGGGATTGGCGCCAGATACAAAACAAAAAGGCGCGGGGGGTGCCGCGCCCGAGCGGATGGCTGCGAGAACCTTGCCGCCACTTAATCGAAGGCGTGGCCGGCGCAGCAGAGGACGTTTTTGACCTTGTGCCGGACCAGTTCCTTGACCTTTTGGCGGGCGGGGCCGAGGTACTTGCGCGGGTCGAACTCCTTCGGGTTTTCGGCGAAGACCCGGCGGATGGCGGCGGTCATGGCCAGGCGCAGGTCGGTGTCAATGTTCACCTTGGTGCAGCCGGTGCGCCGGGCGATTTCGATGTCGGCCTCGGGCACGCCGGCGGTGTCGGTGCCGAGGTTGCCGCCGTATTTGTTGATCTCGGCCACGATGTCGCGCGGCACGCTCGAGGCGCCGTGCAGAACCAGCGGGTAATCACCCAGGCCGGCGTCCACGAGGGCCTTTTTGATGGCCTTGAGGCGTTCGATGTCCAGGTGTTGCTCGCCCTTGAATTTGTAGGCGCCGTGGGAATTACCGATGGCCACGGCCAGGGAGTCCACGCCAGTGAGGCGGACGAACTCGACCGCCTCGTCCGGGTGGGTGTACACGCCGCCCTTCGAGTAGCCGCCGCCTTCCTCGCCGTCGTCGTGCTGGGCGCCGACCAACTGGCCCAGTTCACCCTCGACCACGCAGTTGTGTTTGTGGGCGTAGTCCACGACGCGTTTGCTGAGTTCGACATTTTTCTCGAAGGGCAGGTGGCTGCCGTCAATCATGACGCTGGTGAAGCCCTCATCAATGCACTGTTTGCACAGCTCGAAGGAGTCGCCGTGGTCCAGGTGCACGGCGATGGGGATGTTGGTAACGCTAATGGCGGCCTCGATGAGCTTCTTGAGGTAAACCGGGTTGGCGTACTGGCGGGCGCCCTTCGAGATTTGGAGGATGACGGGCGCCTTCTCCTCCTCGCAGGCCTCGACGATGGCCTGGAGCAGCTCCATGTTGTTCACGTTGAACGCCCCGAGGGCATACTTGCCCTTGAGGGCCTTGGCGAACAGGTCGCGGGTGTGTGTCAGTGGCATAGGTCCGGTAATTGATTGCGCGGGCCGACACTGGGTCGGCCGACCGGCAGTATAGGCCGCCCGGGCGGCGCGCAAAGCGCAAAGGCGCGTTCGGCGCCCGGGCCGTGCCGCGCGGTTCAGGGTTGGACCGCCGCCGCGCGCGGGGCGGTTTCCGCGGCGGCCAGGTCGCGACGGATGCTTTCCACCCAGCGCTGCTGGCTGGGGAAGAGGGGTACGGATTCGAGCCCGGCCAGGCACTCGCGCACGCCCGCCCAGTCCCGGTTGGCGTGGTAAATCTCCAGCCAGCCCAGCAGCCAGGCCTCGCGCTGGATGGTGTTGAGCGGTTCGGTCTCGACGGCGCGTAGAATTTCCGCCGCCTCGTCGAAGCGCCGGTTCAGCGCCAGGGCAATGGCGTGGTTGATGAGGCCGCCGAGGTGGGAATGGTCCCAGCCGAGCAGCTCGAAGGTCAGGCTCAGGGCCTGCTCGGGGCGGCGCCGGCTGATGAGCAACGCGGCGGCGTAGTTGAACTTGCCCTCCGGGCTGTTCGGCTCCAATTCGTGCGCGCGGAGGGCGGCGCGCAGGAGCAGGGTGTCGTCGTTGCGTAGCGTGTAGCAGGCGCGAAAGACAGCGCGCCAATACTCGATCAGGTCGCCGAAGCGCGTCTCGAGGGGCAGCAAGGTCTCGAGGGCCAGGTCCGGGTAGCCCAATTGATTGAGCTGGTTGGCCACCTGGAGGCCCACCCGGCCGACCGGGAAACCCAGGCGGATGGCCTCGAGAAATGAGCTGCGGGCGGCCTCGCGCGAGCCCTGCACGTGGGCCACCCAGCCCTCCAAAAAATGGCTGAAGCCGCCCAGCACCGCCTGGTTGGCGCTGACCAGGCGCATCTGCCGGGCGGCTTCTTTCAAGGACTCCCATTGCCGGGCGGCGACCAGCACATCCGCGTAGGCCGCCCAGACCGCCACGGACCACACGCTGGGGCTGTAGCCGAATTCGAGCACGTGGCGTTGGAGGAAACCCACCAGGTCTTCCTGCAAACCCACCGCTTGCAGGGCGTCGGCGAGCTGGACCACCTCGGAGGCGGACTCGGGCGGACGGTTGTAACTGCGTGCCAGGGTGCGGGCTTCCTCGACGCGGCCGGCCGCGTGCAGCAGGCGCCAGAAGCGCGCGTGGTCCGTGGCGCGGTCTTCGGCGCGGCTCTCCAGGCGCTGGAGCGCGGCGCGGTAGGCCTCCACGTCCTGCCGCCGGCTGGCGACGACCATTTCCAAGCGGCAGGCGTAGGTGCCCAAAGCGGGATCGTCCAGAGCGTCCTGGACTTTGCGGCGGTGCGTGGCGGCCTCTTCCGTCGGTCCCCAGCCGGCCAGGTAGGCGGCCCGGCAGAGCACCAACTCGGGGTCGTTGGCCGCCGTGGCCTGCGCCTGTTCCCAGCGCCGGCCGAATTCCTCGTAGCGGCCGACCTGAAACAGGGCCTTGAGGTAGGCCGGCTCGAGGGCCGGGGGCAAGTGATCGGCCTGCGGAGCGAGCAGGGTGAAGACGTCTTCGGCCAGGCCGTAGCGGTCCAGGGCCTGCGCGGCCAGTTCAAGGTCCACCTGGTTGGTGCCGCCCAACTGAAGCATCCAGTTGATGCGGTAAAGGCTGCGGCTGACCTGGCTCAGGGGCAGGACCGGGGCCGTGGCCAGGTGGCGGAACAGCGCGCGGTGCAGCGCGAGGTTGCCGGGATCGTTCAAGGTGGCGCCCTGCCAGGCCATGGCCGCTTCCCGGTGGCGGCCCGCCGCGGCGTGCCGGGCGGCGGTGGCGCTGAGCGAGCGGGCCTGGACCAGGTCCAAGAGGCTGACCCGCATCACCGGTTTGAAGTCCGGTGGGGTGCTGACCCAGATCTTGGGCAGGCAGATCAGCGCGCCCAGGGCGATGAGGCTGACGAGGGCAAACGCCAGGGCAAACCAGGGATTGAACAGCAGGGTGCGCAGCAGCGGGCGCTCCGCCAGCCGCTCGCCCCACCGTTCGCGCCAGGTGCTCGGTTCCATGCTGCGCCCAGCATGGACACGCGCCCGGCGCAGGCAAGCGCGGAGTACCAGCCGGCGCGTGGCCGGCACCCCGGATTGCCAAGCCGGCGGAAAATAAGGTAGGATGCCAAGCGCCGCCGGGGCAGGGCCCGGTGCGACCCGGCAAACCTTAAATGAATGGCAACGAGGCACCCGGTGCCCCACGTCGCTGGTTGACGTTGGGGGCGTTGGGGGTGGTGTTTGGGGACATCGGGACCAGCCCGCTCTACGCGTTGCGGGAATGTTTCACCGCGCAGGCCGGGGCGGCGTTGAACCCCGCCAATGTGCTGGGGGTGTTGTCGCTAATCTTCTGGTCGTTGATCCTCATCATCTCGGTCAAATACCTGGTGTTCATCTGTCGGGCGGACAACAAGGGGGAGGGCGGGCCGCTGGCGTTGCTGGCCCTGGCGTTTCCCGAACGGGCGCGCCGGGGGCGCGTGGCGCTGGCGTTTACAGGGTTGGGCGTGTTTGGCGCGGCGCTCATGTACGGGGACGGGATGATCACGCCGCCCATTACCGTGCTGGGCGCGATGGAAGGTTTGAAAATCGCCACCGCGCAGCTCAGGCCCTACGTGGTGCCGCTTTCGCTGGTCATTCTGGTGGGGTTGTTCTCATTCCAACGGGTGGGCACCGACGGCGTGGCGCGCGTGTTCGGGCCGGTGATGCTGGTGTGGTTCGTGGTGATCGCGCTCTTGGGGCTGGCCGAGGTGGTGCGGCATCCGGGCATTCTGCTGGCCATGAACCCGGGATACGCGGTCGCGTTTTTTTGGCACGAGGGCTGGCTGGCGTTCAAGGTCCTGGGCGCGGTGTTTCTGGTGTTGACCGGCGGCGAGGCGTTGTACGCGGACATGGGACATTTCGGGCTTTCGCCGATCCGGCGGGCGTGGTTCGGGCTGGTGCTGCCGGCGCTGTTTCTGAATTACCTGGGCCAAGGGGCGCTGTTGCTGCGGGAGCCCGCGGCGGTGGAAAACCCCTTTTACCGCCTGGCCCCGACGTGGGCGCTCTGGCCCTTGCTGGGCCTGGCCACGGCCGCGGCCATCATTGCGTCCCAAGCGCTGATCTCGGGGGTGTTTTCGCTCACGATGCAGGCGGTGCAACTGGGCTACCTGCCGCGGGTGGAAATCCGGCACACCTCGCACACGGAGCGGGGCCAGATTTACGTGCCCCTGGCCAACTGGCTCCTGTTGCTGGCGTGCCTGGGCCTGGTGCTGGGCTTCCGCAGCTCCGGGCGCCTGGCCGCGGCTTACGGCATCGCGGTCACCCTCACCATGCTGGTGACCACGTTGTTGTTCTACTTCGCCGCGCGACGATTGTGGAACTGGTCCAACCTCCAGGCGCTGGGGCTGTGCGCGGTGTTCTGCCTCTTCCAGTTGCCCTTTCTGGGCGCGAACCTGCTCAAGTTCCCCGAAGGCGGCTGGTTCCCGGTCATCATCGGCGGCTTGATCTACGGCCTCATGCGCACGTGGAACTGGGGACGCCGCCGGTTGCGCGAGCGGCTCGAGGCGAGCCTGCTGCCCTTCGACATGTTCCTGGCCGATGTCGAGGCCCGCAAACCCCAGCGCGTGGGCGGCACGGCGGTGTTCATGTCCGGCAGCCCCACCGGCACGCCCCTGGCGCTGCTCCACAACCTCAAACACAACCGCGTCCTCCACGAACGGGTGGTCCTGCTGACCATCAAGATCGAGGAACAACCGCGCGTGCCCGCGGCCGAGCGGCTGGAGATCGTGCGCCACGGCCAGGGCTTTTATCGCGTCATCGCCCGCTACGGTTTCATGGAAGAGGCGGACATGACGGACATCCTGCGCCTGTGCGGCGAGCACAACCTCCAGCTCAAGCTCTCGGAAACGACCTTTTTCCTGAGCCGCGAGACCATCGTCTGCCGCAGCGGCACGCCCTGGTACCGCGCCTGGCGGCAGCACCTGTTTGCCTTTCTGGCCCGCAACAACCAAAGTGCGACGGCGTTTTTCCGCCTGCCGGCCAACCGGGTGGTCGAGCTGGGCATGCAGGTGGAAATCTGATCCCGCGCCGCCCGCGCCACACGGTTTTCCCGCTTCTTCGGGCATTTGCCACATGACCGAGCGAGGTGTGAAACGGCCCCCGAAATGACCCCGGGTTGATTGGCTTGAGCGTTGCTTTAACCTGCGCGGACAACTTTGTCAGGGGCACTGTGTCTGGGATTTTGACAACGTTGCTTGGTTTGTCGGCAGCTTTGGCGTTGGCGCTGGCCTTAATCGTCCGAAGGAGCCGCGCGCCCGGCATTTCCCCGTTTGTCGGCTTGATGCTGGCCAGCGCCGTCTGGTCGGTGGGTTACGGGGCCGAGCTCTCTTCCACCAACGCGAGCACGGCGCAGTTCTGGTTGGGGTTCCAGTATCTGGGTATCCCTTTTCTTGGGGTGTGCTGGCTGGGCATGGTGCGGGAGCTCTCGGGCGAGCCACCTTGGTCGCAACAAACCTGGCTGGCGCTGCTGGCGCCCGGGGTTCTGAGCTGTCTGTTGGCCTTGACCAATCCGTACCACGGCTGGGTGCAAGTCCAGCCCAGCTTCGACCTCTCCGGCCCGATCCCCCTGCTGAAATTTGGTCGCGGCCCCGCCTATTGGTTCAACTGGGTGTACGTGTGGGCCGGGATTCTGGCCGGGCTCGGGATGCTGTGGCGGTTCGGCGCCGGGCGGGGCAAGCTCTTCCGCCAACAGGCGCGGATTCTCAGCCTCGCCGTGGCCATCCCCGGCCTGGTCAACCTGACCTACATGGTCGGCTGGCGCCCCTGGGGGATGCTGGACCTGACGCCCTTTTCCTTCACGCTCGCCGGCGCCGTGCTGGCCTGGGGGGTGTTTCGGGTGGGGCTGTTCGACCGGGTGGACGCCGCCCGCCTGCGGGTTTGGGAGCAGATGCAGGAAGGGGTGGTGGTCTGCGACGAGGAAGGGCATGTGCTCGACTTCAACGAACGCGCCCGGGAGATGTTGGGGCCGCTCCGGGTCGGTCAGCCGCTGGAGACCGTCACCGGCGTCTGGCCGGAATTGGTCCAAGCCGTCCACCGCGGCGCCGCGACCACGCTCCGCTCCGGCGCGCGACCCGAGCCGCTGCCCTTGGTCGAAGCCTCGGTCTCTCCGCTCGGCCCCGAGGCCCGCCGGCGCGGCACCGTGACCGTGATGCGCGACGTGACCGCGTGGGTCCGGACCCAGGAGGAGCTGCGCCGCCGCGAGCAACTCCTGGTCGCGCTTGCCGACAGCGCCCGGGTGCTGCTCCAGGCCGACGGCAGAACGGATTATTCCGCCTTCGTGCAAATCCTGGGTCGGGCCGTGAGCGCGGACCGCTGTTACATTTTCCTGAACGAATTTCGCGAGGACGGCCTCCTGTGCACCTCGCAAGTGGCCGAGTGGTGCGCGCCCGGAGTGGTCCCGCAGATAGACAACCCGCAGCTTCAGCGCCTGGCTTACGACGAATGCGGCCTCAAATGGTGGCGCGAGACCATGGCGGCCGGCCGGGTCATCCATGCGCGCGTGGCCGACCTGCCCGCGCCCGAGCGGGCGATTCTGGAGCCGCAGGGCATTAAAGCCATCTTGTGCCTGCCTTTGCTCACCGACCGCGGCTTTGTCGGTTTCATCGGCTTTGACAACTGCCACAGCGAGGCCCTCTGGGGGGCGATCGAGCAGGAATATCTCCTGAATGCCTCGCTCAACCTCTCCCTGGCCCTGCGCCGGCTGCACTCCGAGGAAGCCCTGCGGCAGGCGCAAAAAATGGAGGTCATCGTCCGCCTGGCCGCCGGCATCGTGCATGACTTCAACAACCTGCTCCAGGTCATCCTCGGTTTCGCGGAAATCCTCCGCGACGCGCTCCCGCCCGGGCACCCGCACCTGGCCTCCGTCGAGCAAATCCTCAAGGCCGGCCAACGCGCCGCCGAGGTCACCGCCAAGCTGCTCGCGCTCACCCAGCACAGCCCCGCCACCACCGCGGGCTGTCACCTCCACGCCCGCCTCGAGGAATTGCGCCCGGTCCTGACCCGCCTGCTCCGCGACAACGTCCGCCTCGAGTACCGCCTGGAAGCCCCCCACCCCGCCATCCCGCCGGACCCCGCGCACCTCGAACAAATCGTGGTGAATCTCGTCCGCAACGCCGTCGAGGCGCTGCCCGAGTCCGGCGGCACCATCACCCTGAGCACCCGCACCGTGATGATGGATGCCGCCCAGGGCCGCGCCCGCAGCCTCCCGCCGGGGCGTTACACCCTGCTGCAGGTCGAGGACACCGGCTGCGGCATGGGCCCGGACGTGCTGGCGCACCTCTTCGAGCCGTTTTTCACAACCAAACCCTTCGGCAAGGGCGCCGGCCTGGGCCTGGCCGTGGTGCAGGGCCTCGTGCGCCAGTACCGCGGCAACATCACGGTCCAGAGCGAGGTCGGTCGCGGCAGCCGCTTCACGGTGTTCTTCCCCGTCCTGACCACCCAGCCCGATGCGCTCACCGCGCCGTTGGCGGCCACCGGCCCGGTCCGCCAGACCGTGCTCGTGGTTGAAGACGACCCGGGCGTGTGCGAGCTGCTGCGTGAGGTGCTCGAACGCGCCGGCTACACCGTGCTGACCGCCGCGGCCGGCCGCCAGGCCCTGGACGTCTTTCAGCAACACGCCGGCGCGGTGCACCTGGTGCTCAGCGATGTGGACCTGCCGGACCTGAGCGGTGTGGACCTGGCCCGCCAAATTCGCCAGCAACGCCCCGGCCTGCCCCTGGCGCTCATGAGCGGCTACCCCGAAAGCCTCATCCCCGGCCGCGATACCCTGCCCGCCGACGTGCCCGTGCTGCCCAAGCCGCTCCGCGTGGATGCCCTCCAGGCCAGAGTGCGCGAGTTGCTCCAAAGCGGCGCGGTGCCGGAACCGGCAAAACGCTGACCGGTCCCGTTGGCCCGTCGCGCGGGGTTCAACGGACCACATGCGGCCAACCCGGCAGACGAGCTCTCCGCGCCGCTGCGGGGCGCAAGGCCGACGCCGGACTCGCCACCCGCCCGGCCGCTCGGGCAAACTCTCCGCATGGCCACGCGAGCGCGTTCCCGCTGGCGCCCCCTGCCCGGCGCGGCGCTGCTGGCCGGCCTGCTCTGGCTCATGTTGCGCTGGTTCGAGCACGCCAACGTCTATCAGCCCACCCGCGCCCTCGCCGCGCGGGCGGACGCGCTGGGTCGGCCCTACGAAGAAGCCCGCTTCGCCGCGCGCGACGGCACCCGGCTGCACGGCTGGTTCTTTCCCGCCGCGGCCGATTCGCCCCGCCGGCACCTGGCGGCGCTGCATTGCCACGGCAACGGCGGCAACCTCAGCCACCGGCTCGGCGTGGCGGAGGCGCTGCTCGAGACCGGCGTGAACGTGCTGCTCTTCGACTACCGCGGCTACGGCTTGAGCGCGGGCCGGCCCTCCGAAGAGGGCACCTACCTCGATGCCGAGGCCGCCCACGCCTGGCTGGTCGCCCGCGGTTTTGCCCCCGCTCACATCATCGCCTTCGGCGAATCCCTGGGCGGCGGCGTCGCGGCCGAGCTGGCCCGGCGCGTGCCCCTGGCCGGGCTCGTGCTCCAAAGCACCTTCACCAGCATCCCGGACCTGGGCGCGGAGTTGTTCCCGTTCCTGCCGGTCCGCTGGCTGGCCCGCATCCGCTACGACACACTCGCCAAGTTGCCCCAACTCCACGTGCCCGTGCTGGTGATGCACGGTCGCGAGGACACGCTGGTCCGTTTCGCCCACGCCGAGCGCAACTACGCCGCGGCCAACCCGCCCAAGCGCCTGGTCGAACTGGCCGGCGACCACAACGACTTCCTCGATGCCGGCCGCGCGGTCTTTCGCGACGGTTTCGCGGCCTGGCTGGCCGAACTGCCCGCCGACGCGCCGCCGTCGCGCGAGGTCGCGCCCTGATTGCGTCGCGGCCCCGAAGGCGTAGGCTGGCGGCGGTTTGAAAGCGACCGCCTTGTCCGCCCTGGGCCGGCGCACCACGCCGCCGCCCATTTCCTGGCTGATGGAGCTGGTGCTGGCGCGGCCGAAACTGGTCTCGCTGGCCGCGGGGTTCACCGACGACGCGACCCTCCCGGTACCCGAAACCCGCCGCTTGTTGGTCCGGCTGCTGGCACGCCGCGCCACCGGCCAGCCGGCCCTGCAATACGGCTCGACCCCCGGCCTGCCCGCGTTGCGCCGCCTGACCGCCGCTCGCCTGCGCGCGCAGGACGCCGCCGCGGGCGAAGGCCGCGTGTCCGAACCGGCCTGCGACCCGGAAGCGCTGGTGATCACCCACGGCTCGCAACAGTTGCTCTACCTCGTGTGCGAGGTGCTCTGTGACCCCGGCGACGTGGTCCTGGTCGAGGACCCCACCTACTTCGTGTTCCTGGGCATCCTCCAAAGCCACGGCGTGGAGGCGCGCGGCGTGGCGTTGACGCCCGACGGCCCGGACCCGGACCGCTTGGACGCGGTGCTCTCCCGGCTGCGCCGCGAAGGCCGGTTGCCCCGGGTGAAGCTGCACTACCTGGTCAGCTACCACCAAAATCCCACCGGCACGACCACCACCTGGGCCCGCAAGGCCGCTCTCCTGGACGTGCTGCGCCATTACGAACGCCCGGCCGGCCATCCGATTTACCTGCTCGAAGACGCGGCCTACCGCGAGCTGCGCTTCGCCGGACCGGACACGGCGTCGGCGCTGGCCGTTCCGGGCGGCGCCGGCCGCGTGATTTACGCGGGCACTTACAGCAAGCCCTTCGCCACGGGCGTGCGCGTGGGGTTCGGGGTGCTGCCCGAGCCGCTGCGCCGGGCGGTGTTGTGCGCCAAGGGCAACCACGACTTCGGCACCAGCAGCCTGGGGCAACACCTCCTGGCGGCGGCGCTCGAAAGCGGCGTGTACGACCGCCACGTGGCCCGGCTGCGCGCGCGTTACGCCGCCAAGGCCGGTGGGATGACCGCCGCCCTGCGCCGGCATTTCCCGGCCCGCGTGAGCTGGACCGAGCCGCGCGGCGGCTCGTACGTCTGGGCGCGCCTGCCGCGGGGCGTGCGCACCGGTCCGCGGTCCGCGCTCTTTCAACGCGCGCTGGCCGCGGACGTCCTCTACGTGCCGGGCCGGTTATGCTACGCGCCGGACCCCACGCGCCGGGCGCCGGACCACGAGATGCGTCTGAGCTTCGGCCACGCCAGCGAACACGCCATCCGCACCGGCGTGGCGCGGCTGGGGCGGGTGTTGGCGGAGGTGTGCGGCTGAGTCCGGCCGTGGCGGGCGGGCGAAGGGCCGCGTGACGCAGGGCGTCGCGCGCGGGCGCAAAGCGGCGACGCTATTTCACGAGCTGGTCGGCGTGGGGCTCGTGGTCGTTGTTCCAGCGGCGCAACGCGGCATCGCTTTTCTCGAAGAGCCGGGTGTAGGGGAGGCCCTCGGCGTGGCCGTCGCAAAACACCACCTCGAACCGCCCCCGGTGCCGCCGCTCGGTGGCGCGCAGCACGCCCTCGCGTCCGCCGAAGCCCGGCGCGGTGGTGCGCAGCCAGGAGTTGATGTCCAGCCGCGAAAAGCCGGTGTAGGTGGTGGGGCCGTCCACGCCGTAGTAGGCCTTGAGCACCGGCGGTATGAGCCACATGAGGTTCGCGTCGCCCAGCGCGATCATGTCCGCCGGTTGCACCACGCGCGCCTCGCGGATGGGCTCGACCGAGTCCCAGTTGTCCGGCTCGGTGAGATGGCCGCCCAAGCCCAGCGGGCTGAAGGCAAAGCGGGTGCCGTTGGCGTTGTAGCCATAGCTGCCCAGCGGGTCGCCGATGTCCGTGCGGGGCAGCGTCAGGCCGCGGTAGGACGGGCAGCGGTACAGCGCGTTGGTCCAGTCGTGCTGGGTGTAGGGTCGCAGTTCGTCGGGCCAGAAGCTGATCGGGACCAGGAACCCGTCCTGGTCGAAGGTGTAGATCGGGTAGGCCTTGAAGTCGTCCACGTACATCCCCAGTCCCAGGCTCAGTTGCTTGAGATTGCCCAGGCAACGCGTGGTGCGGCCCGACTCTTTGGCCGTCGTCAGCGCGGGCAACAACAGCCCCACCAGCAGCACGATGACGGCAATGACCACCAGCAGCTCGATCAACGTGAACCCACCGCCCGTACGCCGCGGCTCGCGCGCCGGGGCGGCGGACGCGCCGGGGAGCGGGAAGCGCCGGCGGTTCATGCGCGCTCAGGGCAGACCCACCACGCGGTAAAACCGCACCGGCACACCGGGCGTGTTGGCCGCCTCGTCAATGAAGAAATTCGCCGACGTGGGCGCACCCAGCGCCTGCCAGTCGTTCGCCGCCGGGTTGGTGGTGTACTCGACGCGATAGCTGGCGATGCCCGAACGCTTGTTCCAGGTCAGCAACGCCCCTTGCGGACCCAGCGTGATCGTCAGCCCCTCGATGCGCGGGGGCGGCGGCGGCTGGGGGTCGGGGTGGTTGGTCTCGAACATCCGCAGCACCACGGCGGCGGTGGGGAAGTTCTCCGGCGGCGGCCCGGTTTGTTGTTGCTCGGAGGTGATTTGCACCACGATGCCCCGTCCCGGCCGCACCCAGTAATAGTTGCGCACGTAGGCCGTGCCGAAGTTCTCGAACCCGTTGCCCAGGTCCACCGCCAGGTCGTACTGCACCACCTCGTTGATCCGCAGGCACGGGCCGAACCCGATGCCCGGGCAGTTCACCACCCCGAACGCATCCACCCGCGCCGTCGAGGTGTAGGTGGTTTGCTGCGGCAGGTCAAACACCCCGCCGGGGTCTTCATCCCCGCCGCCGCCGCTGCCGTCATCCAGCGTCAACAGGTTCGTGTACACCGTCGTCGCCGTCCACGTGTCGCCATACGAAATCGTGGCCGGGAAATCCCGCAACGGCGGCTGAAACACCCCGGCCGGCGGCTCCAGCCGGAACTGGACGCCCAACAAACTCACCGACCCCAGCCCGGGGTCGTAAAAGCCCTGCACCACCCGGCCCCGCGACGGGTCCTGCGTGAAGAACAACCAGGCCGTGGCCTGGGCGCCGCTTTCGTCGCTCTTGCGCTCCGCCAGCGTGGCCCCCGGGAAATCCACGCTCTCCGGCACCTCGCTCGCCGCCAGGTAGTCGTACCGGTACACCACCTCCTGCGGTCCCAGCACAAAGTTCCACGCCTGCGGCTGGTTGCTCGCCTCGCCCAGGAGACCCGACACATCCACCGTGGTCTGCGGCGCGTTCGCGTAGGCGCGGAAGTACTGCCCCGGCTGGTTGAAAAAATCCGGGGCCGTGAGGGTCACCGGTTCCTGGGCCAGCACCGGCAAGGCTGCCAGGACCAGGCACCCGCCACTCCGCCGAATCAAGTTGGGCGCTTTCATGGGGTTGTTTACAACGGACTGCGTTGAGCCTAACCGAAACTCCCGGCAATTCAAACGCCAACGCGGCGCGCCGGGTTTTACCCCCGCCAAGTAGCCATTCCCATGCCAGCCTTGAGCCGCCCCTGCCGCTGGCGGCGCCGTTTCCTCCCCAGGGCAACCACCCCGTCCCCCCGCCTGGCTCTGGCTTCGCTGACTGGGAGTCGGCGGTACAGCCGATTGCCAATCGGCGCTACGCCGCCCGACAGCGCCGGCAAGCCGGCGCACTCCAGACGCTTCACAAGGTAGGGCGCCGCTGCGCCGGCGCCGTCCTTACGGCCGCGCCGCAGCGCGGCCCTACCGCGCGCCAGCGCTTGGAGTGCGGCCGCTTGCTGCCGCTTTTTTCTGCGGGTGGAACGGCCTGCCAGGCACCCTCGGCCGGCCGGCCGGCCGGCAGGCGGCCCCCAGCCGCCGAACGACCCGTCGGGTGGAGCAGCAGACGTTCGTTCGCTCAAACCTCCCTTCGTCTGCCGGCACTCAAAACCAGCCCGCCAATGCTGGAGCCGACTCACGTCGGCTGCGACAGGCCGGACGCACTGCCCCGCTGACTACCGGTCGGCGCTACCGCCCCTGGCCAATCGGCGCTCCGGTGCCAAGCGAATTGCCTGCCGCTCCCTCAATGGGCCTCGAGCCAATTGGGGCCCACACCCAGGCTGACCTCGACCGTCACGCCGGGCAGGGGCAGGGCCTGGCACATGGCCTCGCGGACCAGGGCCCGCATTTCCGCTTCCTCCGGCTGGCAGAGGTCGAAGATCAGCTCGTCATGCACCTGCAAGACCATCCTCGAGCGCAGGCCGCGCCGCTCGATCTCGGCGTGGATGCGGCCCATCGCCAGTTTGATCATGTCCGCCGCCGTGCCCTGGATGGGGGTGTTGATGGCGTTGCGCTCGGCGGCGCCGCGCACGGTGGCGTTGGCGGAGTTGATGTCGCGCAACACCCGCCGCCGGCCGGTGAGCGTCTCCACAAAACCTTTTTGCCGCGCGGACTCGAGCGTGCGGTCTATGTAGGCCCGGATGCCCGGGTAACTGGCGAAATAGTGCTCGATGAGCGCCGCGGCGTCCGTGCGGGAGATGCCCAGGCGCTGGGCCAGGCCGTGGGCGGAGATGCCGTAGGCGATGCCGAAGTTGACCATCTTGGCCTGGCGGCGTTGCTCGGGCGTGACGGCTTCCGGCGCGACGCCGAAGACACGCGCCGCCGTGGCGGCATGGATGTCTGCGCCGCGGCGGAAGGCCTCGAGCATGGCCGGCTCGCCGCTGAGCGCGGCCAGGATGCGCAGTTCGATCTGCGAATAGTCGGCGGCCAGCAGGGCCCACGGTGCGCCGTCCGGCCCGGGCGCGCGCGCGACAAAGGCGCGGCGGATTTCCTGACCCAGCTCGGTGCGGATGGGGATGTTTTGGAGGTTCGGGTCCTGGGAGCTGAGCCGGCCGGTGACCGTGGCAGCCTGGAGGAAGGTGGTGTGGATGCGGCCGGTGCGCGGAGAGACGGCGGCGGGCAGGGCGTCGGCGTAGGTGCTTTTGAGCTTGGCCACGGCGCGGTATTCGAGCACGCGGCGCACGATTTCGTGTTCGCCGGCCAGGGTCTGGAGGGTTTGTTCGTCGGTGGCGTACTGGCCGGTGGCGGTGCGTTTGGGTTGGTCGGCCAGGCGGAGCGTGTCAAAGAGCACCTCGCCGAGTTGTTTGTTCGAGTTGACGTTGAACTCGCGGCCGGCCAGCCGGTGAATGGCCTGTTCGTGCTCGGCCATGAGCCGGGCGAGGCGGGCGCTGAGTTCGGCCAGCACGGCGGTGTCCACGCGCACGCCCTCGAATTCCATCGCCGCGATGGCCGGCAGCACGGGCATTTCGACCTCGTAGAAGACGCGCTCCGCGTTGTGGGCGCGCAGCAAGGGGATGAAGCGCTCGCGCAACTGCCAGGCCACGTCCGCATCCTCGGCGGCGTATTCGGCGACTTCCGCCGGCGGCACTTCCGCCAGGGTGCGTTGGTCCGGGCCTTTGGGGCCGATGAGCCGCTCGATGGGGATGGGGGCGTAGTGCAGATAGACCTCGGCGCAATAATTGAGGCCGTGCCGCTGCTCGGGTTCGAGCACGGCGTGGGCAATCATGGTGTCGAAGAGCGGCCCGCGGAGGCGCACCCCGTGCCAGCGGAGCACGTTGAGGTCGAACTTGAGGTTGTGCCCGACCTTGCCGCGCGCGGGGTCTTCGAGCAGCGGCTTCAAGGCCGCCAGTGCGGGGGAGTCCGGGCCCGAGACCGGCACGTACCAGCCGGTGCCGGGCGCGTCGCTCAGCGCCACGCCCAGGAGCCGCGCCTGTTGGGGGTCGAGATGATCAGTCTCGGTGTCCACGGCGAACCAGTCCCGGCCGGCGAGCCGCTTGACCAGCGCTTCCAGCGCGCGCGGTTGGTCCACCAGTTCGTAGCGATGCGGCACTTCGGTCACGGTGCGCACGCCGGGCCGGGGCGGAGCAACGGGCGCCGGTTCCGCGGCGTGCTCCGCCGTCTGGGCGGGGGCGGCCGGTGCCTTGAGGGGTTGACCGAACAGGTCCAGGTCGGCAGGCCGGGGTGTCGCTGGCGACGACACGGCGGCGGGCGGGTGGGGCGAAGCGCGCCCGGCTTGAAAGCTTTCGCCGAACAGGCGCCGGCCGATGGCGTTGAACTCGAACTCCGCGCACAGGGCCCGCAACGCCGCGTCGTCCCGCGGCCCGGGCCGCAGGTCTTCCGGCGCCACGTCCAGCGGGGCGACGGTGATGATGGTGGCCAAGCGGCGGCTCAGGCGGGCCTGGTCGGCGTGGCGGCGCAGGGCCTCGCCGAGTTTGCCCGGGATTTCATCGGCGTGAGTCAGGACGCCTTCGAGCGAGCCGTAGCGGGCCAGCAGACGGGCGGCCGTTTTTTCACCGATGCCCGGCACGCCGGGGATGTTGTCGGAGGCGTCGCCCATGAGGCCGAGCAGGTCCACCACCTGGTCCACGCGGGCGAGGCCCCAGCGGGCGCAGACCTCGGCGGGCCCCCAGATATCGGGCGCGCCGCCCTTGAAACCGGGGCGCCAGAGGCGGGTGCGCTCGGTGACGAGTTGGGCGAAGTCTTTGTCGGGCGTGACCATGAAGGTCTCGAAGCCCGCGGGTTCGGCGCGGCGGGCCAGCGTGCCGATGAGATCGTCCGCCTCGAAGCCGTCCAGGGTCAGGCAACGGAAGCCGAAGGCCTCGACGAAGCGGCGCACGTGCGGCAACGCGGCGGCGAGTTCCTCGGGCATTTCCTGGCGGGTGGCCTTGTAGGCGGGAAATTCACGGTGCCGGGCCGTGGGCGCCTCGGTGTCGAACGCCACGGCCAGGTGGGTGGGTTCGCCGCGCTCGAGGATGTCCAGCAGCGTGGTGACGAAGCCGTACAAGGCCGAGGTGTTGAAGCCGCGGGAGGTGCGGATGGGCCGGCGGATGAAGGCGAAGTGCGCCCGGTACACCAACGCCATGCCATCCAGGAGGAACAGCCGTTTCGGCATGGCGGCAGTGTACGCGACCGGGTGTCGGCTGGCCAGCGAGGCGGGCGCGGGCGCGTTGGGAAATTTTGGGAAAACAGGGCAAGTCCGAGGCCCGCTGCCACATTCTGCTTTTCCAGGTCGGGGCCGCTTTTAAGCTGGCGTCGTGAATCCCACCGCCGTGATCACCGGCGCCTCGCGGGGCATCGGCCGCGGCATCGCGCTCGAGCTGGCCGGGCTGGGCTACGACCTGGTGCTCAATTACGCCCGCAACGAGGCGGCCGCGGCCGCCACAGCCGAGGAGTGCCGGGCCGCGGCACGCGCGCGCGGGCGGGAGGTGCGCGTGGTGACGGTGCGGGCGGACATCGCCCGGAGCGAAGACCGCGCGGCGCTGGTGGACCGGGCGCGCGCGGAGTTCGCGCGGCTGGACCTCTTGGTCAACAACGCCGGCGTGGCGCCCGCGGTGCGGGCCGATCTTTTGGAGGCCGGCGAGGCCGGCTTCGACGCGGTGTTGGCCACCAATCTGAAGGGGCCGTTTTTCCTCACCCAGGCCGTCGCACGCTGGATGCTCGAAAGCGCCGCCCCGGCGGGCGGGGCGAAGAATTCCGAGACGGCGCGCGCGGCGCGGGCCATTGTGTTTGTGTCGTCCATCAGCGCCTACACCGCCTCGGTCAACCGCGGGGATTACTGCATTTCCAAGGCCGGGCTGGCGATGGTGGTGAAGCTCTTCGCCGTGCGGCTGGCGGAGGCGGGCATCGGCGTGTACGAAATCCGCCCCGGCATCATCGCCACGGACATGACGGCGCCCGTGAAGGCCCGGTACGACGCGTTGATCGCGCAGGGGTTGACGCCCATTCGCCGCTGGGGCACGCCGGCGGACGTGGGCCGGGCGGTGGCGGCGATTGCGCAGGGGTTGTTGCCGTTCAGCACCGGGGAGGTGATCAACGTGGACGGCGGCTTTCACCTGCACCGGCTTTGAACGGGTCGGGCGGTCGGGCGGGGCGGCTTGGCGGGTGGCGACACGGCTGCGGGTGCACGCCGGGGTGGTCCGGTGCCCGGTTCGTCAAACGCAGGTGCCGCCGCTCAAAAACTCAGCAGGCATTGCCAGATGAAGGTGTTGCCGAGAGAGTCCACTTGTTCCCAGACGCGACGGATAAGCTCGGGGTCGCCGGTGATGGGCGGGAGTTCCTTGACCTTTTCCGCCCAGGGCAGGCAGGTGCCGGGCGGCTTGCGGGTGGGCGCCGGATGGGCCAGGCCGGGGCGCCGGAGGTCCTCGGGGGTGGGTTGGGCGCTGCGGGTTTTTTCCGGGGGCGTGACCCGGTAGCCGGCACTGTCGTACACGCCAAACTCGCGCCCCGCTTTGGTCATGGCGCGCACGTTTTCGACGCGGGTGTCGTCCTGCATGATGGCACCGGCGTCGAGGATGTAGCCGCCGTCGCGAGCGACTTCGGCCAGCACGCGCCGGACGTAGTCACGCACTTCGTCGGGTTTGCCGAAACTCAGCAGGACGTTGGGAATGCCGCCGCTGAGGGCGAACTTGTCATGGAGCCGGCGGTGGACCTCGAAGATGTCGTCCTGGTCGCAGTGAAAGACGATGCTGCGGTCGGGCAGTTCGCGGAAGGCGTCGAAGTGGTGCCGCCATTTGCCCTCGGCGTAAAAGAGCGTTTGGTGGCCGTGCTTCCAGAACTCCTCGATGCAGGGTTTGAGCGTGGGCCAGTAATGGGTCTCGAACTGGCGGGGGTTGATGAACGGCACGCAGCCGCGGTGCATCCAGAAGCCGATGGGCACCTGGCGGGCGGGGTCGGCGGTGGTCAGGCCCACGTGGACCAGGTGGGGCATGAGCGCCTCGCAGGCCTGGAGGACCTTGTCCGGCTGGGTGTGCATGTCCAGGGTCAGGCCCACGTAGCCGCGGAGCTTGTCCGCGATGATGTCGAACGGCGCCTTGAAGATGCCGGCAATGGCCGAGACGGTGCCGCATTCATCGCGGAGCCGCGCGATTTGGGGGCCGAAGGCGTAGAAGTACTGGAGCATGGCCATGCTGCCCTTCACGAAGGCGAGGTTGTTGCGGTAGGTGTTCGGCTCGCCCGGACGCACGGCGTCGGCCGAGACGCGCGGGAACCAGACCTCGTAGAGGAAACCGGTGGGATCGGCGATCAAATGGTCGTACTCGTCGGCCCGCATCCAGGCCTGGTCCTCGGGCGGTTCGATGTAATTGAAGCCCTTGTCGGCGGGGATGCCCAGGCCGGGGATGCCGTAGTAGCGCAGGTTCATCGCCTGGGTCAGGCCGGTCCAGACATAGACCATGTTGGGGACCACTGCGTCCCAGTCGAAATCCCGCGCGCACCGCACCGCCGCCTCGAAGGCGCGGGTGTAATCGTGGACGACCTCCTGGCAGGTCATGCCGGTGTACGTGGCGGTGAATTCGGCCACGAACGGCCGGATGGGCACACGGTCCGGCTTTTCGTTGCGCATGGCGGCGACGTAACGGCTGAGGCGCTCCTGGTAAAGCTGGGCAGTATTCATGGCGTTGAATGGAGCTTGGGCCCCGCCCCACGTTTTGGCGAGTCTGGAGTCGGCCAAGGCCCGGATGTGGTTGACTCGAAGCAAAGGAAATTTTCTCCAGCTCCGGGCGAGGTGTGTACGAGCAAGGGGTGGTTGTCCCGCCCCTTCGATGAGCAGAAATGTCGAGTGCACCAATCGGGCGACAACCATCCAACCGGCTTTTCGTGACTGGCTGACTACGCTTGGTCTAGGCGCCTAAAGTGTCGGATACTCGACACCCATCGGCAATTTAAGAAGTAACCTGCTGCCAGTCAGCCAATTGATGCATTTGTTTTCAAACGGCCTTGGCTCGGGTCAAGTTTTACACGAACGCTGGGCGTAGTTAAGTAATTGGCAAAAAGCTGCTTAAGCAAGCGCCTTGTGAAGGTGGAGGACGTTTACGGCCCATAGACTGTCGGCCAAGGTTACATATCCAAGAAGAGGAGCGACCAAGCGGTCGGCAAAAGCTCCAGATTTTTCTATTTCAGCAACAGCTAGGAAATCAATGACTTGAAATATTCTCTCCCGCGAGAAATCAGGGAATCCATAGATTTGGCAGCCGCTTTGCTTTGCACGGAGCAACGGGTTTTTTTCGGAACAAACAAAATCGAAGGGAAACACAATGAAAAGGGTGCTCAAGGGTAACGGGTTGTCTTCAATCCTCACCGGTGTGGGTCTGGTCGCGGGTTTTTCCTCCGTTAACGCAACGCCAATCCAAATCGGGGCTGACCGGGTTTTGGGCATTATCGTTCCAGGTGCGCCAGCCGATGAGGCAAACGAGCGCATCATGGTCAACGGTCTGCTTGAAGGGTGGCTGAAGAAAGACGGGTCTGAGGTGCTCGGCTACAACGACGGCGCTGCCTCGGGGAGTAAGTTGGGCGATAACCCTAGTGACCCCAAAACAGAAAGCTACGTGCTCAAATACACGGCCGCGACCCTGATTCCTCGACCCGCGCCCTTGGCGAAGGAAAAGGACTGGTACAAAGCGGAGACCGATGATCCGGTGATTGACCTGGGAGATTACAAGTACGACTGGGTGCTCGCCAAGTGGGGCAATGACGCTGAAGTTTATTACATCGGAGATTTGTCCGGCGTCATCGAACTTAACCGGGTCAATTTTGAAGCCAAAGGTCACGGTCTTTCGCACTACACGCTCTTCAACCGCACTGCCGTCCCGGAAGCCGGGGCGACCATGACCCTTTTGGGGTTGGGGTTGCTGGGCTTGTGGACCTTCGCCCGACGGGTTTCATAAAGCCTCGGTACTTTTCCCTGGTCCATTCGTGGGCCGCTGCTCGAGAGGAGCTCGGTGCGCGCCCATTGGATGCTCGAGTCGCGCCATCAAGGTTCGCCGAGTTCGTGGGCAAAGCGAAACCCGGCCTGCCTCGTAACAGGCCCTGCGGTCTGCAGGCGTTACGCACCCCGTTCTCACGAGGGGCGTACAAAGCAGCAACCCTGACTGAAGCTCACGCGCACTCGAACAGGTGGTCCGATGCTTCAGAAACTCGACGACCGCCGCCATAGCTATCGTGCCGCGCTTCGACCTGGCCCTGAACCCTGGCCCCGTAATCCGCGGCAGCGCGAAGTCACGGTTTCAGCGTTGACTCGCCGGACGGGCTCGGTTGCATTAGCGGCATGGCAATACGTGTGTCCGGTCTGTTTCCCCGCGTCTGCTTGAGCGTGCGTCTGGCGGGGCGGCTGGCGGCGGTTTTGGCGCTGGCGTCCCTGGCCCGCGCGGATGTCCGCCTGCCCGGCCTCTTCAGCCACAACATGGTCCTGCAGCAGGAATTGCCCGTGCCGGTCTGGGGCTGGGCGGACAACGGCGAGGAGGTCACCGTGCAGTTTCGCGACCAGCGCGTGAGCACTGTGGCTCAAAACGGACGGTGGTCCGTCAAGCTCGCCCCCACGAAGGCCTCGCTCACCGGCGATCTGTTCGTGGTGCGCGGCAAAAACCTCATCATCCTCCGCAACGTGCTGGTGGGCGAGGTCTGGGTGTGCAGCGGCCAGTCGAACATGGAATGGCCGTTGTCCCGCTGCTTCGAGCCGGCCGGCGACATCGCCGCCTCGGCCAACCCGCACCTCCGCCTGTTCACCGTGCCCAAGCTCAAGGCCCTCGAACCGGTCGAGGACGTCAAGGCCGAGTGGAAAGTCTGCGGCCCCGACACCGTGAAGGATTTCTCGGGTGTGGCCTACTATTTCGGCCGCGCGCTCCAGCGCACCCGCAACGTGCCGGTGGGCCTGATCCACACCTCCTGGGGCGGCTCCCCCGCCGAGGTCTGGATGAGCAAAACCGCCCTGACCGTGGACCCCGATTACCGCCGGGAAATCTGGGAGGCCTACCCCGCCCAAGAGCGCCAGTACCAGGAAGCCCTCGCCAAATGGGAAAAAGCCAAGACCGACGCCGAGCGGGCCGGGCAACCCTTCAACCAACCCCGACCTTGGGCGCCCTGGCGGCCGGCCGAGCTGTACAACGGCATGATCGCCCCCTTGATCCCGTACGCTATCAGCGGCGCCATCTGGTACCAGGGCGAATCCAACGCCGGCCGCGCCTGGCAGTACCGGCGGCTGTTCCCCGACCTCATCCTCAACTGGAGGCGCGACTGGGCCCAGGGCGACTTCCCCTTCCTGGCCGTCCAACTGGCGCCGTGGGACAAAAACCGCAAGCGCAGCCTCGAAGAAATCACCGCCGCGCCGGAGGAAAGCGACTGGGCCGAACTGCGCGAAGCCCAAGTCCACGCCACCAAGATTCTTCCCAACGTCGGGCTGGCCGTCATCACCGACGCGGGCGAGAAGGACGACATCCACCCGCCGCGCAAAGCCATAGTCGGCGAGCGCCTGGCCCTGGCGGCCCGAGTGATCGCTTACGGCGAACGCTTCGCCGGCCTCAGCCCGATGTACCGCCGGGCCACCTTTGGCGGCGGCCGGGCGACCATCGAGTTTGATCACGTGGGCAAGGGACTGGTCGCCCGCGATGGCGAGCTCAAGGGCTTTGCCATCGCCGGCCCGGACCGCAAGTTCGTCTGGGCCGAGGCCCGCATCACCGGACCGGACAAAGTGGTGGTGCGCAGCCCGCTGGTGGCCGAACCCATCGCCGTCCGTTTCGGCTGGGCGGATTACCCCGTGGTGAACCTCTTCAGCGAAGCCGGCCTGCCGGCCTCGCCGTTCCGCACGGACGACTTTCCGATGATCACCGCGCCCAAGAATTGACCCCGAGGACGCCGGGCCGCGCGATTGACACCCTGCGCCCACCCCCTAACCTCAAGCCCGATTTTTATGGCCGACACCAATTCACCCGTCCCGCCCGAGGGCGCGGCTGCCCCCAAGCCCTCGGAGAGCGCGAAAATTCAGCCCAAGAAAGAAACGGTCCGCATCAGCTTGCCGCCCAAGCCGACCGCGGCGCCGACCATCAAGATTCCCAAGCCGGCGGCGCCCACCCCGGCCGTAGCCGCCGCCGCCGCCCCGGCCGCGGCGCCTGCCGCGGCCCCGGCCGCGGCCCCCGCCACTACAGCGGCTCAGGTCGCTGCTCCGGCTGCGCCCGCAGCCCGACCGGTGGCTGCCCCTGCCGCAGCGGCGGCAGCCGCCCCCAAACCGGCTCCGGCCCCCCGTGCTGCGGCGGCGCCCGCCGCGGCCGCACCCACCATGCTCGATACCGTGCTGGCCGTGCTCGCCATCGTGGCCGTGGTGGCCGGTTTGGTGCGCGTGGTCTTGCTGGGCTTTGGGGGGGGCGGCGCCGGCATGTAAACCCAGATTTGCCCCGGAACTTCAACGACCCCTGCCATGGCCGCGCCCAACATTGTCACTTTGACCGAACAAAACTTCGCCGACCAGGTCTTGCAGTCGCCGCTGCCGGTGCTGGTGGACTTCTGGGCCGAATGGTGCGGCCCTTGCCGCATGATCGCGCCGGTGTTGGACGAGCTGGCCGCCGAATACGACGGCCGCCTGCGCATCGGCAAGGTCAACGTGGACCACAACCCGGACCTGGCCACCCAGTACCGCATCACCGGCATCCCCACTCTGCTGCTGTTCAAAGGCGGCCAGGTCGCGGAGACCATTGTCGGCCTGAAAAGCAAACCGGAACTCAAGAGCAAGATTGACCGGGTCCTGAGCGCCTGAGTCCGGCCGCGACGCGGGCCAGCCGGTGCGGCGGCCTTTGAGGTGCCGTCGCGTTCCCGACTACCGTCTGCCCAGCCACCAGTCCAGGATGCGCGGGCCGGCGAACACCCACACCGCCGCCGCCCCGGCCAGGAACGGGCCGTAGGGAATGGGCGCCGCGCGGCTGTGCCGGCGCAGGGCGATCAAGAGCAGCCCCGTCACCGCGCCCACCAGCGCGCTGGCCATCAGGCTGAAGAGCACCGCCTGCCATCCCAGAAACGCCCCGATGGCGGCCATGAACTTCACGTCGCCCAGCCCCATCACCTCGCGCGGCAGCTCGACCCGCGCGGTCACCACCTCGAATCCCGGCAGCGCCTCGAACCCAAACTCATCCGGCCCGATCCGCACCCGCTCCCGGGTCACCTCCACCACCACGTCGCGGTAGCAGCGGTCCACCAGCTCCACCTGTTCCGCGTGCAGCCGGATGCGATCGTTGCGCCGGTACAACAATTCCTCGTACGGGATTTCCCGGTCCGGCAGCACCAAGGTCTCCTCGGCAAACCACACGCGCGTGCCCGGCGGCAACGCCACCGCGTGCCGGCCGAAGAGCACCTTGCCGCCGCGCACCACCGCGTAAATCAGCCCCGCACCGGTCAACGCCCCCACCAGGCACCGTTGCAGCGCGGTCACCGGCGAATCCGTGCCGTGCAGCGCGGGCACCAGAAACGAGCACACCACCCCCGCCGCCAGCCCGCCCAGCGTCAACTCGTCCGGGATGATGAAGTGCTCCCAGTCAATGGCCGTGGCAGCCAGCAGCCCCGCCAGCAGACCGCTGTACACCAGCGCCTGCGCGGGCGACTCTTCGCCAAAGACCACCCAGCACACGGCAAAGAGCCCGGCGGTCAACGCCTCGATCACCACGTAGCGCGGGCGGATGGGCCGCTGGCAGCACGCGCTGCGCCCGCACAACCACAGCCAGCTCAGGATGGGCAGATTGTGCCGCCAGGCAATCCGCGCCCCACAGTGCGGGCAGTGCGAGGGGGGGCGCAGGAGGCTCTGCCCCTGCGGCAGCCGGTAGATGCACACGTTGAGGAAGCTGCCCACGATCGCCCCCAGCACAAAAAACACCGCGGTCCAGAAATGGAACGGCAACAGCGCCCAGCTCCGGGCCTCGAAGATGTTCGCGGCCAGCGTCACGCCCCGGTTCCCCCGTACACGCTCGCCTCCAGCGCCCCTCGCATCACCGCCAGCGGCGCGGGCCGGCCGGTCCAGATTTCCAGCGCCCGCGCGCCCTGGTGCAGAAGCATTCCCAGGCCGTTGGCCGCGCGACACCCCGCCGCGCGCGCCGCGGCCAGAAACGGCGTTTCGGCCGGCCGGTAGATCATGTCGTACGCCGCGCCGGCCCGGCGCAGGTCGAAGGCCGCCGCGTCCCACGGCGGGGCATCTCCGGGACGCAGGCCCAGCGAAGTGGCGTTGAGCACCAGGTCCACCGGGCCGGGCGGGTAACCCAGTCGCACCCGGGCGCCGGGGTAACGCCGGGCAATCTCCGCCGCCACCGCCTCGGCCTTGCTGCGCGTGCGGTTCACCAGAAACAGCGCCGCCACGCCCGCGCTGGCCAGTTTCAACGCCGCCGTGCGGCCCGCGCCGCCCGCGCCCAGCAGCAGCACCCGCAACCCCGGCAACGCCAGGCCCAGGTCTTCGCGCAGCGCCGTCTCCAGGGCGTCGGCGTCGGTGTTGAAACCGTGCGCGCGGAGCTCGGCGGTGTCCGGGACTTCCTCGAGCCGGCCCAGCGGCTGCCACTCGCCCGCACGGACCCGCGCCTCGAAGCGGACGGTGTTCACGGCGCCCCAGGCGCGCGCACTGGCGTCGAGGGCCTCGACCAGTTCCAGCGCCAGGAGCTTGTGCGGCACGGTGAGGTTCAGGCCGATGAAGCGCATCGCCCGCGCGCCGGCCAGGGCGGCACCCAGCTCCTCGGGCCGCACGTCGAACGCCAGGTAACGCCAGTCCAGGCCCAACGCCGCCAGACCGGCGTTTTGCATGGGGGGCGAGGCCGAGTGCCGGACCGGATGGCCGAACACCGCGCAGTAGCGCGTGCGGGCGGTCAGGGGCGGTGCGGTTTCAGGCACGCGCCGTCTTTAGCGCGGGCCGAAATCCGTTCCAAGCCTCGATTCCGCGGCCGCCGGGCGCGGTGCGCGCCGCGGCCACGCGCAACGGGAGTGAAACTTTTCCCCCGCGCCGCGCTCCGGGCTTGCCAGGCGGGGCCGGTTCATGGTTCCTTTCAGCACGATTCCCGCCGACCCGCCGCGCCCACGCGCGCCGGCGCGGGAGTTGGACAACACGGGAAGCGCAAACGCCACGCACCATGGAAGCCAACGCCACGGCCAACGCCACCGTCGAGGCCATCCTCAACACCAAGGGCCGCGCCGTCTGGTCGGTGAGCCCCGAGACCACCGTTTTCGAGGCCATCCGGCAGATGGCCGAGCGGAACGTCGGCGCCCTGCTGGTCATGGAGGGCGACCGCCTGCTCGGTATCGTGTCCGAGCGCGATTACACCCGCAAAGTCGCGCTCCTGGGCAAGAACTCCCGCACCACCGCCGTCCGGGAAATCTGCACCCCGGCGCTGCACACCGTGACCCCGCGCACGACCATCGGCGAGTGCATGGCGTTGATGACCGACAAGCGCATCCGGCATCTGCCCGTGCTCGAGGGCGAGCGGGTCGTGGGCGTGATCTCGATCGGGGACGTGGTCAACTGGATCATTCACGCCCAAGCGGCGGCGATTGACCAGCTCCAGGCCTACATCACCGGCGGCTACCCGGGCTGAGTGCTCGCCACCGCGCCGGCTGCGGCCCGGCCCGGGGCGCACCGGACTAAAGGACCGATTTCTCCAGCTTTGGCCGGGTTTTTCGGGCTTGCGACTTCAGAGGCTCGGCCCTTGCCACAACAACGAGCGCCAGCAAGCTGGCGCACTCCAAACGCACGGCCTAGGACCTACCACCCCATCCCTCGCATGCGCGCATGGCGCGCGGCGGCTGGCCGCCGCTTTGTTTGCACTGCTACCCCGTGCCTCGGACGCTTCACTCACCCCGCGCTCAGACTTTCCAACGCATAAGGCGCCGTTCCCCCGGGGCCGCTTGCCCCCGCCCCCGCGCCCACCTACCCTTGCCGGCGTGAGTCGCGCCGGGCCGGCCCGCCGCCGGCCGACTCCGGGCTGGCCATGGATAATAACGACGCCCTCAATCCGCTGGATGTGCCGTGGTATCGGACGCCGTTTTTCGAGCGCCTGATCCTGCTGGCCTGCCCGCCGTTGGGCTGGTGGCTGGTGTACCGCGACCCGACCTGCCCGCGCGGCCGCAAGGTGCTGGTCACCCTCTTCACCCTGCTCTGGCTGGTGGTGTACCTCGCCCTGCTGCTGGTCCTGGCGGTGTTGCTGCGCTGGGTGGACCTCGAATTCAAAGGCGGCTGGGGCCCCACGCTGGTGCGCGAACGCAGCCGCCCGAACTACGAACTGGTCGAAGTCAGCCGCCGTGCCCAGGCCGAACTGCCCGCCGCGACCAACCGGCCACCCGCCCCGCCGGCGTACTGGACCGATTTCCGCGGACCCGGTCGCGCGGCCCGTTACGACGAGCAACCGGTGCTCACCGAGTGGCCGCCCGCCGGACCGCCCCGGCTTTGGCGCCAACCCTGCGGCGGCGGGTACGCCTCGTTTGTGGTCGCGGAAGGGCTGGCCTTCACCCTCGAGCAACGTTGGGAACACGAGGTCATCGCCGCGTACGAACTGGACACCGGCCGCGAGGTCTGGACCCACCGCTACGAGGCGCTTTTCAGCGAGTGGATGGGCGGCGACGGCCCGCGGGCCACGCCGGTGTACCACGGCGGCCTGGTCTTCAGCCTGGGCGCCACGGGCGAACTGCGCTGCCTGAGCGCCCGGTCCGGCACCCTGCTCTGGCGCAAAAACATCCTCGCCGAAACCGGCGCCCAAAACCTCCACTGGGGCCTGGCCGCCTCGCCCGTGATCGTGGGCGAAACACTCCTCGTGGTGGGCGGCGAGGGCACCAACGAGCAAATGCTGTTGGCCTTCGACCAGGTCTCCGGCCGCCGGCTCTGGGCGGCCCTCAGCGACAAGCCCACCTACGCCTCGCCGCTCTTCGCCGAGCTGGCGGGGCGGCCGCAAGTGGTGCTGGTAACCGCCTCCCGCGTGCTGGGCTTCGACCCCGCCAGCCGCGCCGTGCTCTGGGCGGAACCGTGGAAGGTGGCTTACGACGCCTCGTGCGCCGTGCCCGTCCTGGTGGCGAGCAACCGGGTGTTCGTGTCCGCCGGTTACGGCACGGGCGGCGTGTTGCTCGAGGTCACGGCCGAAGCCGGTCGCCCGCGCGCGCAAGTCCTCTGGCGCAGCCGTCACCTCAAGACCAAATTCAACCCCGCCGTGTACTGGCAGGACCACCTCTACGGCCTGGACGAAGGCGTGTTGGCGTGCCTGGACGCGCGCACCGGCCAGCGCGTCTGGCGCGAGGGCCGTTACGGCTACGGCCAGGTGCTGCTGGCCGCGGGGCACTTGTTGGTGTTGGGCGGCGAAGGCCAGATGGCGCTGGTTGAAGCCACCCCGGCCGGCTTCCGCGAGAAGGCGCGCGTGCAGGCCCTCAACGGCAAGACCTGGAACGTGCCCGCCCTGGCCCACGGCCGCCTGCTGCTGCGCAACGCCACGGAAATGACCTGCTTTGACCTGCGGCCCCGGCCCGCCGCGCCGGCGACGCCCTGAACCGGCCGTTCACGATTCACCCACAACGTCCGAACCACTCGCGTGATCCCATGAACTCCACGTTGCCCCGCACTTCCCCAAACCTGCTGCGCGCCGCCCGGGCCTTGCTGGCCGGCGCGTGGATCGCCGCGGTTGCCCTGCGCGCCGTCGCGGCGGACTGGGTTTCCCTGTTCAACGGCACCAACCTCGCCGGCTGGCGCGCGCCCACCGGCGAATGGCAGGTCGTGGGCGGCGTGGCCCTCGATCCCGCTGACCCGGAGCGTTTTGAGGTCACGCCCGGCACCGGCGTGCTGCTCAACGGCACGGCCGGGCGCACGGTGAACCTGATCAGTGCGGCCGAGTTCGGCGACATCGAGGCCGAGATCGAGTTCTGCATCCCGCGCGGCTCCAACTCGGGCGTGTACTTCATGGGCCGGTACGAAATCCAGGTCTATGACAGCTTCGGCGTCGCCCGGGACAAATACCCGGGCATCGAGTGCGGCGGCATTTACCCGCGCTGGACCGCGGCGCGGGGCGAATTCGAGGGCCACTCCCCGCGCGTCAACGCCAGTAAGCCGCCGGGCCAGTGGCAGCGGTTCGAGGTGGTCTTCCGCGCCCCGCGCTTCGACGCCGCCGGGCGCAAGACCCGCAACGCCTGCTTTGTGAAGGTGGTTCACAACGGGCAGGTCATCCACGAAAACGTGGAACTCACCGGCCCCACGCGCGCCGCGGTGTGGGAAGACCCGAAGGACGAGAAACCCACCGGCCCGTTGATGCTCCAGGGCGACCACGGCCCGGTGGCCTACCGGAACCTGCGCGTGCGGCCGGTGCAACTGCCCTGAGCCGGGGCCCCTGGCAGGGCGCCGCTGCGCCGGCGCCGCTCCACGGCCGCGACGCAGCGCGGCCCTACGACAGCGCCGGCTAGCCGGCGCACTCCAAACGCTCGGCGACACACAGGGCGCCCGACTCGCGCGCGAGCGTTTGGAGTGCGGCCGCTTGCTGCCGCTTTGGTTTGGGGAGCGCACGTGCCCTCGCGTGCTGCCGACGGCGCCCCCGCCGTCGGCCCGCAGCGCAGGCTGACAGCCTACCGTATCACCGACTGCCATCCGGCCCTGGCGAATCGGTACGCGGGGCTCCAGCGGGTTGGAAACCCGCGATACAGCAGACCAGAGGTCTGCGCTCCGCCGCCGAGCGAGTCGCCTGCCGCGAGACTTCCGCTTCCGGCATCTGGCATCCGGCATCCGGCATCCCCCTGCTCACTCCTCCCTCCTCACTTCTGACTTCTGATTGGGTAGGGCTCCGCTGCGTCGGCGCCGCTCCACGGCCGCGCCGCAGCGCGGCCCTACCGACAGCGCCGGCAAGCCGGCGCACTCCAGACGCTTCGCGACTGACCGGGCGCCCGACTCGCGCGCGAGCGTTTGGAGTGCGGCAGCTTGCTGCCGCTGTTTTCTGCGGGCGGCACGGCCTACCAGGCCGATTGCCAATCGGCGCTACGCCGCCGAGCGAGTCGCCTGCCGCGAGACTTCCGCTTCCGGCATCTGGCATCCGGCATCCGGCATCCCCCTGCTCCCTCCTCCCTCCTCACTTCTGACTTCTGATTGGGTAGGGCGCCGCTGCGCCGGCGCCGCTCGCCCGGCCGCGCCGCAGCGCGGCCCTACCGACAGCGCCGGCCAGCCGGCCTGCCTGCGCCAAGCGAAGCGCGGCAGGCAGGCGCACTCCACACGCTCCGCGATTTACTGGCCACTCGTGCCACGCGCCAGCGTTTGGAGTGCGGCAGCATGCTGCCGCTTTTTTCTGCGGGCGGCACGGCCTACCAGACCGATTGCCAATCGGCGCTACGCCGCCGAGCGAGTCGCCTTCCGCGAGACTTCCGCTTCCGGCATCCGGCATCCGGCATCCGGCAACCCTCTTCTCACTTCTCGCTTCTGACTTCTGATTGGACAGGGCGCCGCGGCGGAGCGCGCGGCTAGGCAGGAGAGGCGCCGGGCAGCGGACGCAGGGTGCCGGCGCGCACCTGCCAGCGTTGCAACCGGCGGCCCAGTTCGGCGGGCCATTGCTCCTCGGTGCAGGTCATGAACACCTGGCCGCTGGCGTGGTGGGCGCGTTCGAGCAGGGGCATCAGGCCGGCGCGGCGCGAGGCGTCCAGCTCGCCCATCACATCGTCCAGCAACAAGACCGGCGGCGTGCCGTGCAGGCCGGTGAGGTACTCGGCCTGGGCCATCTTCAGGGCAATGGCGAGGGTGCGTTTCTGGCCTTCGCTGGCGAACTGCGCGGCGGGGCGTTCGTCGAGCAAGATTCGCAGCTCATCCCGGTGCGGCCCGATCAGCGTGGTGCGCAGGACCCGCTCGCGCTCGGCCTGGCGCTCCAGTTCGACCGCGAAGCGGCCCTGGACGCTCGGGGCGTAGTCCAGCCGGAGTTCTTCGGCCTCGTGGGCGATGCGGCGGTAGGCCAGGCGGGTGAGGGCGGAGAGCCGGGGAACCAGTTCGGCGCGCCGGCGCTGGATTTCCTCTCCGGCGGCCACCAGTTCGCGGGTGAACCCGGCCAGGGCCGCGGCGTCCCCGGGCCGGGTCTTGAGCAGGGCGTTGCGCGCGCGCAGGGCCTGCATGTACCGCTGCAACACGGTGAGGTAGCCCGGGTGGGTCTGGGTGAGCAACAGGTCCAGGAACCGGCGGCGGCGTCCGGCGGGGCCTTTGACGATCTGGAGGTCCTCGGTGCAGAAGACCACCACGCGCAGCGTGCCCAGGTAGTCGGCCAGGCGCCGGACCGGGCGCTGGTTGAGGGTGAGGCTGCGGGCGGTGGGCGACCAGTACAGGCGGATGTCGCTGGTGCCGGCGGCCAGCACGCGGGCGCCGACGAAGTAGCCGGGGGCGCCGTAGCGGACCAACTGGGCGCTGCCCACCCCGCGAAAGGACCGCAGCGTGGCCAGCAGGTAGATGGCCTCCAAGAGGTTGGTCTTGCCCTGGGCGTTGTCCCCCAGCAGCAGGTGAAAGCCCGGGTCGAAATCGGCGTCCAGCCGCGCGTAGTTGCGGAAGTCGCGGAGCTTCAGATGCGCCAGGTGCACGGCGGCGGTGTAGGACAGGCCGGGGCAAAACTCACGCCGCAAATCCGCCCGGTCGGCCGGCGCAAGCCGCCCGGCGCACGGCCCGGCGCGCGGCGGTTTCAACCTTCGCGGACGGTGGCCGGGAGGGTGCGCTTGAGGTGTTCGACCAGGCTGGCATGGGCGCGGTTGACCTCCTCATCCGTGAGCGTGCGGTCGGCGGCGCGGTAGGTGAAGGCATAGGCCAGGCTCTTCTGGCCGGGCGGCACGTTCTGGCCGCGAAACACGTCGAAGAGCTCGACCTGTTCGAGGTGCGGCACCCGCGCCGCTTTCACCGCGGCCAGGACGGCGTCGTGGGTGACGCTCTCGGCCACGAGCATGGCCACGTCGCGGCGGATGGCGGGGAATTGCGGCAGCGGCTTGAAGGTCTTGACCGGCTGGCGGCGGGCCAGCAACTGGTCCAGGTCCAGCTCGGCCAGGAAAACCGGCGCGGCCAGGTCGTGTTGGCGGGCCAGGAGGGGCGAGAGCTGGCCGAACACCCCCAGCGGCACGCGCCCGCCCAGGGTTAGGGCCGCCACTTCGAGGAAGAACGTGCTCTCGGCCGGTTGCGGGGCGCAGACCACGCCGCGCACGCCGAAGTGCTCAAGAAAAGTTTCGAGCACGCCCTTGAGGTCGGCCAGGTCGTACAGGGCGTCGCGTTCGGCGCCGGCCCAGAACACGGGTTGGCGCCGGCCGGTGAGGGCCACGGCCAGGCGGCGGGTTTCCCGGACGGTGTCGCCCTCCGGGGCGAAGACGCGGCCGATCTCGAACAGGGCCAGGTCGCCCTGGCGGCGGCCGGCGTTGTGCCGGAGCGAATCCAAGAGGCCCGGCAGGAGGCTGGGGCGCAGCGCGTCCATGTCGCTGCTGAGCGGGTTGGCCAGGCGCACGAAGCCCGCGGGCCCGGCCTGGCGCTCGGCGGCGGCCGTACTGATGAGGGTTTGGCCCTGGGCTTCGTCCAGGCCCAGGCCGGTGAGCAGTTGGCGCGCTTGGGCGAGTTGGTCGTGCACGCTGTCGTGGGGGTGCGTGCCCCGCGCGCCCCGCGGGGGCGTGGCGGGGATTTGGTCCACGCCGTGCAGGCGGCAGACTTCCTCGATCAGGTCGGCCTCGCGTTTGAGGTCGGGGCGCCAGCTCGGGATTTGCCAGGTGGAGGGCTCGGGCGCGGCGCCGGCCGGGGCTTCGACCGGGCGGGGTTTGCGGTCCACGCGCCGGAGGCCGAGTTGGCCCAGGTAGTACTCGATTTCGCCGGGGGGCAGCGCGAGGCCCAACAGTTCGTTCACCTGGTCGGGGCGGAGGGTGATTTGGCGCGGGGGCAGCGGGGCGGGGTAGGCGTCCACCACGCCCGCGGCGAGCTGCCCGCCGGCGGTTTCGAGGATGAGCTGCGCGCAGCGGCGGCTGGCGCGCTCGACGGCCTCGAGGTCGGCCCCGCGCTCGAAGCGGTAGCTGGCGTCGGTGCGCAGGCCCAGGGCCTTGCTGGTGCGGCGGATGTTGGCGGGGGCGAAGGCGGCGCTTTCGAGCAGCACGTCCACGGTGCGGTCGTGGATTTCGGAGTTCTGCCCGCCCATGACGCCGGCCAGGGCGATGCCTTTTTCGGTGTCGGCGATGAGCAGGTGCTCGGCGTGGAGGGTGTGCTTCTGGCCGTCGAGGGTGACGAACAGTTCGCCGTCGCGGGCGCGGCGCACCACGATGACGGGCACGCCGTCCGGTGCCGGGGCGAGCCGGTGGTAGTCAAAGGCGTGGAGCGGCTGGCCGCACTCGAGCATGACGTAGTTGGTGGCGTCCACGACGTTGTTGATCGAGCGCAGGCCGACCTTTTCAAGCAGGGCGCGCAGCCAGGGGGGGCTGGGGCCGATGCGGACACCGCGAATGACCCGCGCGGTGTAGCGCGGGCACAGGTCGGGAGCGTCGAGTTGGACGCGGACCAGTTGGGCGGCGGGGGGCTCGCTCTCGGTCAGGCGGATTTCGGGCAGGCGCAAGGGCCGGCCGGTGGAGGCGGCGATTTCGCGGGCGATGCCGATGACGCTGTTGAGGTCGGGGCGGTTGGGGGTGACTTCGAGGTCGAAGACCACGTCGCTGCCGGCGCGGCCGAGGAATTCGGCGAAGGGCTGGCCGACCGGGGCGTCGGGGGGCAGGATCATCAGGCCGCTGGCGTCTTCGGCCAGGCCCAGTTCCTTGGGCGAGCAGAGCATGCCGTGGCTTTCCACGCCGCGGATTTTGCCGACCTTGATGGTCAGGGGTGTTTCGCCGGGGGCGGCGGGCAGGGAAGCACCGGGGAGGATGAGCGGGACCTTGTCGCCGGGCTGGAAGTTGGAGGCGCCGCAGACGATTTGGCGTTCGCCCCGGCCGTCGTGGACGCGGCAGACGGAGAGCTTGTCGGCGTTGGGGTGTTTTTCGCGGGAGAGGACCTGGGCGACGACGATGCCCTCGAATTCGCCGCCGAGCTTTTGCACGCCTTCGACCTCGAGGCCGAGCCGGGTGAGGCGTTCGGCCAGGGCGTCGGCCGACTCGTCAATGTCCACGTACTGTTGGAGCCAGTTGAGGGTGACTTTCATGCCACAAATCGGCCGGGAAGCTAACCATGCCCTGTTGAGGGCGAACAATCATTTATTCGAGCCGGAGGCGGTAGCTCGGTGTGGGATTCGCAAGCCGAAGATGCCGCGCCGTTCAAACCTCGGTCACCGGATTGACCAATCGCGCCTGGTCGGCCAGGGCAATTTCCACCTCGTCGCCCGCTTGGAGCGTGAAGTCGTCCGGGGGCACGATGCCCGTGCCGGTGAGCAGCACCGCGCCGTGGGGGAACTTTTGGGCGCGGCAAAGCCAGGCGGCCAGTTCGTCAAAACCGCGTTTGAGGCGGCCCACTTCGGTGCTGCCGGCAAAGACCTCGGTCCCGGCGCGGCGGATGCGCAGGGTGAGGGTCCAACCCCGCACCGTGGCTTCGTCGGGGCCCACCAGAATCCACGGACCCAGGGCGCAGGAGCCTTCGTAGATTTTCGCTTGCGGGAGGTAGAGGAGGTTTTCGCCCTCGATGTCGCGGGCGCTCATGTCGTTGCCCAGGGTGTAGCCGACCACCTGGCCGGCGGCGTTGAGCACCAGGGCTAACTCGGGTTCGGGCACGGTCCAGCGCGAGTCGCGGCGCACGCCGACCGGCTCGCCCGGGCCGACGACCTTTTCGGCCAGCGCCTTGAAGAACAGCTCCGGCCGCGGCGCGTCGTACACGCGGTCGTAGGCGCTGGCACTGAAGGTGGATTCGGCCATGCGGGCCGCCTTGCTGCGCAGGTAGGTGACGCCGGCGGCCCAAACCTCCTGGCGCTCGACCGGCGCGCGCCACCGCACCGCGGCCGGGCCGTACGCGGGCAGGTCGCCCCGGGCGGCAAGACGCTCCAACCACGCGGGCAAATCCGGTCGTTCGAGCAGTTCGGTCAGGCTGGCGACTCCGGCGGCGGTGAGGTCGAGGACCCGGTCGGCTTCCGGCAACACCAGGCCCACCCGCGCGGGGGCGGCGGCGCGGGGCGCGCCGGGTTGGCCCGGGGGTTCAAAGCGGCACAGATGCGCGATCACGCGCCCAGCGTACCGGTTTGCCGGAGCGGCGCACGCGGATTTGGCGGGTGACCGGTCGCCCCGGCAGGCCATCCCCGGAGGACGGGTGAACGCCGCGGCGGCACGGGGCGGGCGCGGGCTTGCGCGCGGGCGGCACGGGGCGTTGAATGAATGGCGTTCCGCCGCGAAACGTCGTTGCGGAACTCAATTGCGGTTCCAACAGACACGCACCATGAAAAAAATGTTCTCCCCCCGCTGGCTGCGGGCAACGTTGCCCGTGGCCCTCGGCATCACCCTGGCCCTGCCCGCCCTGGCGGCGCCCAAGAAGCTGTTGGTGGTCACGGCCACCAAGGGTTTCCGGCACAGCTCGATCCCCGTGGCCGAAAAGGTCCTGGCCAAGCTCGGCGCGGATTCGCAGGTCTTCACTGTGGACTACGTCCGCGGCGGGCCGGACGGCAAGGACGACGCCGAAGTGCGCGAGAAACTCTCGCCCGACAATCTGATGAAGTACGACGGGGTGATCTTTGCGAACACCACCGGGGACCTGGCGATCCCTGACCGGGAGTTTTTCCTCAACTGGATCAAGTCCGGCAAGGCGTTCATCGGGATGCATTCCTGCAGCGACACCTACCACGGCTACCCGCCGTTCACCGAGATGCTGGGCGGCGAGTTCCTGACCCACCACGAACAGGTGAAGGTCAGTTGCGCCAATGAACATCCCTCGCACCCGGCCAACGCCCACTTCGGCGAACAGTTCACGGTCTTCGACGAGATTTACCTGTTCAAGAACTTCAAGCGCGAGAACGTCCGCGGCTTGTTGTCGCTGGACAAACACCCCAACAAGGGTTTCCCCGGCGACTTCCCGGTCTCGTGGTGCAAGGAGTACGGCAAGGGCCGGGTCTTTTACACCTCGCTCGGGCACCGGGAGGACGTCTGGGACGCGGAGTGGAAGGATAACCGCGGCAATCGCGCCAACCCGCCCGAGGTCGCCCGGGCCTACCAGCAGCATCTCCTGGGCGGCATCGAATGGGCGCTGGGCCTCAAACCCGGCGACGCCAGGCCGCGCGACCTCACCTACAAGGTCAGCGCCGCCGAAGCCGCCGAGGGCTTCAAGCCGCTGTTCAACGGCGTGGACCTGACCGGCTGGCATTTGCGCAACCCCGGCGGCGCCAAGAGCTGGAGCGCCCAAAACGGCATGTTGGTCAACACCGTGCCCGAAGGTGGCCACGGCACGGACCTGGTCAGCGACGAGAAGTTCTGGAACTTCACCGTGCGCTACGAGTTCATGGTGCCCAAGGGCGCAAACAGCGGCTTCTATCTGCGGGGACGGTATGAAATCCAAATCCTCGACGACGGCGACGCCACGCAACCTTCCAACACCAGCAACGGCTCGTTCTACAGCCTGGTGGCGCCGGCGAAAATGGCGTCCAAGAAAGTTGGCGAATGGCAGACCGTCGAGGCCACCCTCATCGGCCACAAGGCCACGGTGATCCTCAATGGCGTGAAGATCATGGACAACGTCACGCTCGAGCGCCCCACCGGGGGGCAGCTCGACAACAACGTGAACGAACCCGGTCCGTTCTTCTTGCAGGGCGATCACGGCGCAGTGGCCTTCCGCAATCTGCGGGTAAAAGTGCTGCCTTGAGGCGCGTCGGGCGCAGCTCCCGCTGAACCCTTCTCCCCCGCCCACAGATCCCGCCGGTTTTACTCGCCGGTGGGATTTTTTTGTGGGGCGGGCGCCGCTGAACTAGAAGAGCGGCCGCGGAACAGGGACTCCCACAAAAACAGTGCCCCCGCCAGACCTTGCGGCCCGGCGGGGGCAAAGTGGGTGTGGGAGTTCGCCACGCTCTCTTCCCCAACTGCCGGCATTAGGCGCCTCTGGGGGCTGCCGGCTCCCCGACGCTATTCTCCGTGGCTTGCGGAGTTATCGGCCTCATAGCAGGGCCGTCCAGCGCCTTGCGGTCGCTGAATTATCGAGTGAGGCCTCTAAGCCCGCCCGACTGGTGGTTGCGCCACCGGCCGACGGACCCGGGGGAGACACGTCTGTGAGCCCGTTTTCGCGTCTCTCCGGTTTGCTCCGGGACGGCCACCGCTTTTGGCGATGCGTTGGCCCGGAGCCACGGGTCTGACCTCTTACCTCTCAGGCTGCTTTTCGTTCACAGGCCAGCGGTGTTCTTTTCAACATCGCCGGCGTTTTGGAGGGGTCCCGGGCTTTGCCCTGCCCGATCTTCCTCCCGGCGCGGACGCTCACTTTGTCTCGCCTTTCGGCGCCTTTCGTTTGGCGACCCGTATTGCAGGGCCGCCAGAGTCGCCCGGTCCGTGCTGGCACGCAGTAGCAGCCGCACACCCTCTGGGTGACTGCGATTCCCGCCGATCCGAAGCCAACCGACGGTACTTGACCCGGCTCGGGGCGGCTTCTCCTCGCCCCTAACCGCGCAGCTCCAAGCTCGCGTCACTGACGGCGCGCGAACACCGCCAGAGGAGCTGGTGAATTATGCCGGCTTCCACGAACCTTCCGGCTCGCCTCCACCGGGGCCGGGGCATCCAGCCTGCCCCGACCTTTCCCCGGTCGCCCGGGATTATCCACGTCCCCGCTGACCTCGTTCATGGATGACTTCAGCCAGCGGCGGCTGTTCTTTCAAGGAACTGGGAACAAGGTAAGCAACGGGCCGCCGGGGTCAACACTTTTCTGGCACAACTTGTTCACCATCAATGACCTGTGAACAGTATGTGAACAACTCAAGCAACCCGCTGTGGCCCCGCCGAATCTGCACCTTCAGCCAACGGCAGCGCCCCGCCGAGGAGCGGCCTTGTGAATAATTTTCTGCCGGGCCAACCGTGCACTTCGGGTGGTTCCGGTCCTCCTGACCACACCTGCCCCCGCCGCCAAGACAAGCTGCAAAACGCGCTCGCAGCAGCGCCCGCCGTCGAACGCTACGGCCGCGCCCTCCCGGTCATCGGCACAAAACGCACCGGCAAGATGGCGCGGCGACGCACTTCGCCCGCGCGTTTTTCGAGCAGGTACAGTTGCTGGTCGCCGAGCGGTCCCACCGGGATGATCATCCGGCCGCCGTCCTTCAATTGGTCCACCAACGGTTGGGGCACGTGGTCCGGCGCGCAGGTCACAATGACGGCGTCAAACGGCGCCGCCTCGGGCCAGCCCTGGTATCCATCGCCAATGCGCACGAAGACGTTCGTGTAGCCCAGGCGGGCCAGGTCGCTCATCGCCCGCCGGCCCAGCGGCTCGACGATCTCGATGGTGTACACCGCCGCCACCAACTCGGCCAGGACCGCGGCCTGGTACCCGGAGCCGGTGCCGATTTCCAGCACGCGGTCGGTGGGCTTGGGCGCGAGCTGCTCGGTCATGAACGCCACGATGTACGGTTGCGAAATGGTCTGTCCGTGGCCGATGGGCAGCGGGCAATCCGCGTACGCCTCGCTCCGCAGATGCGCGGGCACGAACTCGTGGCGCGGCACCTTGGCCATCGCCGCCAGCACGCGCGGGTCGGTGATGTCCCGGGCCGGCGGGGCCAGTTGCGTGCGCACCATTTCGCGCCGGAGCGCGGCGTAATCAGGTTCGGAGTCCATGGCAGCACCCGGGGCCCCGGCGCGCGGACTGCACGCGGTGCCCAGGGCCAGCACGCCCAGCAAAACTGTCACTCCCGGCCGCATCGCGCCCAATATACCTCAACCGGCGGCGGCCAACCACCGGCGCCTCACGCCCCCCGCTCACGGCTACGCCAAGAGCTCTCACGGCCGGGCCAAGAGCCAGGCCACCGCCCGGGCCGGGCGTTCGGCCGGCGCCGCGTCCAGTCGTTCCAACGTCGCGCCGGGCGTCTCCGCAAAGGCCTGCTCCAGCAGCGCCCAATCTTCCGGCCGGTCGGTCCGGTCGGCCAGCAAGAGGCTCCCGCCGGGGGCCGCCACGAGCAGGCCCGGCACATCCAGGTACTTTGCGCCGCCCGGCAAGAAGGCCGGACTGTGGATGGCCTGGACCTCGGCGAACCGGAATCCCTCCGTATCCACGACCACCTCGCGCAGCGCCCCGCCCGCCACGGCGCGGGCCGCGGCCAGGATGGGGCCGGTCTCCGCGTCCAGGGCCACCGCGCTCAAACGCCCACCCGGCGCCTCGCGCAGCAGCCAGGCGCACACGCTCAACACGTCGTGCACGCGCTGGGCGAAGAGGCTGTGGTTGTAGCCGAAGGTGTACGCGGCCGCCTCGCGCGGGTTTTTCACGCGCCGGGTCTCGGTCACCGGCACGCCGTTGGTCAGAAACTCGCCTTGTAGGAACAGGTCCGCGCCGCACACCGTCCAGCCGGCGCGGAGCAGTTGTTGCACCGGCGGCAACGGTTCGCCGTCCCCGTTGAACAGCCCGGCCTTGCCCGCGCGGGTGAGCCAGAGCGCCACGCGGCCGGTCCGGTTGGTGGGGGTCAGGAGCGTGACCACCGGCTGCTCGTCGTGGGTTTGGTTGAGGAGCAACCCCGAGACGACCCGCCATGGCGCGCCGCTGGCGTTGGTGCGCGTGGCGGCAAACCGCACTTCACCCGCCTCCGCCAACGTGCGTCCGATGAGAATCTCGACCGCCGGCGCCAGAATCTGCCGGCGTCCCTCGGCCGTGGCGGCGGCGGCGAGGATTTGCCGCCGGGCGTCCTCGTGCCAGAGGCGGAGCAGACGGCGCTCGAAGTCCGGCCCGCCGGGCGGGGGCGGGTGTTGGGCGTCCCAGACCGAGAGCGCCTCGCGGTCCAGCGGCTCGTAATCGCGCTCGATGATCGGTTCCTTGAAACCCAGGCGAAAATGCCGGTTGAGCCAGCCGTAAAAGGCCGAGCGCGACACCGCGTTGTAATTGTGCGGGAAGCACTCGCCGCGGTGGAGCATCACGTGCTCCGGCACGCCCAGCAGCGTGTAAAGCTGCTTCAGCTCGGGAAAGCCTTTCGTGGCCATTTCCCGCGTCCAGTCGTCGGCGGTGGTCAGGCCCTGCGGCTTAGGCGCGAAGAGCGCGGCGAACTCGACGTTGCCGGTGTCCACGCGCAAGAGGCAGGCGTTCTCGCAGGTGCAGCCGCCCTGCATGGCCGTGCTGACCATCACGGCGGGAAACGAGAGCTTCAGGCGCGCGTCAATCGCCGCCAGGATCATCGTCTGCGTGCCGCCGCCGCTGGCGCCGGTCATGGCCACCCGCTCGGGGTCCACCTCCGGCAGGCTGACCAAGAAATCCAGCGAACGGATCGAATTCCAGGTTTGCAGGCCCATCGCGCTCTGGAGGTGCAACTCCGCCTGCGGGCTGAACAACCCCCAGTTCTCCGGCGTGGCCATCTCGGGGCGCTGCTTCGCAAACCCGTGCACCAGCGCCGCGGAAAGCTGCTGCGCATCCGAGTTGCCCAACATGTCCCACTGCCACACCACGCAGCCCATGCGGGCCAGTTGCACGCACAGCGACTGAAAACGGCTGCGCCCGCCCTGTTCGAAACGCTCCTGGCCCGTGGCGATCTCGCGCCGCACCTCCTCCTCCCCGGACAACGCCAACCGCGCGTCCTGCCAGTGCCCGTGCGCGAACAGCACCCCGGGCACCCGGCCCGTCACCCGCTTGGGCCGGTACAAATTGCCGGTCACAAAAAACCCGGGCGCGCTCTCGAAATAGACCTTCTCGACCGTGTACTCGTCGCGCTCGAGGCGACCGTGAATGACCGCGTTGAGCGGCGTGCGCGCGGGCAGGGGCCAGAGGCCCTGCGACACCAGGATGCGCCGGCGCACCCGCTCGGCGCGACGCTCCCAGGCCTCGCGCGTGGCCGGGGGATGGAACGGGAAGTAGCCGTCCAGGTCCTTCAACGGTTGCAGGCGACGGTCCGCCGGGACTTCGCCGGGGGGCAGGGCGCGCGGCGGTGCCGCCCCCAGCGTTCCCGCGCTGAAACACACCAGGCACAGGCACCTCATCCACACGCGCAGCAAGGGCTTGGTCATGTCGCAAACCTAAAGTCCTGCGCCGACCGCGCCAAGCCTCGAATGCCCGCGCCAACGGTCCGTTCCCCGGCACGCCCATTCGCGCCCACAGGCCGCGCCACGGAAATCACCTCCGGGCTTTGACGTGCGCTGCTTCCGGGGCAGCTTACTCGCCAACCGGAGCTGCCTCATGCGCCACACCACTTCCGCCGGAAAAATCAGACGCGGGATCGCCACGCAGCCGTCCCGCCAGCGCATTAGCCTTTCTCGTGCCATGCCTGCTCGAGCACAGCCATAATCTCCTGAACATTTCGCGTCAACGAAAGGTCAGGCCGCGTGTAAGCAGGTCGGCTGGGTTTTCGATCCGCCCAAGCGGTGAGGGCCGCTGTCAGTTCCGAAATGCGGTTGGGGCTGGTGATGATGCTCCCGTTGATTCCCTCGGAGATCAATTCGGCGGCGCCGTTTTGCCGCGTGGTGATCACGGGCAATCCGGCCGCCAGCGCCTCGAGACACGCGTTCGCACAGGGATCGTAGAGCGTGGGGAGCACCATCAAGTCCGCGGCGGCGAGCGCGTCGGGCATTTCGCTGCGGGGCAGCGGACCAACGTAGCGTTCGTTCGCCGCCGGGCGCCACGGCCGTCGGCCTCGTCCGGCAACAACCAAGACAAAACCCTCCCGCGGAAGCGCCGCTAACGCACGCCGCAGCCAAGCCAGGCCTTTCCGTTCCCAGCCCGAACCCGCAAAGAGCAGCACACACGCCTCTGCCGGAATCTGCCATGCTTCGCGCAATCGTTGGCGATTCCCGGACTAGAAGCAGTCCAGCTCTACGCCGTTGCGCACCAAGTGGATTCGATCTCGGGGGAAAGCGAAACGCGCAACGATTTCGTCCCGCACCATCTCGGAGTTCACAATCACGCGCCGCGTGTGACGGGGATCGAGGGACCTGCGATCGGCCGCCAAAAGGGCGGCATGAAAAGCGCCACGGCCCGCAAATGGCCGCTTCCACCAGCGCCCCCAGCGTCGCCAGTTCTCGACCCACACCGCATGAACTCCGTCGCCAGCGCGATAGACATCCGCAGCCACGCCACGTTCGAGCGAGAGCACACAATCGAATCTCTCCCGTTGGAGCAAGGCTTCTGCGCCGGCGATGAATTGCTGCCAGCGCCGGGTGCGGCCGCCGGTCGTGGCGATGCGATGCACCGTCACCCCGGACGAGTGTCCGAACCACGACTCCGCAACAACCTCGGGCTGTTCGCCGGCGGCGAGCAAGGCCTCCACCAGCCGCTGCAAATACAGCTCGGCACCGCCCCTGGCGTCGTACCGCCGTCGCACCAACGCCAATCGCATTGCGCGAGAGCATTCGGATTTGACGGACCGCCTGTCAAGAACCGCCCCGAGCGGTAAACGCCGTTAGGGGAATTGCCGGGCGGGGTGGCTCAGGTAACCTGTGCGGGCCGTGAAGGACCGACGAACACTGTTGATCTCCGACCAGTTCGCTCCCAGCGAACACTCGGCAGTGGAAGGCGTTTTTGGAGCAGGGCTGCCAGGCATGGCGGAAACCGTGATCGTCGAGTTCGCGCGGGAATTGCGGGCGCCGCAAGTCCGCGGCTCGCGTGCAGTTTTGCCTGCCGCTTGTCGGCGGCGTGGTCTGGTAGCAGCAATCGAGGCATGCTGGCCCGCGCGGCATTGGGATTTCGTAATCGTACGCAACAAGTTCCCGACGCTCGCGCAGGTGCTGGCCGGGCGACCGCGTCTTCAAGCGCAAATCGGGTTTTGGCTGTCCTTTCCGCACAACTACCGCCGCTTGCACGAAGCGCAGGAACAACGACGGGCTGTCTGGCGCAAGCGGCTGGAATATTGGATTCGCGACTGGTGGGAACGGCGTTGGTTGCGGCAATGTGACTTCTTTATCCCTATCACCGCGCGCCTGGTGCGGGAGTTTTATCCGGGACTCACAGTTCCTTGGTACCCCCTACCGATGGGGGTTGATGTTGTCACCTTGGGGGACCAACCACGCCCGGCGCGTAGACCTGGTCCGTTGCGCCTGGTCTATACCGGCACAGTGGATGCCTTGCGGCGTCTCGACGTGATCGTGGACGGCCTGCGCAGTCTGAAAACTCCGTTCGTCCTGGAAATTTACACCGCCAGCGAGAATCCCGTTGTCGAGACATTCCGAGCGCTGAACGATGCCCGCATCCTGCTCTTGCGGGCGCGGCCGCGAGCTGAACTATTTGCCGCAATCGCGGGTGCCGATGTGGGGATTGGCTTGATTCCGGATAACCGGCTCTATCGCGTCGGTTCGCCGACCAAAACACTGGAGTACGCCGCGCTGGGAATGCTGCCACTGGTCAATCATCATCCCGAATACGACGAATTGTTCGACCAACACTCTGCGGAGTTTTGCGCCTTTAAAGCGGACGCCATTGCTGATGCCATACGCCGGTTGGCGGTGCTTCCCGTGACCGAACTTGCCGCCCGAGGAGCACGCGCTCGCACAGTTGTGCGCGAATGTCGGGATTACCGCCGCCTGGCGGCGGGGCTGGTGCGTTTCCTCGACCAGTTGTCCGCCAGCTGACTCGCGGTCTCACTCTCCCAGCAACCGCGCCAGCGAGTGCCCCAATGACCGCAAGAAACGGCGGAACAAGATCAACCAGCGATGGAGCCGGTTGGGCAGAGCCCGGCAGCCCACATAAGGTTCATCACCCACTGCTCCGGGCACTTCGACACTAAATTGCCAATCAAACCGACCGTGCCACCGCTCCGGCTGCCAGCTCGCGATGGCGAACACATAAACGGCAGCCGCACGGTGCGAGTTAAAGCTCAGATACAGCAGGGTCATCCCGGCGTCTTCAAACATGCGCCGCACCGCCAGCGGGGTGAATCGCCAGTAGTCGCCGTACGTGCCGTGGTAGGGTTGGAGAAAAGGCACGACCAGAATCACAACGTCACGCGACATCGCGCACAGATTCCGGAACGCCACCTGCACTTCGTACACATGTTCGAGCGTCGTGTGGTTGAAG
>CAYXPA010000009.1:0-64100 GCA_964466945.1 uncultured Verrucomicrobiota bacterium | reverse complement strand
GCCTGGGCCGCCAGATCACCCGCGACGACCCCAAGCCGCGCTACGTGCCGGAGCAGTTCTACCTGCGCTCGGCCGAGGAGATGGCGGCGTTGTTCCTCGAGGTGCCGGAGGCGCTGCGCGCCACGCTCGAGATCGCCGAGCGTTGCCAGTTGGACCTCCGGTTCGGCCGCCTGCACTACCCGGTCTTCCAACCGCCGGCGGGCCTGACGGCCGGGACGTACCTGCGGCAGTTGCTCGCCGAGGGCCTGCACCGGCGTTACACCATCCGGGCGCGGGTCGAGGACGACCGGTTCGTGGTCGAGGGCGTGGACGAACCCGACCGCCTGCCCGTGCCACCCGAGGGCAACGGCGGCGCGGACACCGACACCCGTCTCCGAACCGTGCTCGAGCGGCTGGACCTCGAATTGCAGGTCATCGAGAAAACGGGGTTTGTCTCGTACTTCCTGATCGTGGACGACTTCGTGCGCTACGGCCGCCAGCGCGGCATTGCCTGCGTGGCGCGCGGCTCGGCGGCCGGCTCGCTGGTCACTTACCTGCTCGAGATCTCCAACGTGGACCCCATCCGCTTCGGCCTGCTCTTCGAGCGGTTTCTGAACCCGGAGCGGGTGAACCCGCCGGACATTGACATTGACTTCGCGGACGACCGCCGGGCGGAGGTCATCGAGTACGTGCGCCAGAAGTACGGCCGCGAGTGCGTGGCCCAGATCATCACCTTCGGCACGATGGGAGCCAAATCGGTCGTGCGCGACGTGGGCCGGGTGATGGGCCTGAGTTTCGGCGAGTGCGACAAGCTGGCCCGGGCCATCCCCGCCGACCTCCGGCTCGAGGAGGGGGAAACCTCCTACCTGGCCAAGGCCCTCCAGGTCTCGCCTGATTTGCGGGACGCCTACACCTCCAGCGAGCAAATCCGCGAGCTGGTGGACAACGCGCTGGTGCTCGAGGACTGCGCCCGCAACGCCTCGGTCCACGCTGCCGGCGTGGTCATCGGCCCCGAGCCCTTGGCCAACCTCCTGCCCCTGCGCCAGGCCGAAGACGGCAGCGTGGTCACCCAGTACGCCATGGGCCCGGTGGGCGACCTGGGACTGCTGAAAATGGACTTCCTGGGGCTCAAAACCCTGACGGTCATCCGCAACACCTGCGCGCTGGTGCGGCAGACCCGCGGGATCGAGGTCCCCATCGAGCATCTGCCCGCCGATGACCCCCGGACCTACGCCCTGCTCAACCAGGCCCAAACCCTGGGCGTGTTCCAACTGGAATCCGGCGGCATGCGCGACCTGTGCCGCAAGTTCCAGATCAGTTCGCTGGACCACATCACCGCGCTCATCGCCCTGTTCCGGCCGGGCCCGATGAAGCTCATCCCCGATTACATCGCCCGGCGGCACGGTCAGGTGCGCATCGAGTACAAGCACCCGCTCCTGGAGCCGATCTGCCGGGAGACCTACGGCATCCTCGTGTACCAGGAACAGGTCATGCAGGCCGCCCGGGTGCTGGCCGGCTACACGCTGGGCGGCGCGGACCTCTTGCGCCGGGCGATGGGCAAGAAGAACAAGGAGGAAATGGCCAAGCAACGCGCCGTGTTCGTGGCCGGGTGCGCGGCGGTGAACCGGATTCCCGAGCCCGAGGCCAACGCCATTTTCGATTTGCTCGAGGAGTTCGCCGAGTACGGCTTCAACAAGTCCCACGCCGCCGCCTACGCGGTGGTGGCCTACCAGACCGCCTACCTCAAGGCCAACTACCCGGTCGAGTTCTTCTGCGCGATCATGACCAACGACCGCGCGGACACGGACAAACTGGGCGAATACATCGCCGAGGCCCGCGCCCTGGGCATCGCGGTCCTCGGTCCGGACGTGAACGAGAGCGGCCTGTACTTCGCCCCGGCGCCTGCGGCGGGCGGCCCGGACGGCGCGGGCGCCATCCGCTTCGGGCTGGCCGCCATCAAGGGCGTGGGCGAGGTGGCGGTCGAGGCCATCCTTGCCGCCCGGCAGGCGGGCGGCCCGTTCCGTTCGCTGCAGGACTTTTGCGAGCGCGTGGACACCCGGGCGGTTAACCGCAAGGTTATCGAGGCGCTCATCCGCTCCGGCGCCTGCGATGGCTTCGGGGAAACGCGCGCCACGCTCTGGGCCGCGCTCGAACGCGTGCTGGCCCGCGCCGCCCGCCGCGCGCAGGACCGGGCCAGCGGCCAGACCTCACTGCTGGACCTCCTGCAGGGCTCGGCGGAGCCGCCCGCGGAATTGCCGGTGCGCGTGCCCGAGTGGCCCGCTGCCGAGCGCCTGACGGCCGAGCGCGAGTTGCTGGGGTTTTACGTGACCGGCCATCCGCTGGCGCCCTTCGAGCCGGTGTTGCGCCGCTATGCGCACAGCGACACGGCCAAACTGGCCACCCTGCCCAACCGCACCATCACCCGCCTGGGCGGCCTGGTGACCGCGGTCCAGACGGGCGTCGCCAAGAAGACCGGCCGGCCTTACGCCCTGGCCACGCTCGAGGACCTCGAAGGCAGCGTGCAGGTGCTGTTGACCGGCGAAACGTTTGACAATTTCCGCGAGCTGCTTCACGTGGGCGCCGCGCTCCTGGTGACCGGGGAAGTCAACCTGAGCGACGAACGGCCGAAGATTTTCCCCCTCGAGGTCCTGCCGCTGGAGGAAGCGCCCCGCCAGTTGACCAGCCAGGTGCACGTGCGGTTGCGCGCGGACAGGCTCACCGCCGACACGTTGCTGGCGGTGCGCGATCTGGTGCTGGCCCACCGCGGACGCACGCCGTTGTTCTTGTGCGCCGTGTTGCCCGGTGGGGAGCGCGTGTACATCCAGACCGCCGCGGAATTCCACGTGCGGCCCTCGCTCGAATTGCAACGGGCCGTGGACGCGCTTTGCGGGCCGGGGGCCTACCTGCCGGTGGTGGACCAGTCCCTGCCGGCGCGGCCGGCGCGGCGTTGGTCCCGGCAGCCGGCGGATGCCGCGGCGGGCGCCTGAGGGCGGGCAACGCCGGCGGCGGGCCGGGGTCAATTGAGCCGGGGCCCGGCGGGGTCGCTCTGAATGTTCTGGCCGTCGAGGTCGGACGGGATTTTGAAACGACCGTTTTTGCCGCTGAGGCCGTAGGCCCGGAGGCGGCGGAAGAGGGTGCTGGGGTCAATGCCCAGCTCGCGGGCCGCGGCGGTGCGGTTGCCCCGGTGGCGCTGCAGGGCTTGGAGGATCATCAGCCGCACCATGTCCTCGATGGTGGTGGGTTGCGCCGGCGGGGTGGCGGGCGAGGGCGCCGGACAGTGCAGGTCTTCGAGGCGGATTTGATTCCGGTCGCACAACAGCACCGCGCGCTGGATTTCATTTTCCAGTTGGCGGACGTTGCCCGGCCAGTCCGACGCGACGAGGGCGCGAGTGGCCTCGGGGTCGAAGCCGGTGATGGCGCGACCGGCCTGGGCGGCGAAGCGCCGCAGGAAGGTCATGGCCAGGGGCAGGATGTCCTCCCGGCGCTCGCGCAGCGGCGGCAGGTGCACGGTGAGCACGCTCAGCCGGTAGTAGAGGTCCGCGCGCAGGTGGCGCTCGCGCAGGGCGTCCTCGACGCGGCGGTTGGTGGTGGCCATGACCCGGCAGCGCAGCGGGTAAGTGGTCCGGCCGCCCACCGGCCGGTAGAGGCGTTCCTGGAGGACCCGCAGGAGTTTGGCCTGGGTTTCCAAGGGCATCTCGGTGATCTCGTCCAGCAGGATCGAGCCGTCGGCGGCCTGCTTGAAGAGCCCGTCCCGGTCCGTTTCGGCGCCGGTGTAGGCGCCGCGCACGGCGCCGAAGAGTTCGCTCTCGAACAATTCGCGGGGCAGCGCGGCGCAGTTGACCTTCACAAACGGCTGCCCGGCGCGGGCACTCAGGGCGTGGATGAGGTCGGCCACGACTTCTTTGCCGGTGCCGCTTTCGCCGGTGATGAGGACCGGGGCATCGCTGGCGGCCACGCGCTCGACCAGGTGCAGCAGGGCCACGGACGTGGCGCTGCGGAAGACCGGGGGCGGGCGTTGCTGGAGGTTTTGGAGGGCGCGCTCGAAGGTGTCGGCCCGGGTGTGGAGCAGGCGGTGTTCGCAGGCCCGCTCGAGCAACGGGCCGAGCAATTCCAGCGCGAAAGGTTTGCTCAGGAAGTGAAAGGCCCCGCGTTTGACCGCCTCCACCGCGGTGTCGAAGGAGGCGAAGCCGGTGACGAAGATCACCTCGCTGGTGGGCCAGCGGTCCTTGAGTTCGGGCAGCAACTCCAAGCCGTCGGCATCCGGCAGGCGCCAATCCAACAGGATGACGTCCGGCTCGCTCTGGTCAGATTGCTGGCGGATGTCCCGGGCGCTGCCGGCGAAAAGGACCTCGTGGCCGGCCGGGGCCAGGTAGTCGCGCACCAGTTCCCGGAGTTGCGCGTCGTCGTCAATGATCAGGACACGATGTTTCACGGCAGCAGACAGGTCGCCGTCCCGGCCAACCCTTGGCCGGGCGTTCCCTGGAAAAACGTGTTGTGAAGTCCCTTCATCCCGGTGGGCGGAGCGAACGGGTTCCCCGTTGGAGTTACACTCGCTGCGACGCCTGCGCCCGGACTTCGTTCAGGGCGCGCGATTTGCCTAGCAACTTCAACGCCAAGGCCACTTTAGTCCCCGGCGCCGACTTGTCCATCCCAACTTTTTCGCCGGGCCGTGGCGCGGCCGGGAAACTTGCCTCCCGCTCAAGCGGCCGCCAGGGCCGGCTCGGCAGGGCGGGGAGCGGCCAGCTCGGCCAGCCAACGCTCGCCCTGCTCCCGGGCGGCGGCCATTTTGGGATAGCGGATTTCGCGGTAGCCGGTGACCGACTCGGGCAGTTGCAGCACGCGCACGGCCCGGGCGTACAGCGCCGGGTCGCCGGCCCACTCGGGGAAACGGGCCACGACGTCCGCGTACCAGTCGCGAAATTCCTTCTCGGGCCGGTGCCAGTCGGGCAGGACGCGGCGCAGCCATTTCATGCGCCTGACCAGGTGCAGCATCCAGTCGCGGGTCTTCATGTCCCAGGCGATTTCGCGGCCCAGCAGGGTGAACTGCGGGCGGTTCAGGTGCCGGTACCGGATGCGGTCGCCGCGGGCGGGGTCCACTTGGTAACGGGCCCGGTCGGCACGGCGTTTTTCCTCGCTGGTGAGCAGGTGGGCCACATAGACCTCGTCCTTGATGGCCATCACCTTGTGGAGGTTCCAGATCACGGCCCGGGTCGCGGCGTGCTGGTGTTCGGCGCGGTCGGCCCGGCTCACGCGGCGAACCAGTTCGACGTAGCGCCGGGCGTAGGCCAGGTCTTCAAATTGGACAAGGTCGTACACTCGTCGGGCAAAATCTCCACGCAACACGTCGTCCTCGGGCAGGTCGCCGACGCTGTGCCGCACCAGTTCCTCGTAGTCGCGGGCCAGGGAGCTCCCGCCGCGTTGCCGGCCAAGGATGGCGACCTTGTCCGCCAGCACTTCGGACAGGGTGCGGGGTTCGCGGAACTCTCCGGCGATGGCCTGGACGGCGGCCGGGTCGTGGGCAAGGTAACGGCCGAGCTGAAAGGCCTTGAGGTTTTCCCCGGCGGCCGCGCCCAGGCCGGACTGGATGGCCCATTCGAGGCTGGCCAGGCTCAGGGGGATGAGCCCGCGTTGGTAGGCCGCGCCGAGCATCATGATGTTTGCGTAGAGCTGGGTGCCGAAGAACCGCTCGGACAGCCGTGAGACATCGGCGCTGAAGTAGGCGTCGCGGCGGGTGTTTTCGCGCAGGAAGCTCTCGAGGCGCGCCACCTCGAAGTCGTCCTTGCCCAGCAGGGTCAGGATGGTGGGGGTCTTGTGGGTGTTGACCACCACGGCCGTGTGCTGCCGGCTGCCCACGCGCTGGTTGGTGGAGGGGTCCAGCGCCCGCGCCGCCTCGAGCACGTCCACGCCCACCAGCAAATCCGCCTTGCCGTACGGGATCAAATTCGAGGTGTACGGCGCGCCGGGCGGGGCGTAGGTGATCATCGAATAGACACCGCCGTTGCGAATCGCCAGCCCCTTCTTGTCGCAGTACAGGATGCGGTAACCCTCGCGGTGGCCGGCCAGGACGAGGATGGCCGTGGCCGTGCCGATGCCCATGCCGCCGACCCCGGCCAGGTAACCCCGCCAGACGCGGTCCAAGCGCGGCACTTCCGGCACGGGCAGGCGGCGGAAGTCCAGTTGCTCGAGTGGCGCGGGCGGACGTTGCTTGCGGGTGATGAGGATTTCCTCGAAGGACGGACAGGCTTTGACCCGGGGCCCGGCGGGGTCGGGCGCCACCTCGAAGCGGGTGCAAGCACCGTCGGCCACGCACCAGGACAGGTCGGTCTGGACTTTGCGGCCGTAGGGCGTGTCGTGAAAGGTCAGGCCCGGGCAGCCGGTGGCCCGGGTGCACTCGAGGCAGTTTTCGCAGACCTCGGCGGTGATGTTGATGAAGCGCTTGCGGGGCAGGAAGCCGTGCTGGCGCAGTTGCCGCCGCTCCTCCCGGGCCGCCCGCCGATGGAAGGTGATGCCGCATTCCTTGTCGGCCACGACCACCTTCACGCCGTCCTGGAGGATCGTCTTTTCCAATAGGGCGCGGTAGCTGGCGACCTCGGCGGGGTTGACCCGCACGACCGTGGCGCCGGTGCGCGCCTGGTCGGTGATCCCGGCGATAATGGCGTCAATGTTCTGCGCAAAGGTCTTTTCGCCGCTCAGACCTTCCTCCAGCGCGGGCGTGGTCTGGTGCCCGGTCATGGCGGTGGTCTTGTTGTCCAGGATGATGTAGGTGATGTCCTGGCCGTTTTTGAGCGAGTTGGAAATGGCGATCAGCCCGCTGTGGAAGAAGGTCGAGTCCCCCATGAACACGACCTGTTTGTTGCGGATGAACGGGTCAATGCCCGCCCCGGTGCCGCCGCCCAGCCCCATGCCCGAGTAGTTGTGCATGAGGTCCTTGGTGGGCTCGAACATGAGCATCGTGTAGCAGCCGGTGTCCCCGTGAAAGACCAGATCCACCGGCTCGGCGCCGTGCACGCGGCGCATGTACTCGGGGTTGCGGAACTGCCGCTTGATCTCGAGCAGCACGCTGGCCGAGTCGCGGTGCGGGCAACCCGGACAGAAGGTGGGCGTGCGCGGGGCCAGGTGGACTTTGCGCGACCGGACCTCCGCCAGCAGGTCCAATTCGGCGCGCACGCGGCGTTCGTCGAAACGGCCGCGCAGCTCGGGCAGGCTCAAAAACAGCGGCCCCAGCCGGCCGATCAATTTGCTGGGGTTGAGGCCGCGGGCCTCGGGGATGCCCCGCAGTCCCAGCGGAAAGACCTTGCCCCACACCTCCGCCGGCAGCGGGCGCGACTCGTGGTCGGCGGTCTGTCGTGCGCGATGGAGGATTTCCACCACCTGTTCTTCGAGGAAGCCGCGCCGCTCCTCGATGACGTACAAGCTCCGCAGCCCGGTGGCGAATTCGGTGATCAAGGCCGGATCAAGCGGATAGGTGACACCCACTTTGAGGATGGGAAAGTGCCCATCCAGCCCCAGCTCGGCCAGGGCGTGCCGCAGGTAGCAATACGCGGCCGCCGAGGTCACGAAACCCAGGCGCGCCTGTGCGTTGGTGTCCGTGCGGGCCGGTTCGACGCGGTGGGCGGCGTGACGGCGCGCGCTCGCCCAGAGCCGCTCGAACCGTTCGTGGATTTGCTGCTCCTTGCGCCAGGTGCGCGGCGGCAAGAGCACGTTGCGCTCGAGGTCAATGCTCGCGGTGTCGAGCGTGAACTGGTTGCGGGTGTTGACCGCGGGGAACTGGTTGGGCCGCACCTCGACCGAGCCGCCGCCGTCGGCCTGGTTGGTGGTGACCAGGTAGCCGATGTACAACTCGCTTTCGCGCGAAAGCTTGAAGGCCAGGTTGATCCAGTCCTTCAGTTCCTGGGCGTCGCTGGGCTCGAGCACCGGGAGCATCAGGTGCTTGGCGATGTAACGCGAATCCGCCGGCACCTGGGTCGAATCGCTCCACGGGTCGTCTCCCAGCACGATCACCGCACCGCCTTCCGGGTGGGCGCCCACCAGATTGCCCAACGCCAGGGCGTCCGCCGCCACATGCACGCCCACACTTTTCTGCACGCTGATCGCCCGCAAACCGTGCATCTGCGAGCCGTTGACCATCGCCGCGGCCAGGGCCTCGTTGTTGGCCATCGTGGCGCGGATGCCATGCGCTTGGAGCAGGTCGCCGATCTCGTGGGCGGTGTCGAAGAACCCCGCCACCGGTGAGCCGGGATACCCGGTCCAGAGGTGGGTGCCACCTTCGACCTCCAAACAGCCTTTGACCAGGAGTTCATTCCCGGTAAAAACTTCGACGCCAGAGGCTTGGGTGAAACGTGGGGCCGCCTTCACTGTCGCAAGAATGTCACCAGACCGCCGTCGGAGCAAGCCCGGACTTTTAGTCCGTCTGCCACGGCCACTCCCCGAGCCCGCCAGTGCTGCGACTCGGGCACCCGGAGACCGCTGGCGCTCCTCGTCGGCGTTTGGCGCGAGAGAAGCTCAAAAAGCCGGTTACCATCGGCGCTTCGTCGGATGTTTCGCCATGCCGGGGTAGTAACTCCGGCTTGCTACCCATCCACGCCTCAGGTCGGGAGGACCAATGACGCAATCCACCGGCCAGTCTTTGGCCTTGGCCGGCCATCCCACCGCTGGAACCAAGCAGATCCAGCCGGATCGCCGACTCACAGACGCTGTGACGGCGGAAACCCCGGGCATCCTGGATGGATCATCGCGTACAAGGGCCCGGGCGATTGAGGCGACACTCTGACTCTGACCGCCCCCGCCAGAACCGGGCACCGCGAGCGGGCGTATTCAGGACAGTGCGTGGGTTACCGGATGAGTGGGGTCAAGTCGCCGTTTCCTGAGACCAGTCACCGAACCGGAGGATTTCGCGGATCTTCCGCCGCTCGTAGCGGTGCTTTTTGGGTTTGTCCGGCCGGTCATCCACTTGACGGAACGGGTGTTTGGGATTGCGGATGACGTCGGTGATGCTTTGGAGGGATTTCGGCATAACCACTTCACCTTGGGTTGAGGTCTCGCCAAGGGAAACGCGCCCGCCCGGGTGACCCACTCCCGCGGCCACCGGCCACTGGCGCTGACTCGGCGAGGTCATGACAGCGGATTGGACATCGCTGCCGATGTCACGTTCAAAAAGTGCAACTCAAGACGCGTTTGTCCAGCCGATAATTTGGACCGAGCCTTGGGAAATTTTTTCTTCGCCGCGCCGACCCCGAGCCGGGAAGTACATCCGCGGGCTTCAACGATGCGCACCCGCCAGCAGGTCGCGCGCGCCCAGCGGCAGGGTCAGGGGCTCGAGCGGCAACGGGCGCTCGTGGTCCAAGTGCACCGCCCAGAGCGCGAACAACTCGGCGCGGGTGGTCGCGCGCCGGCAGCCGTCGAGAAATGCTCCCGTGGGCTCAACCCCGAGCGCGATGAAGTTCAGGTGCTTCTTGATCCGCTGCACGTGCGGGCGTTCGGTCAACTCCGGACTCGCGGTGGCTTCCCAGAGCGCGTGCAGGTAGGCCAACAGGTCGCGCCCGGTGGGCCGGGGCGGCGGTTCGCCGCGCCGGCAGGCGCGAATCTGCGCGAACAACCAGGGGTTGCGAATGGCCCCGCGGCCGATCATTAGCCCACGCACGCCGGTCTGGCGCTGCACCGTCAACGCCTGCTCGGCCGAGTAAAGATTCCCGTTGGCGAAAACGGGGCAGGGCAGACGCGAGGCCGCCCGGGCAATCAAATCGTAGCGCACCGGGCTGCGGTACATTTCGCTCACCGTGCGGCCGTGGACGGTGACCCAGTCCAGCGGGTGCGCCGCCAAGAGGTCGAGCAGCGCGTCAAAGCCGTCCGCCGTGTCAAAGCCCAGCCGGGTCTTCACGCTGAGCTTCACCTCCACAGCATCCCGCAGCGCCCGCAAGATGGCGTCCACGCGCGGCAGGTCGCGCAGCAGCCCGCCGCCGGCGCACTTGCGGTAAACCACCGGCGCCGGGCAGCCCAGGTTCAGGTCAATGCCCGCGATGGGCAGCCGTTGCAGGAACCGCGCCGTGCGCACGAGCGCTGGGATGTCGTTGCCGATCAACTGGGCGATCACCGGCCGCCCCGTGGGGTTGGCGGTGATGGCCTCCACAATCCACCGCTCGGGCACCGACGCGGCATGGACGCGAAAGTACTCCGTGAAGTACAGGTCCGGCCCGCCGTGGCGGTGCAGCAGCCGCCAAAAGGCGAGGTCGGTGATATCCTGCATCGGCGCCAGTGCCAGCACCGGCTCCGGCCCGGTCAGCAAGGCCTCCAGGGTCGCCACGGGCGTCGCTGCCGGCGTGTTCAAGGCGCGGGCATCAAACATGGCTTGAAAAAACGCCACCGGGCCAAGGCTACTTCGTGCCGCCGCCCGGGACAAACTCGGCGTGACACCGGCGCGCGTTTAGCCACTTGACCCCAAAAAAAAGGGACGGACTGGGGCGCGCCCAGTCCCCGCGCAGGGCTTGGCGTGCCGCACGCCAAACACCCCGACACCGGGTTTTCCCCCAAGCGAGTCGCACGCCGCGCCACTGGTGTCGGACGTGAGGCTCGTCCCACGACGCCGAGGGCGGGTTGGCTCCCCAATCCGGCTTTCCGGGCTGAAGTGGCCCCGCGGCCGGCGGCTCGTCGTGGCGGGCGACCGCCGAGAAAGATTTCGCGGCCCGGCGCACGCGCCGCGCGGCGGCACTTGACATGTTTCGATGTATGGCGAAATATCGTCACGTGTGGCGCGACTTTCTGTCCCTCACCAAGGCCCTGGCGGATGAAAACCGCCTTCGCCTCCTCCTCGCCCTGCGCGGGGGCGAAGTCTGCGTCTGCCAGCTCACCGAGCTGGTCGGATTGGCTCCGTCCACCATCTCCAAGCACCTGGCCGTGCTGCACCAGGCCGGGCTGGTCACGCAGCGCAAGGAGGGGCGCTGGATTTACTACGCGCTGCCCGGCCGTGATGCGCCCGTGGCGGTGCGCGAGGCGCTGGACTGGGTCATCAAAACCCTGGGCCGCTCGACCGAGGCGCTGGCCGACCGCAAGCGCCTGGCGGCCATTTGCCGCTGCGATCCCTCCGACCTGTGTCGCAAACAACTCCGCGCATGAAACCGCTCGTCCTGATTCTCTGCACCGGCAACTCCTGCCGCAGCCACCTGGCCGAGGGGATTCTGCGCGCCGCCGCCGGGGATTTTCTCGAGGTCGCCAGCGCCGGCTCGAACCCGGCGGGCTACGTGCACCCCCTGGCCGTCCGCGTGATGGAGGAGATCGGGGTGGATCTTTCCGGCCACCGCTCGAAGCACCTCAACGAGTTCCTGAGCCGGCCGGTCGAGACCGTCATCACCGTCTGCGGCAACGCGGACCAGGCCTGCCCGACTTTCCCCGGCCAGGTCAACCGCCACCACTGGCCGTTCGACGACCCGGCCAAAGCCACGGGCACGGACGAGGAAAAACTCGCCGTGTTCCGACGCGTCCGCGATGAAATCCGGCGCGTCTTCGAGGCCTACGCCGCCGGCCGCCGCGACCAGTGGCGCGCCAGCCGAACGCCGGCCTGACCCGCGCAAACACACCCAAACAGAACCCATCCGCCATGAACCAAAAGCTCGAAGCTCAAACCGTCATCGAGAAAGTCCGTGAAGGCTACGGCGCGATCGCGCGCGAAGGCGGCTCATGCTGCGGCCCGGGCGCGTCCTGTGGCAGCAGCGCGGGCGCTTCGGCCGACACGCTCGCCCAACACATCGGCTACTCCGCGGACGAACTGGCCGCGCTGCCCGAGGGCGCGAATATGGGCCTCTCCTGCGGCAATCCGAATGCGCTCGCGGCGCTGAAGCCGGGCGAAGTCGTGCTCGACCTGGGCAGCGGCGGCGGGTTCGACGTCTTCATTGCCGCTCGCAAGGTCGGCCCGACCGGCCGCGTTATCGGCGTGGACATGACGCCGGAAATGATCGCCAAAGCCCGGCGCAACGCCGCCACGTTCCGCCAGCAAACCGGTTTGGACAACGTCGAGTTTCGGCTGGGCGAAATCGAGCATCTGCCCGTGGCTGATGCCAGCGTGGATGTGATCATCTCCAACTGCGTCATCAACCTCTCGCCCGACAAACCGCGGGTCTGGCGCGAGATCGCCCGCGTGCTCAAGCCGGGCGGCCGCGTGGCGGTGAGCGACCTGGCGCTGTTGCGGCCGCTGCCGCCGGCCATCGTCGAGAGCGTGCGGGCGCTGGTCGGCTGCATTGCCGGCGCGGTGCTGGTGAGCGAGACCGAGCGCATGGCGCGCGAAGCCGGCCTGGTGGACATCCGGCTCAACTCACGCCCGGACTACGTGGAAGGCATGGCCGACTGGCAAGACCCGCTCTATCGCGAAATCCTGGCCCACCTGCCGCCGGGCACAAAGCCGGGCGACTTCATCACCAGCCTGGAAATCACCGCGCGAAAGCCGGCAGTCGCGGCCTGTTGCGGCGGCGCAGCCTGACCGCCCACGCACCCCGTTTCCTCCGTCATTGCCATGAGCGAAAGCGTAGCCGCGGCCGTTTCGACGGGTGCACCCCATTTTCTGGCAGCGTGCCGCCGAGGCGAGTTCGTAGCGCAGACTTCCAAGTCTGCCGTACCGCGGATTTCCAACCCGCAAACGCAGCGCGCTCCCGGACGGCCACGCTTGGCGCTGGCCTGCCAACTGGAAGTCGGCGATACGGCAGGTTGAGAAACCTGCGCTACGCCCGGAATCCCATCCTGCAATAGACTCAGATGCGCCCCATCGCGACTCCAACCCCCACCGCGCCGCCCAAGCGGCTGAACTTCTTCGAGCGCTACCTCTCGCTCTGGGTGCTGGTCTGCATGGCGGTCGGCGTGGCGCTGGGCAAACTGCTGCCCGGCGCGGTCGCCGCCCTGAGCCGGCTCGAATTCGGCCAAGGCTCGCAGGTCAACATCCCCATCGCGGTCCTGATCTGGCTGATGATCTACCCGATGATGCTGAAGATTGATTTCGGCTCGCTGGCGGGCGTGACCCGTCGGCCCAAGGGCCTGCTGGTGACGCTGTTCGTCAACTGGCTGGTCAAGCCCTTCAGCATGGCGTTCTTTGCGTGGCTCTTTCTCCAGCATGTCTTCGCCGCGTGGATTGACCCGGAAACAGCCCGCAACTACACCGCCGGCCTGATCATCCTGGCCGCCGCGCCCTGCACGGCGATGGTGTTTGTGTGGAGCTACCTGACCGACGGCGACCCGGCCTACACGCTGGTGCAGGTAGCGGTCAACGACCTGATCATGCTCTTCGCCTTCGCGCCCATCGTCATGTTCCTGTGCGGCGTGGCCAACGTGATCGTGCCGAGCAAGGTGCTGATCACGTCGGTGGTGGTCTTCATCGTCGTCCCGCTAGCGGCAGGCTGGCTGACGCGCACGCTGCTGCTGCGGTCGCACGGCGTGGAGTGGTTCGAGAAGGTTTTCCTGCCGAAGTTCCATCCGGTCACCGTGATGGCCCTGCTGGCCACGCTGGTGCTGATCTTCGCCTTCCAGGCCGAGAACCTGACGACGAAGTGGTTTGCGGTCCTCCTGCTGGCCGTGCCCATCCTGGTGCAGGTCTATTTCAACTCGAGCCTGGCCTACGGATTGATGCGGCTGTTTCGCGTGCCGCACAACGTCGCCTCGCCAGGCGCACTCATCGGGGCGAGCAATTTTTTCGAGCTGGCCGTGGCCGTGGCCATCACCCTGTTCGGCCCCGGCTCGCCGGCGGCGCTGGCGTGCGTGGTGGGCGTGCTGGTGGAGGTGCCGGTCATGCTCTCGGTCTGCAAGGTCTGCAACACCACGCGGGCGTGGTATCAACGGGGCGTCCGTTCGAGCTGACACCAGCCCTTCCCAATCCCGGTCTCGCACACCCCCCAAAACAGAACACCCCGCCCAGAGCCGGGCAGGGTGCGTGGTGAGGGGAAATCGAGGAAAATCCGGATCAGCCGCGCGACCGGCGCCATCGCTGATAACCGCCGTAGCCGAGCAAACCAACCCCGGCCAGGAGGGCGCAGGTCCCCGGCTCGGGTACCGGAGCCACGAAATCTCCCAGCTTCAGCTCGAACATCAAGCGCGTACCGCTCGGAGGGCTCGAGGTATTCCACGTGAACACGATGTCGCCTTCCACGACCACATCGGTGGTCTTGTCGGCCATGACCGCATCAAAAAACAGGAAGCCCACGCTGCGGTACGGGTCGCCGTTCTTGCCCGTCACGGTCGCCCCGTCTTTAAACAATGGCCCGTCGTAGTATCCCAGCGACTGGACCGCTCCGCCATTCAAGGAGATGGTCAGATTGTCCACACTCAGCGACCACTCTCCCCCGGTCACGGTTGGTCGGTCGGTGGCCAGGCGCATCAGGATATCCTGCTGTCTGTGTTCGACGATGTACCCCGAGCCCGGCGTGGCATTTTCGAAATCGTTAACCCGGGTGGTGACGTCAAGCGGACTCGTATAGGCAAAACTGCCCAGCGTGCTCGACAACGAAAGCGTCGCGGAGGCGGTGCTGCTGACATCGTCCCAGTTGTACTCGAACCGGAAGTCCCAGACCGTGCCGCTCGGTCCCCACCCCCCTGTCCCGCCGCTCCAGTTGCCGAGGTTCGGGGGAGAGCCCAGGGCACCCCCGTTGCCGGTGGGGTTCGCCGGCCGGATAAGCGCCGCCTCATAGTCGCTGTTGTTGCCGCCGCTGTTGATCTTGAGGGCATAAATCACCGAGACGTCCAGCGCGTCGGATTGGGCCCTCACCGAGCCGCTGCCAGGATAAGGCACGCCGGGCACGAAGAACTCGGTCGTGGTCTTCTGGCGGTTTGCAAGACTGCTACCTCCGGGACCTGGCTGCCAGGGAGCGAACCAGTAAGGAATGTCCGCCGTGGTGGCACTGGGAAACCACGGCACGGGCGGTGAAGGCGCTTGCGGCGCCAGAAACTTGCCGATCACATCCGCCCAACAACCCGTCACGCTCAACACACTGACGAACCCAGCCACGATCAGAAACTGCTGCTGTTTTTTGCGAGTTTTCACAATTGCGTCCTGAAATTTAATCGCAAGCTTTAAGAACATTCGACCCCAAGGCAAACAAAAACCAAATTGTGTTAAGGATGCGGCACGACTTCGGGGACAATTGCCTCGGCGTCGGTCCCCTGACCGGTAATTCCCAGCCAACCACGCGGGTATCGGGCGCGCTTAGCCATAACGATGCAGTTTAGTCGGGGGCGAATCGGGCCGCTGGCCCGTGGCGGCGGGCCAACTGCCGGCTGCAGGGAGGTCGGTACGAACGCATCTTTTGGAGGAGCAGCTTAAGAAACCAGAGTGGGCGGCTGGTTGCCGCCGACCACGGCCTGGTTGACCATGCCACCCGGAACAGAACAGCGCCGGCTTGCCGGCGCTGCGGGGCGAGTCCAGAAGCCGGACGCCCAATGGGGGTGGCCAGCACGGCCGACGTAGGCGACCGGTACCTGCTTGCCGCGGAGCCGGGGGACCTGCGCGGCGGAATGGGCGTAATCTTCACGCCGCAGCTCCATCCGTCGCAGCCGCCGGAATCTGGGGCTTCCACCCGCGCACCCCGGGTTGTTCTTGCGCTGCGCCCACGGCTCGCGCCGTTCACTGCGGGCTTGTCGCGGGCCGGCGAGGCGTTACAACTGGGGCAAACACCACACCGGCCATGAACCTGCCCGCCCCCGAACCGACCGCTCCCGGCGGCGGTGACCCGGCATCCCGCCCGAGCATCGAGCGCCTGGCCGAACTGCTCGAAATCCACGGCCCGTTCGACGCCGAGTCGGCCCGGGCCGAGGCGGCGCGCTGTCTGCAATGCCCGGAGGCGTTCTGCGTGGCGGGTTGTCCGCTGGGCAATCGCATCCCCGAATGGCTGGCGCGCACCGCGGAAGGGCAGTTCCTCGAGGCCGCCGCGCTGCTGCAAAGCGCCAACGACCTGCCGGAAATCTGCGCCGGCCCCTGCCCGAGCGAGGACTTTTGCCAGAGCGCCTGCGTGCTGGCCGACCGCGGCGAGCCGGTGAACATCGCCGCCATTGCCCGGTTTCTCCACGAGCGCGTCTTTCACCCCGCTGCGCGTCGGCCGGCGGCGCCGCCCAACGGCTTGCGCGTCGCGGTCCTGGGGTCCGGCCCCGGCGGTCTGGCTTGCGCGGAAGAACTGGTCCGGCTCGGTTACGCGGTGACCGTGTACGACACTTGGGCCGTGCCGACCGGACTCCTGGCCAACGGCGGTCCGGCCCTGGCACTGGAGGAATGCCTGATCCAACGGCGCTTGGAGCATTTGCGGCAGCGCGGCGTGGAACTGGTGTACGGGGTACGCTGGGGCGAAGAGGTCACGCTCGCCAGTTTGCAGGAGCAGTTCGACGCGGTGTTTGTGAACTTCGGCGCGCAACAGGCCCGCACCCTGGCCGTGCCCGGCGCGGAGCTTCGCGGCGTTTGCCAGGCCCTCAGTTTTCTGCTCCCGCATCTCACCCAACCGGCCCCGCCGTTGACCCTGCCCGAGGTGGCCGGCCGCCGGGTGGTGGTGGTGGGCGGGGGTGACACCGCCATGGACTGTCTGCGCCGGGCGCTGGCGGCGGGAGCCGCCGCGGCAGTGGGCGTGTACCGCCGGGATGAAGCGCATCTCCGGGCCGCGCGGCGCGAGTACGCCGCCGCGCTCGCCGCCGGCGCCACGTTCGAGTGGCAGGCGCAGCCGGTGGCGTTGCTCGGCAACCCCGGAGGCGAAGTCACGAGCGTCCGTTGCGTCCGCACCCGGCCCGGCCCGCCGGACCCGGACGGCCGCCCGCGGCCCGAGCCGGTGCCGGGCAGCGAATTCGAGGTGCCGGCGGAGGTGGTGCTCCTGGCGCTGGGCTTCGATCCCGTGCCGCATCCGCTGGCGTGCGAGCTGGCCTCGCTGGCCCGCGGCAGCGACGGACGGTTGCGCGTGGACGAGCACCTGATGACGAGCGAGCCGGGGGTGTTTGCCGGCGGCGAATTGGTGCGGGCGACGGGCCCGGTGGTGTGGGAAGTCCGCGACGGCCGCCGCGCGGCGCAGGGGATTCACCGCTACCTGTTCACGCGACGCGTCAGCGAACTGGCCGCCTCCGAGACCGACCACCTGGCCCCGGGTTGAACCGGTGTCAACCCCCGGCCCGCTCAGTCCGGGGCGCGCCCGGGCACCACACCGCTTACGGCTCGCCCACGCTCAGCCAAAACACGTCCGTTTCGTTGATTAGCAGGCCGCCCGGCGGCGCGTGCCGGCCCCAGACGGGCGCGGTGACGGGAAACGTCCGCGGCGGCAACGTCCCGGGGTCCATCACCAGCACGCGGAACGGTCCGCTAAACGGACGGGCGCGATCGAGCGCGCGCAGTTCGAGACCCACCCGCTCGGCGTCCGGCGCGAGAACGGCGCTGCCGGCCGGCACGTCCGCGGGCAGGCCGGAGGCGGTGACCGTGAGCGGAACGCGCGCAGTGTCCGGCCGGCGCACTTGCACCGGGAGGACCCGGCTTTGCCCCGGCACCAGGTGGAAGGTGTGTTCGGGCGTGGTGGCGGTGACGCGCGGTTGCGGCGGCGCCAGTTCGAGTTCGTAGCCGTAATCCGGTCCGCCCGCGTCGAAGGTATCCGCCACAGCCAGCACGTAGGCGCCGTCGGCCGGGGCCGTCCACTCGAGCGCCGTTTCCAGCCCGGGCGCCGATTCCGCCAGGACCACACCGGCGGCGTCCAGCACGCGCAGCACCGGTACGAACGCCGAGTCCGGGTTCACCGCGCGGGCGCGGAAGCGGTGGGTTTGCTCGCGGCGGGTCAGGAAGCCGAACCGGTCCTGGTCGCCGGCCGGATTGATGAACCCGCCAAACGTGCCTTCCATTTCGGTGGTGGGACTGAGCGTCTCCGGATGCAACACCGGCTCGGACTGGGGCGGTACTTCGCGAATCACCACACGCGCCGCCGTGTCCGGCTGTGGCGCGCCCTCGAGCCAAGCGCCGGCCGGAATGAGCGCCGCCGTGCGTTCCGCGCCGCGCGTCGTGACGGTGATCCGATAGAGGATCGGCGCACTGGCGCGGTGGGTCGGCGAATCGGGTGCGCCTGACGCAACCGCGGGGAGGACCTCGAGGGCGCAGGTCCCGGGTGCCGCCACGAGGCACTCGAATTCCGGATCGGCGGGCGGCGCGTTGGTGGAGCGGCCGAGCACCACCCCGCCCGTATCGCGCACCGTCAGGCGCACCGTGCCGGGAGAATCGAGCCGGCTCGCCACCGCCTCCAGGTGCAAAGTCACCGGGCCAGGCAGGGCCAGCGGCCAAACGTGACCCGGCGCGTCGGCCTCGAGGCGGCCTTGCAGAGTCACCGGCGGCGCGACCGGCGCGAGGCGCGCGTCCGGCGGCGCGTGGGTGTCCGCGGTTTCGGGCCAGAGCAGTTCCGGGAATTCCCCCGCCACAAACTGGCAGGGCGCGCTGGCCCCGGCGGAGTCGAAAAAGCGGATCAGATGCGGCCCGGGCGCGGTATTGGTGGCCAGCGTGACCTCGAAATGGCCCGGCGCGGCGGCGGCGCGAAATTGCAGGCCCGGGTCATCGCACCACACCGCCAGCGGCCAGGCGCTCAAGCGCCCGCTCAACTGCACGCTCACCGTCTCGCCCACCCGGGCTCCGGCCGGGTAAAGCCTGTCACATTCGGTCCCCGCCGCGGTCGCCACAGCCAGCACGCTGCAAGCCGCTGCTACTGCCGGCGCCCGAACGCCCGCAACCGCCACCTGCCAGGGACGCGCACCACCGAACCGCGCGCCGGGGCGGCGGCTCGCCCGACCGACCCTGGCGGGCACACGCCCGGTCATGGGCTCAACCGATTGGCCTGCGGGAAAGCGCACCCCTTCAGTCAAGCACCCGCCCCATGGCGTCGCAATCGCCGAAGGTTGGGCGCCCGGTCCGCGATTTGACTCGAAGGCCCGGTTGCCGGCGCGGTGGAGTGGGACGGCCGGGCGGCGCCGATTGACTCCAAAACGGGGGGTGCCGAGCCAGGTACACCCCCAAGGTGGCGGCCACCGGCCAAGAAGTCCTCGCGCGGAGGTGCCAGCGCTGCGTCCGCGCGGGGCGCGCGCGCTCTCCCGTGCAATCCCGTTTCCCGGGGTTAATCCAGCGCGGGCAGGCTGGCGGCGGCGATGGCCTGGCCGTGGCGTTTCTCGGTTTCGCCGGGCAGGTGCAGGGTCAGGCGCGCCGCCAGCTCGGGGAATTCCGCCTCGAGCACCGCCCGCGCGCCGCGCAGGAGCATCTCGCCGGCCTCGCCGCTGGTCACCCGGCCCAGCACCAGCAGGTGGCGGAAGTCGTAGAAATCCGCGAAGTGGGCCACGGTGTAGCCAAGCCAGGTGCCAATGGTTTCAAAAATCTTGCGGGCGCGGTAATCCTCCGCCGCCAGGAGCGCCTGCACGTGCTTGAGGATTTCCGGTAGGCCGAGGCCCGGGGGCGCCTCGATGCCGGCCACGTCCAAGAGCCGCCCCACCGCCTGCTGGGAGAAATACTTCGCGCCCGTGCCGGCGTCCTGCGACCACTCGTCCACCGGAGCGTGCGGCTGGTAATCCACGGGCACGAAGGCCAGTTCATTGAGCCAGGTGGTGATGTTGCCCTCCGGGGTGACGTAGCCGCCGGCGGTGCTGGTGCCCAGGGCCAGGCCGAGCACGGCGTTGTCGCCCAGCGCCATCGCGCCGGCCAGGGCGGTGACCTCGCCGTCGTTGACCACCTCGAAGGGCACGTTGTTCCAGGCGCGGCGGATTTCGAGAAACAGGTCCTTGACGCGACGGTCGAACAACTCGCCGGGCACGCCGCGAAAGAGCGAGGCCACCTTCACCCGGTTGTTCACGTACACCCCGGCGGCGCTGCCGCCGATGGCGTCCACGCGCGGCAGGTGGGCGGCCGCGGTGCGCAACGAGTCCATGATGCCGTCGAAGTGGTACTGGGGGTCGCTTTGCCGGATGGGGTCCCAAACGACCTCTTCGCTAAATACCACGCGGCCGTCTTGCACGGCGGCCACTTTGCGGTCGCTGCCGCCCAGGTCGAAGCCGATACGGCAGCCCTGGAGGTGCCGGCCCAGCGGGCGCGAGGTGGTGCGCTCGGGGGGCAGCTCCTCCGGCCGGCACACCTGCACGGTGAAGGGGCGTTCGTAGATGCGCGCGCCCATCATCTCCGCGTCGAACCGGCCGGCGGGGCTCTCGCGGTAGTGGCGCTGGAGGGCCTCGACCAACTCGGGCGGCCCGGCCACGTGCAGGCGCCAGCCGCCGCGCGACCAGAGCAGGAACTTCACCCAGCGTTCGAGGTAGAAGAAATTGCCCGCCGCCTCGGGGTGGCTGGCCGGCAACACCTGCGTGGCGAAGCGGAAGACCGAGCCGTCCGCCTGTTCGAGCGCCACGGCCACCGGCACCGGCGCGCCACTGGTCTGCACCAGCGCCTGAAAGGCGCGGTGGGTCAACACCGGCGGTCGGAACGCGGGGTCCAGGACCGGCGTGAGGCGGGGAGCCACGAGGAACAAACCACGGTTACGCATCGGCCTGATACTGTGCGCCGGGCCGGGCCGGCGGTGAAGGCAAAAGGGGGCGAACCGGGCGGCGGGCGCCTCTTGATTTACAGCGGGTTGGGATTCCGGGCGTAGCCCGGGTTTCTCAACCTGCCATATCGCCGACCTCCAGTCGCTGGGCCAAGGCCAGATGTAGCCGTCCGGCAGGGCGCGGCATTTGCGGATTGGAAATCCGCGATACAGCAGACTCGGAAGTCTGCGCTACGGCGCAATCTCGTCCCGCCAATCGCTCATGCGCGCCGCGCTGTTGTAGCGCAGATTTCCAACCTGCCGTATCGCCGACTTCCAGTCGGCAGGCCCAGACCGGTCGCTACCGTCCGTAAGTTCGCCGCGTTGGCGGATTGGAAATCCGCGATACAGCAGACTCGGAAGTCTGAGCTACGGCATCGGTTCGGCGACCCGTTGCCAGAAACTGGGATGCGATCCCGGGCGGCTCCCGGGTTGCCGCGGATGGGAGCTTGAGCGGCCGGTGTGCGCGGCTCGGGCCGTGGCGCCGGACAAACTGCCAGAGGCAGACGGAAGCGGAAGGCGGCGTCCGGCCGCGAGGCAAGCAGGGTGCGACGGAGCCGGGCTCGATAGAGCTCGGCTCGACGGAGTCTCGTCCCACCAAGGGTCTAAAGCTGGGCTCGACAGAGTCTCGCCCCACCGGGGAGTGATAGCTGGGCTCGACGCCCCACCGGGGGTCGCCCGGTGTCGTCAAGTCGCGGGCCTCAGCGTCACGACGCGGCCAGCACTTCCCGCAAGGCCGCCAGGCATTCCTCGTTTTCCGCCGGCGTGCCCACGGAGATGCGCACCCACTCGGGCAGGCGGTAGCCGCCCATCGGCCGCACGATCACGCCGCGGCGTTGCAGCGCGGCAAAGACCCGCTGGCCGTCGCCCACGCGCACGAGCAGGAAGTTCGCGGCCGAGGGAACGAACTCGAGTCCCAGCGCGCGGCAGCCCGCCTCGAGCTGGCGCAGGCCCGCGGCGTTGTTGGCGCGGGTGCGTTCGAGGTGCTCCGCGTCGTCCAGCGCCGCCAGGGCCGCGACCTGGGCCGGGCCGTTGACGTTGAAGGGCTCGCGGATTTTTTCGAGCGCGGCCACGAAGTCCGGGTGCCCGATGCCGTAGCCGATCCGCAGCCCGGCCAGGCCGTGTATCTTCGAGAAGGTGCGGGTGAGCAACAGATTGGGGCACTCACCGGAGCGGATCAGGGGCAAGAGGTCCAGCGGTTGTTCGAGGTATTCGAGGTAGGCTTCATCGAGCACCAGCAGCACCTCGGGCGGGAGGCGGTGGACCAGTTCGAGCACGGTTTCGGCGGGCGCCAGGGTGCCGGTGGGGTTGTTCGGGTTGGCCACAAAGACCGCGCGCGTGCGGGTCGTGACGGTGCGCCGCATGGCCTCCAGGTCGTGGGCCAGGCCCCGCGCGGGCACTTCCACCAGCGTGCCGCCGAAGAGGTGGGTGACGATGGGATAAACGGCAAAGCAATACTGCGACACCACGACCTCCGTGCCGGGCGCAATCACGGCGTGGCCAACCAGTTCGAGCACTTCGTTCGAGCCGTTGCCCAGGATCAGATGCGCGGGGGTGAGCCCGAGTTTTTCGGCCAGGCGGCGCTTGAGGTAGTAGGCGCTGCCGTCGGGGTAGAGGTGGAGGCGGTCCAGCGCCGCGCGCAGGGCCGCGAGGGCCTTCGGGGAAGGGCCGAGGGGGTTTTCGTTCGAGGCGAGCTTGATGATGTCTCCCGGCGGCAGGCCCAGTTCGCGGGCCACTTCTTCGATGGGCCGGCCGGGTTGATACACCGGCAGGCGGGCGAGGCCGGGGTTGAGCGGGACGGCGAACGCGGCGGACGACATGGCGGGGCGAGTGAGCCAGAAGCCCGCCCGGGCGGCAACGGGGAAGCGCGGACGCAGCGTCGGCGGGCGCGCGCTCAACGCGCCCCGGCCAGGGCGCGTCGGGCCCGACTGGGTTGCTGACCGGGCACCCAGAAGTCCGACCACTCCAGGCCGCATTCGCGCACCATGCGGGCGCTGTGTCGCAGCGCGCCCAAGTCCTCGCGCCCGCCATTGTTGGTGCCGAAAGTGAACCTGGCCCCGGCGGCCTTGGCCTGGCGAATGAACGCCGCCGAAGGCAGGCGGAAGCGGTCGTTGATCTCGATGGCCACGCCGTGCCGCACCGCGGCGGCGATGACGCGCGCCCGCCGTTCCGGGGTCCAGAGCCGGTCGTAGTCCGCGGCCAGCACCTCGGGCAGGTAGGTGGGGTTGGCCCACAGGTCAATGGGCTCGGTTTCGAGAATGGTCACGATGCGCGCGACCAGCAGGTCCATAAAGGCCTGGGGATCGTCCACGAACACTTCGCTCGGAATCCACAGGCGCATGCGCCGGCCGCGGTCGTCGCTGAAGGTCATGGCATCGGTGAACACGTAGTCGAACCGGGCGATGGCCGGGAGGCTGAACAGGCGCAGCCACTCGCGGCCTTCGGCCTGCAGCGCCGCCCAGGTCAGCGGGTGGCGCAACTCCTCGAGCGCGCGGTCCAGGCCGGCGTCGTTGGTGAGGGCGAAGCCCAGGCCGCCGTTGACCGCCACGCCGGCGTTGATGCCGGTGCGGTACTGGCGTTGAAGCACGTCCGCCAGCGTGAGCCCGCCTTTGAGGTGGGTGTGCAGGTCAATGACCGGGTAATTGTTCGCGTGCAGCCAGGCCAGGTTCTCGTCCAGGGCCGGCGTGGGGGGCGGCGCGCTGGCGGGCTCGGGCAGGGGCCGCACCCGCAGGTTGCGGAAATGCACCCGGCTGGCGGGGTCGTGGCATTGGAGGGCGAAGGTGCCGCGGCCGGGCGACGGCGCTACGTAGTCCACGGTCTGGACCTCGTTGACCCAGACCTGAATGGCCGGCCCCCGCACCACCACGCGCACGCGGAACCACTCGTTGTCCGGGACAAATGGCTTGTGCACATTGCGCACGCCGTAAAGGCTGCCGGTGCGTTTCTGCTCGCGGTAACCGCCTTCGCCCGTGGCCGAGTTGTTGATCTGCACCTCGTACCCGCGCGCGGGCCAATCGCGCTCCTGCCAGGCGGTGTGAAAGTAAATGCCGGAATTGGCGCCGGGGCGGGTGAGTACCTCGGCCTCGAACTCGAAGCTGCCGAAGGCGGCGTCGCCGGCCGGCCCCGTGTAAAAGAGGTGCGCGCGCGGGCCGTCGGCCACCATCGCGCCGTCTTCCACCCGGAAAGACCCGGGATTTTCCGCCGCGCGCCAGCCGGTCAGCGTGCGGCCATCAAAGAGATGCTGCCAGGCGCCAGCGGGCTCGGCCGACCCGGCCCGGCCGGTGTCGAGCACCAAGAAGGTCAGGCCCGCCATCAGGGAGACGTGAAGCGATTGCACGTGCCCAGTCTGGCAGGGCGGGAAAGAATTGGGAAACGCGAATTTCCCGGCGGCCGAGGCTCCGCGGCGGGCCAGAGGCCCTTTCCGATTGGACTTTGCCCGCGGCGCGACGCAAGCTGCGGGCACTTCAACGCAACCTTTGCTGAGCCATGCGCACACGCACACTCGTCATCGGCATTGACAGCGGGACCCAGTCCACCAAGGCCCTCGTCCTGGACGTGGCGAAAAAGAAGGTCGTCGGCACCGGCTCGGTCGCTTACGGCCTCATTCCCAAACTGCCGCCCGGCGCCAAGGAGCAACACCCGCACACCTGGCGCGACGCCACGGTACGGGCCGTCAAAGCCGCCCTGCGCGAGGCCCGAGCCACCGCGGGCGAGGTCCGGGCCATCGGCGTCAGCGGCCAGCAACACGGCTTTGTGCCGCTGGACAAAGACGGCCAGGTCATCCGCCCCGCCAAGCTCTGGTGCGACACTTCCACGGCGGCGGAGTGCGCGCAGTTGACCGCCGCCCTGGGCGGCCCTGAGGCGACCATCGCCGCGCTGGGCAACGCCATTTTGCCCGGCTTCACCGCCTCGAAGATTCTCTGGCTCAAAAACCACGAGCCCGAAAATTTCGCCCGCCTGGCCACGGTGCTCTTGCCGCACGACTACCTGAACTGGTGGCTGACCGGCCGCGCGGTCATGGAGTACGGTGACGCCAGCGGCACGGCGTTGCTCGAAGTGCGCACGCGCACCTGGTGCAAGGCGGTGCTGCAGGCCATTGATCCGGACTTGGAGGCCAAGTTGCCCCCGCTCATTCCCAGCGACCAACCGGTGGGCACGCTCCAACCGGCCGCGGCCCGGGCGCTGGGGTTGAACCCCGACGTGCTGGTGAGCGCCGGGGGGGGCGACAACATGATGGGCGCCATCGGCACCGGCAACACCCGGCCGGGCCTCGTGACCGCCAGCTTCGGCACCAGCGGCACCATTTACGCGTGCAGCGAGCGGCCGGTGGTGGACCCGCAGGGGGAGATCGCCGCGTTTTGCGACTCGACCAACCGCTGGCTGCCGCTGTTGTGCACGATGAACGTGACCGTGGCCACGGAGATGGTGCGGCGGGATTTTGAGATGGACCACGCGCAGTTCGAGCGCACCGCGGCCCGGGCGCCCGCCGGCGCGGACGGCTTGGTGCTGCTGCCCTACCTCGAGGGCGAGCGCACGCCCAACGTGCCCGACGGCACGGGGGTGTTCTTCGGGGTGCGCCCGGCCACGTTCACCGCGGCGCACTTCGCCCGGGCGGCGATGGAAGGCGTGACCCTGGGCATGAATTACGGCCTGCGCCGGCTGGCCGAACTGGGCGTGCGGGCCACGCAGATTCGCGCCACGGGTGGCGGCGCCCACTCGAAGCTGTGGCGCCAGATCATGGCCGACGTGTTCAACGCCGAGGTGGTCACGCTCAAGGTGAGCGAAGGCGCGGCCTACGGGGCGGCCCTGCAGGCGCTCTGGTGTTGGCGCAACCAGCAGGGCGAAAAGATCAGCATCGAGACCATCACGGATGAGTTTGTGGCGCTGAATCCCGCCCAGACCACCCGGCCCAAGAAGGCCCACGTGGCGGTGTACGCCGAGTTGCAGGCGCTCCAGGATGAGCTGTCGCGCGCGCTGCGCGGGGCATTCGGCCGGCACCGGAAGTTCATCACCGGTTGATCGCTGGTGGTCGCCGCTTCGGCCTGCCGCGTGGCAGAGACGTCGCCGTCCGAAAAAGAAAACGGGGCGCCGCGTGGCGCCCCGTTGGTTTTTAAGGGAGGAGTAAAATCGGCCGAGGCTCAGGCCCCCATGCCGTCTTCGAAGGAACCGGCGGCAGGCGGCCAGGTGAGGTGGTCGCGTACGTAGGCGATGCCGTTGGCGCTGGTCCAGTCCAGGTCCTTGTGGGCGCTTTCGGCCTCGACGACCAGCGGGGCGGTCTGGGTGCCCATGACCTGCTTGTAGCGGGCGGGGTAGCCGATGTGGATGAGCAGCTCGGCGTAGCGTTGCATGTTGATCTCGCCGCTGGGCAGGTCCACGAACTGCATGGCGCGCTTGGGCCAGGCCGGTTCCATCATGCGCAACGGCATACCGGGGCGGATGACGAAGTTCTTGATGTGGGCGGCGTACACGCGCGGGCCGACCTTGAGGAAGCGGGTTTCCCAGCTTTCGCCTTCCCAGCAGTGGCTCGGGTCGGCGTTGACGCCCAGGCATTTGTCGCCGTCGCAGATTTCGACCAGCATGTTGAAGTCCTCCGCGCACATCGCGGCGGTGCCGGGATGGATTTCGTGGCAGAGGATGAGGCCGCGGTCGTTGGCCTCCTTGCGAATGCGGGCGGTCTTCTTCACGAAGCGTTCCTGGCCTTCCTTGATCAGGTCGAAGTCGGCGCCGGACCAAAAGCCCCACGGGTAGCCGCTGGCCACTTCCCAACCGAAGGCCACTCCCCAGAAGGTGGGCAGAATCTTGACGCCCAGCTCGACAGCCAGGTCGAAGAGTTTGATCAGGTAAGTCTCCGCCCACTGCTCGATTTCAGCGGGCGATTTCTTGGCCACGTCGGCAGGGATGAACGGGCGGATGCTCGGGCTGCCGGTCCACGCCGTGGTGTGGACCCACAGCGGGCAGTGACACGAAATCCCGTCCAGGCTCAGGCCGGCCCGGGCGAAGGTGTCTTTGATTTCCTGGGCGCTTTTGAAGCCGTCGCCAGACTGGAGCATGTAGTTGGACGGCTGGGCGCCGCTGGCGCCGGAGCGTTTGGCGTAGGCCAGAAACTCGGCCAGGGACTTGGCGCCATGTTGGGCGCCCTCGATCGAGGCGTGGTAAACGGGAGTGGGCATAGGTTCAACGTGGTTTGCGTTTGATTCGGACAATCACAGCTTCAGGTGTTCCAAGGGGAACGGGCCACACCTTAACGCGTGGACTTGGTTGGGCAAGCCCGGAATGCGCCGCACCGCGACCTGGGAGACACCGGATTTGCAGCCTATCAGCATTCGTCTCGCCCCCTCCTCGGGTGAAGCGGACGGCAGGCCGCCTGCGCTGCCGCTTACGCGCAGTGATGCGTAGGCGCCGTTAAACCCGGGAGCAGGACGGTTGAGGCGCCCTGCTTACGGTAAACCGCCAGTAGGCGCCCTCGAAGCGAGATCAGTTTCCAATTCTGAAGCCTTCCGGCACAATCAGATACGTCGCACACATTTTTTTGTAAACTTGCTGCTTGACACAAACCAAGGAGTGCGGAAAAGTGTCCCCGCATGTCGGGCATCTTCTGGGGATACTGCTTCACCTGCGGATGCAACCGTGACCTCATCACCACGGGTGCGTCTGGGAAGCCCGTTTGCTCACAAACAATGGCAACCCTCAACACCTCATCACATGAAAAGACTGCTCGTGTGTGCGGTCTGCCTCACGGCCGCACCGGTCCACCTTAACGCCCAGATACCTCGTCCCGAAAAAGTCTCACCTTTGCTCTGGGATTTGGCGCCTGCGGCAGCCAGCCCGGGCGGAGGTCGAGCTGTGGCGCCAAAAGGGATGCTCACCCCGGCAGCGATGCCGGAAATTCAATCGGCCCGGGTTCCCACCCAGGGACAATTTGTGGTGATCAACGCCATCGCCGAGGATTCCGCCGACACCCTCGCTCAGCAGTTGCGTAATTTGGGCGCCACTCACGTCGCCACGGCGGGTCGGGTGGTCTCTGCCCAGTTACCGTTGGCGGCCATTCCCCATTTGCCGGCGCTGGCCAGCCTGCGTTTTGCGCGGCCAGCCATTGCCTTTGCCATGGATGGCCGCACCGTCACCCAGGGCGACACCGCCCAGTATTCCGATGCTGCTCGGACGGCACTGGGAGCAACCGGGGCCGGGGTGCGGGTGGGCATTCTGTCCGACTCCTTCAACAACAAGGGCGGGATGAACAACGGGATCCTTTACGGTGATTTGCCCACGGACATTCTCGTCCTCAAGGATTACGTCCCACCACCCGGCGGTTACAAGCTGACCGATGAAGGCCGGGCGATGGGCGAAATCGTCCACGACGTCGCCCCTGGTGCGGCCCTGGCCTTCCACACGGCGTGGTACGGCGTGGCGGATTTTGCCAACGGCATCCGCGCCCTGGCCAACGCCGGCTGCAAGGTCATCGTGGACGATATTCTGTACCCCGAGGAACCGATGTTCACCGACGGCGTCATCGCGCAGGCCGTGGACGAAGTGGCGGCGCAAGGCGTGGCCTATTTTTCCGCCGCGGCCAACGCTGCCCGCAATTCCTACGAGGCCCCGTACCGCGAGGCTGACGGCTCTCACGACTTTGATCCCGGCCCGGGGACGGACACGCTGCTGAACCTCACCCTGGGCTACGGCACCACGTACTTCATGCTTCAGTGGGTGGACAACTACGCCAGCGCAGCCCCGGGCAACCCCGGCGCGGCCACCGACCTGGACCTGGAGCTGGTCAACCTGGACGGCACCCCGGTCACCACGACCACCACCTCCGGGCAAACCGTGCCGGTGGGCGGGTTTTGCGCGAACCTCGGCCAGGACCCGGTCGAGGTCTTTGCCATCAGTGTCACCGCCCTCAACCAGAAACGCGCCCTGCGGGTCAAGCGCGTGGCCGGACCCGCCCCGGCGTGGATCAAAATTGTGTGGTATCCGCTCTTCCAACCGCCGGTGCAGGAGGAATGGGTCACCAGCAGCGGCACCATTTACGGACACGCCAACGCGGCCGGAGCCATGGCCGTTGGCGCGGTGCGTTACTGCCACACGCCGGCCTACGGAGTGAACCCGCCCCAATTGGAGAGTTATTCCTCCGCCGGCGGCACGCCCATCTACCGGCAATTGGCGGACGGTTCATACCGGGTTGAAACCAGGCCCAAGCCGGATTTCTGTGCGCCTTCCGGGGTCAACACCTCCTTCTTTGGCAGCGGTGACACCTGCGGAGTCGTGGACAGCTTCCCCAACTTCCACGGCACCTCGGCCTCGGCGCCTCATGCCGCCGGCATCGCGGCCTTGATGTTGGAGGTCAACCCGCAAACCCCGCCGGAAAGAATCCGCTGGATTCTGCAAGCCACGGCCATGGACATGCAGAAGTCGGGGTTTGACTTCGACTCCGGCTACGGTTTGGTGGATGCTCAGGCGGCTCTGACCGTGCTCACCACGCCGCCGCCCATGTTGGTGGCTGCCGCGTCCCGCAAGGCCCACGGTCCTGTCGATGCCAAGGTTAACTACGACCAACCTCTGGTGTTGTCGGGTCGGCCCACCATTGAAGGGCGCATTGAATCCACGCTCCGCGTGGTGTTCACTTTCGACAAGCCGATCCTCAGTGCCACACCGGTGTTGCTGCGCGGTTCGGCCAGCCTGAGCGCCGCGCCGGTCGTGGAGGGCGCCACAGTCTTGGTGCAATTGGACCGCGTCGCCGACCGCCAGTGGGTCACCGTCGGGTTGAAGGACATTCTGGCCACCGACGGGTCCGCGCTTGACCGGGCCGAGGTCAGTGTGGGGGTGCTGGGTGGGGACGTGAACAACACGCCGGCGGTAAACACTACCGACCTGTACCTCGTCCGCCTGGTGGCCGGCTCCTATGTGAACGCCGGCAATTTCACCCGCGATCTCAATCTCTCCGGCGCGATCAACACCGCGGACGTGTACCTTGTCCAACAACGCACCGGCCGCATGTTGCCCGCCTGGCAGTAGGCGGACACGAACTTGTTCGCCCTCAAAAACCGCCGCCGTTCGGGCGGCGGTTTTTTCCTGTAGCGCCGCGGCGCAAGGCATCCAAGCTGTTCCGCTTGGCAGAGAAACAAGCGGTTGTCGGCTGCTAGCCGTTGTTTAAACTCGCGGCATGAATTCGCCCGCCCTTTTCGGCCGCAAACTGCTGCACTTCCGTGGAATGACCACCTGCGTTGCCGCCCTGACGCTGGTCAAGATGGACCAAGCCGCCATCGCTGCCGCCAACCAGACCGTCTATACACCGCCCCCGTCCCGCCGCAGCGAGGGCGCCAGACTCGTCCCGCCTGCCACGCCCTTGGTTGCGCATGACCCCTATTTTAGCATCTGGTCGCAGGCCGACATCCTGACCGACGCCGACACCACGCATTGGACCGGTCGCCCGCATCGGCTCACCAGCCTGGTGCGCATTGATGGCAAGCCGTATCGCGTCATCGGCGCCAGCCCGGCCACCGTGCCGGCCCTGGAGCAGAAGAGCCTAGCAGTGCTGCCCACGCGGACGATTTACACTTTCGAAGGCGCGGGCGTGGCGCTCACGCTGACCTTCATGACCCCGGCCCTGCCGGAGGACATTGACCTGCTGTCACGGCCGGTGACCTACCTGTCTTGGGACTTTGTCGCGACTGACGGCCGCTCGCATGAAGTGGCGCTCTCCTTCGACGCCAACGGCGAATTGACCGTTAACGAACCGCGCCAGGAAGTGCTCGGCGAAACCTTGCAGCTCCCGCCTCTGGCCGCGGTGCGCCTGGGCTCCAAAGACCAGCCCATCCTGGCCAAGAAAGGCGATGACCTGCGCATTGATTGGGGCTACCTCTACCTGGCCGCGGACGGCTCGGCCGCTTCCGCCAGCGTCTCAGCCGACACGGAGGCGCGCCGCGCATTCACGCAGGGCAAGAAGGCCGAAGTCCGGTCCCGGCTCGAAAACGCCGTGGCTGCCGACACGGCCCGCGCCAGCCTGGTCTTTGCGCCGTTCCAGGTCAGCCGCACGCCCGTCTCCCGCTGGCTGATGCTCGCGTACGACGATCTCTACTCGATTCAATACATGCGCAAGAACCTCCGGCCCTACTGGCGCCGCAATGGCTGGGAAGCCGCCGATCTCCTCAAGGCCGCCGCCAGGGATTACGAGGTGCTCAAACAGCGCTGCGCCGCTTTCGACGACGAGTTGATGGCCGACCTCTCACGCATCGGCGGCGAGAAATACGCCAAGCTCTGCGCGCTGGCCTATCGCCAGTGCTTCGCCGCGGGCAAGTTTGTCGCTGACGACCACGGCCAGCCGCTCCAGTTCTGCAAGGAGAACCATTCCAACGGCTGCATCGGCACCTCGGACGTGTTCTATCCGATGGCCCCGCAGTTCCTGCTCTTTGGGCCGTCGCTGGCCAAGTCCTTCCTCGTGCCCTTCATGAATTACGCCGCGAGCGACCGCTGGAAGTTCCCCTTCGCCCCGCACGACCTGGGCACCTACCCGAAGGCCAACGGCCAGGTCTATGGCGGCGGTGAACGTTCCGAGGAAAACCAGATGCCGGTGGAGGAATCGGGCAACCTGCTCATCCTCATGGCCGCCATCGCGCACATGGAGGGCAACGCCAGCTTCGCCGGCCTTTACTGGAAGCAACTGGAGCAATGGGCCGAATACCTCAAGGCCAAGGGGTTCGACCCGGAAAACCAGCTTTGCACCGACGACTTTGCCGGCCATCTCGCCCACAACGTGAACCTCAGCGCCAAAGCCATCATCGGCCTGGGCGCCTTTGGCAAACTTTGCGCCCTGCGCGGCGAGCAGGCCAAAGCGGACGAGTATTCCCGGCTGGCCCGCGAGTTCGCCGCGCGTTGGGTCAAGGAAGCCGATGACGGCGACCATTTCCGGCTCGCCTTCGACCGTCCCGGCACCTGGAGCCAGAAATACAACCTCATCTGGGACCGCATCCTGGGCCTGAACCTGTTCCCGCCCGAGGTCGCCCGCAAAGAGATGGCCTTCTACCGGAAAATCCAAAACCGCTACGGCCTGCCGTTGGACAATCGCTCGACCTACACCAAGCTGGATTGGATTCTGTGGACCGCCACGCTCACGCAGGATCGGGCCGACTTCGAGGCGTTGGTGAACCCGGTGTTTGCCTTCCTGAACGAGACGCCGGATCGGTCCCCCATGACCGACTGGTATTTCACCGACACCGCCCGCAAACGCGGGTTCACCGCCCGGCCCGTGGTCGGCGGGGTGTTTGCCCAGATGCTCTACGACCAGGCCGTCTGGCAGAAATGGGCCGGCCGCGACAAAACCAGGGCCTCAGGTTGGGCGCCCATGCCCAAACCACCCGCGCTGATGAACGTGCTGCCCACCGCCCTCGACGAGCGCCCGCGCTGGCGCTACACCACCGCCAAACCGCCGGCCGACTGGTTCAAGCCCGACTTCGACGACAGCTCCTGGAAGGAAGGCCCGGCCGGCTTCGGCACCCGCGGCACCCCCGGCGCGCGCGTCCGCACCGAGTGGAACACCTCCGACATCTGGCTCCGGCGCGACTTCGCCCTGCCGGACACCCGGTTCACCGACCTGCACTGGAGCATTCACCACGACGAAGACGCCGAGATTTATCTCAACGGCGTGCTGGCGGCCACCTTCGGCGGTTACGTGACCGATTACGAAACCGTGCCCCTGAGCGCCGCCGCCAAAACCGCCCTCAAGCCGGGCAAAAACGTCATTGCCGTCCACTGCCGCCAAACCGGCGGCGGCCAGTACATTGACGTGGGCTTCGCCGACCTGGTACCGGCCAAGTGACCCCCCGGCGCGAGGCCGGCCGGCGCTGCGCCTCGGATCACGCCGGCAGACCGGGCATTTTCTTCAGGGCTTTTGGACCGGCGGGCGGGCGGAAATCCCGAAGGACGCCGCACTCGGCAGCCGGAGGTAACGCACACCAGCGAAAGTTCATCACGCCTCTTTTCCGGCCGGCCTTGCTCGACCCACCAATGCCAGCGCGGCACGGCGTAGGGCGAGTTCAGAATCGGTTGCGGGACTTCGTAGGTCATGCCTCTTATCTGATCAGCAACAGCGAGGACAAGGGCAGCGCCACGATGCGCGGATCGTCCACAACCACGTGTTCTTCCAAGGTCACCAACACTCCAAACGGGGCATTGTAGTGCGCCTTCTCGATGAACGACCGAAGCCCCTTCGTGTCCTCGAAGGCAATGCGACGCCGATATTTCACCTCCACCGGAATCCGCTGCAACCCGACGGTGAGAACGAAATCCACTTCCGGTTCCGTCGCCCGTTCCGGCAAATGGGCCACGTCGAGATGGGTGATGGAGCGGAAGAAGTAGCCCGTGACACTCTCCGCAATCCGCCCGGCCAGATCCCTCAGATGCGGCGCGGCGTCCAGCGCCGCGGGCTCCAGCGGCACCACCTCCTGGAGCCAGGCCGCCCGAAGGGCATGGTCGCAGAGGCAGAGCTTGAACGCGCCGCGAGGACGCTTCAGCCGGAGTTCCATCGGTTCGATGAGGCGAATCAAGAGCGTGCCGTCGAGGAACTTCAGGTAGTTCAACACTCGCTGCCAGCCGATGTTGGCGTGCATGGCCCGCCGAATTTCGTCCAGATAGAGCGTTTGTGAAGGGGACTGCCCCACGTATCGGCAGGCCAAACGAAAAACCTCCTCCAGCAAATGTTCATCCCGCTTCTGCCCGCGCGGCCCCATGCGCAGGTCGTGTTGCAACGCGCGGCGAATGACCGTCTCGTTCAACAGGTCGGCCACCTGTTCCCACGAGGTTTCGGGATGGGCCTGGGCCACCGGATAGGCGCCCCGCTCGGAAAAAGCCTGAAAGGCCTGGTGGCGGATTTGGGCGTGTTCTTCCCCGTGTTTCCGGGCCTCCAGCCAGAACGCTTTGTCCTTGAGCGGGGCCAACCCGTTGGCCGGCAGCAGGGGGCGAATCTCGCCCATCCGCCGCAACGCCCCGATTTCCCGCAACAAGAGCGGCCCCATCTCCAGGGTGGTCACCCGCCCCGCCAAGCTGTCCCGACCGGCCTCGATGCGCAGGGCCGAACTGCCCGTGACCAGCACCCGCACGGGATTGAGATCCACCAGATGTTTCAGTTGCGGCGCCCAGTCCGGCAGGTTTTGGATTTCGTCGAACAAAATGATGGCGGGTTGACCGTCGTTGGCCGCCTGATTGAACGACTTGCCCAGAATCGCCTCGGCAAACCAATAGCTGAGGTCCAAAATCGGTTGGGAAACCCGCTTCAGTTCGGGCAGCTCGTCAAACTGGACACGGAAAATGCGGCGCGGCTCCACGCCTTCGTCCAGCAGCGTCTGGATGCATTGATTGAGCAACGTGGTCTTCCCCACCTGCCGCGGCCCGCGCAGCACGGTGGCGGGGGTCAACCCGCCTTTCAGGTTCGAGAGCACAGGGCCGAAGGCCCAGCGCCGGACCGGCGGCACGCCGAAAAGGCGCTCCCCGCGCCACCACGGATTCGCATTGCGCAGGTCCCGCTCCAAGCCTCTGGAGAGCAGCCGAAACAGCGGCGTTTCTTTCATGGTTCTCCCTTCTCCGCCTCGCTCAATTTCCTCACCTCTCGCCGCTCGTAGCCGCAGTTGTTCATCACCCTCACCGCGACCGGCGCGCGCGCCGGCGGCGCACGGCGCGCATCCCGGTGCAGCGGGTGTGGCAACGGGTGCAGCGTAGCGGGTCGAAGGAGCGTTGCAAGGTCATGACCGGGGAGATGGCCGCCCCGGTCAGGGGGCGTCGCGGGCGGTGGGGCCGGGCAGGACGAGGACCGAGAGGGCAGAAGCTTGCGTCGTGCTACGGTACACGCGGTGAGTGGCTTTCTGGAAGTCTTCCGGCCGGGCGGTGGGGATGTTCACGAAGCTTTGCGGGTTGCGGTCCACCAGCGGGAACCACGAGCTTTGCACCTGGACCATGACGCGGTGTCCGGCGCGGAAGGTGTGGCAGATGTCCTGGAGGGTGAATTCGATTTTCGTCACCTGGCCCGGCGTGAACGGCTCGGGGCGCTCGAAGCTGTTCCGAAACTTCCCGCGGAAGACCTCGCCGCGGACCAGTTGCTGGTAGCCGCCCAGACGCAACCCGGCCGGGTTCGGGGCCGGATCAGGGTAATTGCCGGGGTACACGTCCACGAGTTTCACGACCCAGTCCGCGTCGGTGCCGGTGGTGGCAACCCAGAGCGTGGCGCGGAGCGGGCCCGCCAGGGTGAGGTCTTCAGCCAAGGGGTCGGTTTCGTACACGAGCACGTCCGGACGCGTAGCCACGAACCGCTGGTCCTCGAGCGGGTAGTGACGCGGATAGTCAGTGGAGGGCGTGTTCGAGTAGGGCACGGGTTTGGCGGGGTCGCTTATGAATTCATCGAACGCTCCGTCCGCTTCGCCCGGCGGGGCGAAGGCCAGCGCGCCGCCGGCCCGGAAGAAAAGCGTGCGCGGGACCGCGTCGGCGGGCGGCCAGGCATCGAAGCGGCGCCAGCAGCAGGTGCCGGTCTCGAAGATGTGGGCCTCGACCGGGGTGAAGTTGGTGTCGCCCTTGAGAAAGCAGCGGAAGAAGGGCAGTTCGATTTTCTCGCGGTAGAATTCGGCGGTTTTCGCGCGGAAGTGGACGGGTCCGAGCTGCTCGCCGGTGCCACGGCCCCATTCGCCGTGCGCCCAGGGGCCCATGACCAACAGGTTGGTGATACCGGGGTTTTGCCGCTCGGTCCAGCGGTAGGTCTCCAACGGACCGAAAAGGTCCTCGGCGTCGTACCAACCGCCCACGGTCATGACCGCGCAACGGATGTTCTTGAGGTGGGGGCGGAGGTTCCGCGCCTGCCAGTAGGCGTCGTAGGTGGGGTGTTGGAGAAATTCGGTCCAGGCGGGCGCGCGTCCTTTGAGCAGGAGGGCGTCCGAGTTGCCCAGCGGTCCCATGCGCAGGAAAAAGTCGTATCCGTCGGGCGTGCCGAAGTGGAAGCCCTTGATTTCCTCGTGCAACGGGTCCTCGGGGCGCTGGGCGAACCAGTAAAAGAACGCAAAGTTCTGCGCCAGGAAGAACGCGCCGTGGTGGTGGAGGTCATCGCCCATGAACCAGTCGGCGATGGGTGCCTGGGGCGAGGCGGCCTTCAGGGCCGGGTGACTGTCAATCATGCCCATCGCCGTGTAGAAGCCCGGGTAGGAGATGCCGAACAGGCCCACGCAGCCGTTGTTCCCCGGCACATGCTTCACCAGCCAGTCAATCGTGTCCCAGGCATCCGTGCTCTCGTCAGTGTCGCGCGGGCCCTTGTCCGGCCGGTAGGGGCGCACGTGCACAAATTCGCCCTCCGAGCCGAAGCGTCCGCGCACGTCCTGGGTGACCAGGATGAACCGGTCCCGCGCCAGCGTCGCGAACGAGCCGGCCGGGTCGGTGTAATTGTCCGGGCCGTAGGGCTTGCAGGCGTAGGGCGTGCGGGTGAGCAAGATGGGCCAGGGCTGCGAATCCTCCTTGGGCACGTACACCCGCGTGAAGAGCCGCACCCCGTCGCGCATCGGGACGCGATACTCGAACTTGGTGTAATGCTCGGCCAGCCAGGCGGCGGACAAGTCCTCCGCCCGGGCCGGAAAAACTCCGGCCAACACCGGCGCCAAGCCGAGGATCAGCAACCGCCGGCCCCGTTTGGAAAAGCCGTGGAATGACATGGCGGCGAGCCTTGGCGAAGCTCCCGGCGGCGGCAAGCGGGAAGGCGCGCCCACCCGTTGGCGCCTTGAAGCGCGCCCGCGCTTGCCCCAAGCTGAACCGGCCAGCGTTTCGCCGCCTCATGCGCTTTTTGGAACGGCACTTTCAACTCGCCGCGTTGGGCACCACGGTGCGGACCGAGGTCACCGCCGGCCTGACCACCTTCGCGGCCATGGCCTACATCCTGGCGGTGAACCCGAACATCCTGTCCGTGACCGGCATGGACCGCGGCGCGTTGCTCACCGCCACGGCCCTGGCCTCGGCGTTGATGACCGCAGTGTTTGGCCTGGCCACAAACTACCCCCTCGCCCTGGCCCCGGGCATGGGCATGAACGCGTTCTTCGCCTACACGCTTTGCCTGGGCCTGAAAGTGCCGTGGCCGGCCGCGCTGGCGCTCACGTTCCTGAGTGGCCTGCTCTTTCTGGGGCTCACGGTCACCGGGCTGCGACGCCGCATCCTCGAGGCCATCCCGCGCGAGCTCAAAACCGCCATCAGTTGCGGCATCGGCCTGTTCATCGCCTTCATCGGCCTCAAAAACGCCGGCATCGTCGCGCCGGACCCGGTCACCTTCGTGAAGGCCGGCCACCTGGCCGCGCCGCCGGTCCTGCTGGCGCTGGCGGGCATTGTCCTCACCGCCGTGCTGGTCTGGCGGCGGGTGCGGGGTGCGGTGATCCTGGCCATCCTGGCCGTGACCGCCGCGGGACTGCTGGTGCCGGCGGCCGACGGCCGGGGCACGGTCACCCAACCGCCCGCCGCGGTGGTCTCGCTGCCCGCGTCGCTGGCGCCGACCTTTCTGAAACTGGACCTGGGCCACGTGGCGCGGCACTTCTGGGAGCTGCTGCCGGCGTTGCTGGCGCTGCTGTTTGTGGACCTGTTCGACAACATGGGCACGCTCATCGGCGTCTGCCAGCGGGCGGGCCTGCTCGATGAACAGGGCAACCTGCCGCGCATCGGCCGGGCGTTGGCGGCGGACGCCGGCGCGGCGATGGTGGGGTCGCTCCTGGGCACCTCCACCGTCACCAGCTACATCGAATCGGCCGCGGGAGTCGAGGAAGGCGGCCGCACGGGGCTGACCTCGCTGGTGGTCGCCGCGTGCTTCCTGCTGGCGCTGTTTTTCAGCCCTGTGATCCTGGCCATCCCGGCCGTGGCCACGGCGCCGGCGCTGGTGGTGGTGGGCATTTTCATGATGCAGGGCGTCACGCGGCTGGACCTGGGCGACTTCGCGGTGGCCGCGCCGGCGGTGTTGACGATGCTGCTGATGCCGCTGACCTCGAGCATCAGCGAGGGGCTGTCGCTCGGCTTCTTGTGCTACGTGGCGTTGAAGCTCGGCACCGGCCGTTGGCGGGAACTCTCCCCCACGGCGGCCGTGCTGGGCGGGCTGTTCCTGCTGCACCTGCTGTTCCGGTGAAGGTGGACCCGGCCGCATAAGCGCCGGGCGTGACCCGGCTCGTGTTCGCGCCCGGCCGGACGTCACGGTTTTGTCACTGGACGAACGCCAGGCGGGAGGGTAGCACATGGCCGCGACAACGAACGGCTCCTGCAACCATGAAATACACCGGCTCCTCCTTGGCGGTCGCCGTGACTCTGGCGGCCGGCTCCCTTCAGGCCCAACTCGACCCCCAAGTTCTGGCATTTAACCCCGGCAAACTGGCCGTCTTGCGGGTGGGCGACGGCTCCGGCGCGCTCTCCAGCGCCGCCCAACCGTTTTTCTTGGACCAATTCGACCTCACCGGCGTCGGTCAATCGCCCTCGTACACGCTGGCCATCCCCAGCACCGGCGCGGACGCGCTTACGTTAAGCGGCAGCGCGACCTCGGAAGGCGCCCTGAGCCTCTCGGCGGACGGGCGGTTTCTGACGTTCGCGGGCTACAACGCCGCCGCCGGCACGGCCAGCATCGCCAGCACGGCGTCGGCCTCCGTGAACCGGGGCGTAGGCCGGGTGGACGCTTTCGGCAACTACGTCCTGGCGGCGCGCACCGATGAGGGCTACACGGGCAACAACGTCCGCGGAGCGGTGACGGTGGACGGGAGCGGCTTCTGGATGTCCGGCAACGCCAGCGGCACCGCGGGCGGCATCTGGTACGTGCAAGGCACCACCGACACGCAGGTGTACAACACGATCAACAATCTGCGGGTGCCGAACATCTTTGGTGGCGACCTGTACTTCTCGACCAGTTCGGGCACGACCACGCACGGCGTCCACGCCTTCACCGGGCTGCCCACCACCAGTGGCGCCACGGCCACGCAGTTGTTCGACGCGGGCAGTTCGTCTTCCCCATACGACTTCGCCGTCAGCCCGAGCGGGTCCTTGATTTACGTGGCCGATGACCGGAGCAGCGCCGCCGGGGGCATTCAACGGTGGGAGTTCGACGGCAGCGTTTGGAACCTGAGCTACACCCTGGGCACGGGCGCGGCCAACGTGGGCGCCCGGGGCCTCACCGTGGACTGGTCCGGTGCGACGCCCGTCCTCTTTGCCATCACGGGTGAAACCAGCGCCAACCGCCTCATCCGCATCGAAGACACCGGCGCCGGCGCGGTGCCCGTCACCCTGGCCACCGCCGGGGCCAACACCATCTTCCGCGGGGTGGACTTCACCCCCGTACCCGAGCCCGGCTCGCTGGCGCTCATTCTCTTGGGCGGCGGAGCCCTGGCGTGGCATCGCCGGCGGTCTGGCAACAGCCGCCTTTAAGCCAACCAAGCTCGGCCCGGCACAACCCCGAAGCTCCGCCCGCGAGCTTCGGGGTTTTGTTTTGGCTTCGCCCCAATCGCTGCCGGGCGGGCCAACGAATCGGACGGTCCTGCCCGACACCTTGCCCCCCGGGCGGCGCGGCGTTTGAAAACACCCCGCGAGGCGTCACTCGGTTCGGGCGCGGCCCACGCCGCATGCGTACTCGAACCAGACCGGCTTAAGATGGCCCAGCGGCTCCCGGAGCTTCGCCAGTTCCTCCGCCGGGCCGTGGACCTCGACCCGCACCAGCTCGGCCAGGGTGAGGAATTGTTCGAGCGGCGCGGCCACGTTGGCCAGGTGGTCGAGCAAACCCGCGGCGTCCGCGTACGCCTCGCGGCAGTAAAGCAGGTCGTCGCTGCGGGTGAACTCGTAGTACAGGACCTTCGGTTCGCGCGCGGTGCGGGCGATGAACTCGCCGAGCAGGGCGCGGACCTCGTCCCACTTGCCAGGTTGGAGCTTGAAGTACGGGTGGATGCTGACGGCGCGTTCGAGCGTGGTCATGGCCGCAGGGTGACGGTTTGGGGGTCCAGCGGCAACTGCGGGTTTTGCTGAGGCCCGGCCAGCCCGGCCGGCCGCGGAGCACCCTTGGTTTGAAGTCCGGACCCGACGGGGCGCCGGCTCACCGCTCGCCGCACGGGGCGGCGTGCGATAATCTTCCCGGCATGTGGCGACGGTGGTTTGCCCGTCCTCGAGCGCTCCTGGCCGGGGGGCTGGCCCTCGCGCTGGCTGTGCTGGGCGAGTACCTGCTCGGGTCCGGCTCCGCGGCCAGCCGGTCGCTGCTCCGGGCCAGCTACGACAGTTACTACGCCTGGTTTGGTTTGGGGACGCGCCTGGATGACACGGCGCCGGTGCTCCTGGTGTACCTGGATGCCGAGTCCTTCGCCGCGTACGGCCTCAATCCGGCCCAACCCTGGCCGCGCGCCTTGCACGCGCAACTGGTGGAACGGCTCACCCGCGCCGGGGCGCGCGCGGTGGTGTTCGACATCGTGTTTGACCGCCCGGGCCCGGACCCGGCGGCGGATGCCGCGCTGGCGGCGGCGTTCCGGGGACACGGCCGGGTGGTGTTGGCGGCGGAGGCCGGCGTGTCGAGCCGGCAAACCGGCCCCGTGGCCACGCGGCTGACCCGCCTGGCCCTGCCGGTGGCGCCGTTACGCGCGGCGGCCGCGGGCTGGGGCCTGGGGGAATTGAGCGTGGACGAGGACTTCATCGCGCGCCGGCATTTCCTGGTGTTGCGGAATGGTCCCGAGGCGTGGCCGAGCCTGAGTTGGACCGCGGCCCGGTTGCTGGACCTGCCGGCGGCCCGGAGCGCGGACCCGGAACCCCGCTGGCTGCGCTACTATGGCCGGCCGTTTGCGCTGCCGCATGTGAGTTACCGGGAGGCGCTCGAGCCGGGCGCCGTGGCGGACGCGCGCTTTCGGGACAAGGTGGTGTTGATCGGCGCGCGGCCGCTGGCGGGCACGTTTCAAGCCCGCCGGGATGAGTTGCGCAGCCCGTACCGCTCCTGGCGGGACCGAGACCTGTTCATGCCCGGGGTCGAGGTCCACGCCACCCAGTTGCTGAATTTGCTGCGCGACGACGGCCTGCGCCGCCCGGGCGCCGCCCGCGAGCGGGCGGGCTTGTGGGGGATGGCGTTGGCGAGCGCCGGGCTGCTCTGGCTGCGGCCGCTGGCGGCCACGGGCGTGGTCCTGGGCGGGTGGTTGGCGTGGGCGGCCGCGGCCCTGGGGGCGTTTGTCGGCGGCGGGTATTGGTTTCCGTGGCTCATCCCGGCCGGGGTGCAGGCGCCCCTGGCCTGGGCGGCCACGGTGTTGTTTCACTCGGTCGATTGGTACCGCACCCGGCGCCGGCTCGAGGCGGCCCAACGCGCCGCCGACGCCCGCATCCGCCAGCAGGCCGCGCTCCTTGACAAGGCCCGCGACGCGATTCTGGTGCTCGACCTCGACGGGCGCGTGCAGTATGCGAACCCGGCCGCCCGCGCGTTGTACTCCCTCGACCCGGGCGCCGGAGAAAACCCCGTGCGCTTTTTGCCGGACCCGGCCGCGGCGGCCACGCTGGCGGAGGCGCGCGCCCGCACGCTCGAACGCGGGGAGTGGGACGGGTCCCTCGAGCACCACGACGCCGCCGGTCGGCGGCGGGTCGTGGAAAGTCGCTGGACGTTGATCCGCGACGACGCCGGGCAGCCGCAGGCGCTGCTGCTGCTGAACACCGACGTGACCGAGCAGCGCCAGCTCCAGGCCGAAACCCTGCGCCTGCAGCGCATGGAAGGCATCGGCGCCCTGGCCGCGGGCATGGCGCACGACCTCAACAACGCCCTGGCGCCCGTGTTGCTGGGCGCCCAATTGTTGCGCCGCACCGCCGCCGACGCCGAGACCCGGCGCGTGTTGACCCTCATGGAAGCGAGCGCCCGGCGGGGCGCGGAAATGGTCCGCCAGGTCCTGCTTTTCGCCCGCGGGCGGGGTGGCGACCGCCAGCCGTTGCGCCCGGGTCCGCTGATCAAGGAACTCGAAAAGCTCATCCGCGACACCTTTCCCCCCAACCTTCGCGTGTGCGCGCACGTGGCGGACGACCTGTGGCCCGTGCTGGGCAACGCCACCGAGCTGCACCAGGTGCTGCTCAACCTGTGCGTCAACGCGCGCGATGCCATGCCCGCGGGCGGCACCCTCACGTTGGTGGCGGACAACCTCGAGGCCGGCCCGGCGGACCTCGCCGCTTACCCGGAGGCCTCCCCCGGCGCCTATGTGGTCTTGATGGTCAGTGACACCGGCCCGGGCATCCCGCCGGAAGTGTTGCCGCGCCTCTTCGAGCCGTTTTTCACCACCAAGCCCCCAGGTCAGGGCACGGGGCTGGGACTGTCCACCGCCAGCCGGATCGTGCGCGCCCACGGCGGCTTCATCAGCGCCAGGTCCGGCGAAGAGGGCGGCGCCACGTTTGAAATCCTCCTGCCCCGGTGGGTCGGCGCACCTACGGCCCCCGCCCGACCCGCCGAGGCCGGCCCGCCGCGCGGCCGGGGCGAGCTCATCCTGGTGGCGGACGATGAACAGGCCGTGCGGGAGCTGCTCCGACGCGGCCTCGAGGACCACGGCTACCGCGTGCTGACGGCCGCGCACGGCGCGGAAGCGGTGGCCCTTTTTGAGCAAGAGGCGGACGCGGTGGCCGTGGTCGTGACGGACACCACGATGCCGTTCCTGGACGGTCCGGGAGCGGTGGCCGCCATGCGGCGGCGCCGCCCGGATTTGCCCGTTTTGCTGCTCAGCGGCGCGGCGGAAACGACCGCGCTCCCGACCGGGGTGGAATGCCTGGGCAAGCCCATCGAACTGTCGGAGCTGCTGGCGCGCGTGGCCCGGGCCCTGGGCCGCTGAGAAAGCCGCGCGCTTGGCAGGCGCGTGGCGCCGGCTATGGTGGAGGAACACATGAGTCCCGAACCCGGACCCGAACCGCGACCGACGCCGCTGGCCTGCCTGATTGTCGAAGACGACGAGGGCTTCGCCTCGCTCGAGGCGCGCGTGGTGCGCGAGGCCGGCGGCCAGCCGCACTGGTGCGCCACGTTGCGCGAGGCGGGGCGGGTACTGGCCGAACGGCGCTTCGATGTGGTGCTGCTGGACAACCACCTGCCGGACGGCCGCGCGTTCGATTGGTACGACACGCTCTGCCGGCGCGACCCCCACCTGCCGGTCGTGATGATCACGGGACTGCCGGACCTGGCCCAGGCGGTGAGTCTCACGCGCAACGGCCTGTTCGACTACCTGGTCAAGCCGGTGGACGCCGCCACGCTCGCCGCCGTGATCGAGCGCGTCCGTCGGCGGCGCCCGCCCGCGCCCGGCGGGGGCGAGACGCCGGTGTGGGGCAACACTCCCGCCATGCGCGCCGTGCGCGAGCAACTGGCCGCCGCGGCACGACACCGCATCATCACGGTGTTGCTGACCGGCGAGAGCGGCACGGGCAAGGAAGTGGCCGCGCGGGAATTGCACCGGTTGAGTTTCGGCGCGCGCGCCGGCGAGGCCCCGTTCGTCGCGGTGAATTGCGCCGCCGTCCCCGGGGAGATGTTCGAGGCGGAACTGTTCGGGGCGGAACGCGGCGCCTACACGGGCGCGGAGCGGCGTCGGGCGGGATTGGTCGAGGCGGCGCAGGGCGGAACGTTGTTTTTGGACGAGATCGGCGAGGTGCCGCTCCCGCAGCAGGCGAAGTTGCTGCGGTTTCTGGAGTCCCGCGAGTTCCGGGCGCTGGGCGGTACGGAGGCGCGGGGGTTTACGGGGCGGTTGGTGGCCGCGACCAACCGGGACCTGCGGGCGGAGGTGGCCGGGGGCCGGTTTCGGGAGGATTTGCTGTATCGGCTGGAGGTTTGCACGGTGCGCCTGCCGCCGCTGCGCGAGCGGCGCGAGGACATCCCGGCGCTGGTCGAGCAGGTGTTGGCCGGGCTGGCCCGACGTTACGAGCGCGCCGCGCCCTGGGTGCGCCCGGAGGACCTGGCGCGGCTGGAGCGGCATAGTTTCCCGGGCAATATCCGCGAGTTGCGCAACATCCTCGAGCGGTCGCTGCTGCGCACGTCCGGGGAGAGCCGCTGGCTGGTCCTGGACCCGACCGGTCTGGAGCCCGGGGTGCCCGGCCCGGAGCCCGGGGCGCCCTCGCCACCCGTCGGGCCGCCGATGCCGAGCGGAGAGGACGAGCCCCTGCCGCCCGAGCGCGCCGGGTTGACGCTGCTGGAGGCGCAGGAGTACCGGTTGATCCGCCGCACGTTGCGCGAGGCGCACGGCGGCATCCGGCGGGCGGCGGCGCGTCTGGGGCTCTCGCCGCAGGCTTTGTTGCGGCGCTTGGAGAAGTGGCCGGAGTTGCGGGAGGACCGCCCGGCGTGATGTTCCGGAAGGCGAACACGCGGCCGGGGTTGTTCCGGCGCGGGAACACCCTTCGGAACGCGGCTCACCGGGAAAGCTCGTGCGTAGGGGACGGCTGCACCGGGCGCGATGCTGGCATTCGTGTTGCTTGGCCGAAGTGTGCCGGGTGGGCAACGGCCGGGGTGATTCCCGAGCCGTGGCGGCCCACCACAAACAACCTCGGAATTTTACATCGCACTGCCGTGAATCGGCACCTTGGACTCAGGCGAAATGAGGGCGTGAGCTTCCTCGTTCTGCGCCGCGCTTTGAGCCAGTTTGGCGATGCTGGGCGGCGACACGAGGCGGCACTGGGGGAGGTCCGGGAGCGCCCCGGCGCCGGGCGTCGGTGGGGAGTGGCCGCGGGATGGTTCTACGGTCTGGGCCTGGGGCTCCTGTGCGCCGCGCCGATCGCGGGGGCCGCGGAGTTCCGCGATGCGTTCGCCGCGCGGGAACTGCTCAGCGGCCCGGCCGGCGAGGTGGTGGGCAGCAACGTGGGCGCGACGGTGGAGCCGGGCGAGCCGCGGCACGGTGGCAAGCGCGGAGGCGCCTCGGTGTGGATTGCGTGGCAGGCACCGGCGAATGGGGTGGTGCGGTTCAGCACCGAGGGTAGCGAGCTGGACACTTTGCTGGGCGTTTACACCTTCGCGCGATCCACGGACACCTCGCTCGACCGGCTCCGCGAGGCGGGGGAAGACGACGACGAGGAGGACGAACTCACGGGCCGGAGGACCAGTCGCGTCGAGGTGGGCGTGCGCGCGGGCGAGGTGTACCACATCGCCGTGGACGGATATCGCGGGGCCACAGGCAGCCTGCGGTTGAGCTGGACGCTGGAAGTGACTCCGCAAACGCCGCCGTTGGTGGTGGGGTTGCCCCGGGACCGCGCCGCGCGCCAGGGCGACCCGGTGGTGCTGAGTGTGCTCTTGACCGGGTATGCGGGGGAGGCGGACGACGTGGAATTACGCTGGCGGCGTAACGGGGAATCGTTGGGGGTGCGCGGGCCGACGCTGGAAATCCCCGGCTTGCGGACCAACGACCTGGGCCGTTACACCCTGCGCATCCGAATTGGGGACGTGCAATTCGAGACCGCGCCGGTGGAGTTGCAAATCAACTCGGATGGCCTGACCAACAGCCTGGCCCGCGACAAGTTGTTCGACGCGCTGGATACACCCCTGGTGGGGGATGACGGAGAGAGCGAGGAGGACGAGGACGAAGACGAGGACGGGGCGGACGAGGAAGACCCTCCCGAGGAACCGCAGCCGACAGGCCTGTCCGCGACAAGCCGCCCGGGACTGCCGCTGCGCGCCGGGCGGGTTACGCTCAAGCGCGCCGGCGCGGCGCGCGCCGGACCTGCTCTGGCCGGTCTGGGTGTGGCGCGCGGGTACAACGGCAGTCAGGTCTTCAGCACGGTGCGAGCCACGAGCGACCCCGACGAACCCCAACCCTGCGGGGTGGTGAGTGGCGGCTCTCACTGGTTCGCCTACGAACCCGCCACCAACGGCCTGCTTACGCTGGATACCCGCGGGAGCGATTTCGACACGGTCCTGGCCGTCTTCACTTACACCAATCCGCCGGCGAGCTACGCGGACCTGGTCTTGCTGGGCTGTGACAACGACCGTTTGCAAGCCGGCGGAGCTGATCAGGTGAGCCTCCCCGTTGAGCCCGGCCGGCCGTACTTGGTCCGGATCGCCGGGGTGCGCGGGGAGACCGGCATCGCGCGGTTGAACTACGTCTTGCAGCCGGCGGCGCCGGCCCAGGCGCCCCGACTGGCCGCGCTGCCCGCGGTCCAACGGGTGGCGCTGGGGCAGGAATGCGTGCTCCAGGCCGACGTGCGTGGCGCCGAGCCTCTGTTTTACTCTTGGCTGCGCGGCGGGGAACCCTTGCCGGGGGAAACCAACGCACAACTCCGCCTGCGGGCCGTGGCTCCGGAGATCAGCGGGACCTACATCCTCACCGTGTCCAACGCGTTCGGCGGGCCGCTTGAAGTTCCGTTCGAGGTACGGGTCTTGGTGCCGCCAACGCTCAAATGGCAACCAATCCGGCCGGGCGCCCACGTACTTGATGCGGAGTTGCCGCCCGCCCAGTATCATGCCCTCGAGGGCACGGAATCCCCGTTGGGACCGTGGCGCTTGCTCACACCTTTTGTGACCGGGACCAACACGTTTTTCCCCTACGTGCCGCCGCTGACCAACGGCGTGCAGATTTACCGGCTGCGCGTCGAGTAGGCGGCCGGCCGGGTCGGTGTGCGCCGCCCTGCCCCCGGGAATGGAAACCCCGCTGGCCCGATGGCGACGTACCCTCGGGCCGTTCTACCGGTGCCCGCCCCGAGGTGTTCGGTCCAATCCCGTTGAGAGACCCCGTCGGTGTTCCGTCTGTGGAACCGGGTGTTCCGCCTCCGGCACGGACCGCGTGGAAACGAGGCGCCCAAGCGGGAAAAAACCTCGCCAATTCAGCACTTTTTCGCCTTGGCAGGCCGGCTGCTCAGGCCTGGTTACGTTCGTGCACAACGACAGAATGAATCGAACAAACCACAGAGAAGCACAACGCACCATGAAACTCCAAACCCTCACTCATCACCTCCTGCCGCTGGGATTGGGACTGCTCCTTGGACCGATCCCGATCGGACAGGCGCAACAACCTTCGGCGCTGAAAATCTACACCGCCATTGAGGTGGAATTCGACACCGTGCCCGGGCAGGTTTACCTCCTGCAGGGCTCCTCGAACCTGGTGGACTGGGTCAACATCGGGCAACCGGTGTTTGCCCTGGGAAACAAGGTCACGCAGGTCTTCTCCACCCGCAATGGCGGCGAGGTCAGCTACGGCAACTACCGCCTGCAAATCCAAACCGCGCCCACCAACGACCTGGCGCCCTGGACCATGACCGGGCTGACGCTCCAACTGGACGACACCCCGGGCCATGACCTGCTGCGTTTCCTGACCGACTCGACCGGTGAGGAAAGCGGTCCCACCCCGGACCCCTTCACCTACACCTTCAGCCGGCCGGGATTGAACCAGGTGCGCTTGGAGCTGAATTTCGCCGACCACGAGTCCCAGGTGCTGACCCTGTCCTTTACCTCGCCCGGGCTGGGCACCTGGGCCCGGGAGGAAATCCGCAAGGGTCAGGTGACCGACCGGGACACCGGGACCTTCCACGTGGTGAACGGCGGCTCGCCCGGCAATCCGGGCGGCGGTGATGGCAGCACCACACCGGGCGCGGACCTCCCGGTCCCCACCGCGCTTACCGGCCTGGCCTATGCCTTCCAAGCCGGGGACGATCCCGAGCGACTCCACTTCACCACCGCCACCGAGGGAATCGAGTACGAAGACAACGAACCCGGGGACGACAGCCATCGCTTCACCTACGAATACACCCTCACCGGCACCAACACCGCGCGGTTGGTGGTCGGCTTCAAGGTTGGCCAATGGGACGAGTACGATCTGACCTTTGCCAACGGCGCCCAGGGCACCTTCGTGCGGCGGGAATTCAAAAACAACGTCCTCAAGGATGTTGACCGCGGCGGATTTAGCGCCGTGGGGCTTCAGCCCGGCGGCGCAGCACCCGACGATAACCCGTCAGATGACGGCGACAGCGACGACCAATCCGGTCACGACAGAGACAACGACGGTGACGACCAATCCGGCCACGACAGTGACTCCGATGGCGACGACGCCTCCGGCCACGACGGTGAAAGCGACGATCCCTCGGGCCAGGACAGCGACAACGACGGTGACGATCAATCCGGCCACGACAGTGACTCCGACGGCGACGACGCCTCTGGTCACGACGGCGACAGCGACGATCCCTCAGGCCAGGACAGCGACAACGACGGTGACGACCAACCCGGTCACGACGGTGACTCCGATGGCGACGACGCCTCCGGCCACGACGGTGAAAGCGACGATCCCTCGGGCCAGGACAGCGACCCCGACGGTGACGACCGCAGCAGTCAGGACAGCGGCTCCGATGACGACGGTGACCACGATGAGTCCGGCCGCAGCGCGGACCACTCGGGTCACAACGGGGACCCTGATTGATGAGCAGTCCAGCCCAGAGACGACCATGAACCTCGTGCAAAATAAAGGGTACGGTTTTGGGCTGCTAGCCCGCCCTGCACCGTAAAACGGTGGCTCCGGCGGTGTTCCCGGTCCGGGTTCGGGTTGTCCCCGGCCGGGACCCGCCGGAGCGAAACCTTCCGCCTCCAAACTCACATGCTGGGCCTCATCTTCCAAGTTGCCGGATGGCCGGTTCCGGGGCGGAATCCCGCCGCGGACTTGCCGACCTGGAAGAAACGGCGAACATCCGCGGGCACGCCCGCTCGGAGGCAATGCTCCCGCGGGTGGGACAACCCCGGCTCCCACATGATTCCCTGGGCCCGCCCTGACCTTCAGTCGCCCTGTCCGGCTCCCGGTGGACCAGTGTCTGCGGGACGGCGCGCGCTTCGGGCGGCCCGAAGGGCGGGGCCCGCAGGCCTCTGGCTCGGCATCTGCCTGGGCGCACTCGCCCTGGCGGCCGAACCGGACCCCTCGGCTTCCGCGGTCAGCACGCTGATCGAAGCGGCCGGACAAGTAACCTGGATGCCTTCCGAAGCCGCCCCCTGGCAGCCCGCCACCGTGGGCGCCTTGCTGCGGCCGGGAAGCCGACTCCGCACCGGCCCGGCCAGCCGCGCCGCCGTGCAGTTCTCCGACCGCAGCATCCTGCGGCTGGATGCCGAGACCACCTTGGAGATTTTGCCCCCGGCCGGCACGGACGCGCGGCGCTTTGGCCTGCCCGGCGGCCGGCTCTTCTTCTTCAACCGCGAGCGGCCCGCCACCACCGAATTCCAGACGCCGTTGACCTCCGGCGCCATTCGCGGCACCGAGTTCGTGCTCGAATCCACCACCGCGCCTCCGATCACTCGCCTGGCACTGCTGGACGGACGGGTCCACCTGAGCGCGCGCACCGGCGCCATCGAACTGGAAAGCGGCGAAGAAGCCCTGGTCGAGCCCGGTCAACCCCCGCGCAAGTGCGCGCTGATCTCGACGCGCCGGGACATCCAATGGGCGCTCTATTATCCGGCAGTCCTGGCCCCCGAAGACCTGGCCTGGGAAGCCTCCGACCTGGCCGTCCTCCGGGAAGCTCTGGACACCTATCGGGCCGGGGACCCGCTGGGCGCGCACGCTTTAATGCAGCAAATCCCCCCCGGCGGGCCGGCCCGGGAACTCTTTCGCGCGGCGGTCGCCGTGGCGGCGGGGCAAATCCAAACGGCCGAAACAACCCTCCAACATACCCCGCCAGACACGGCGGCCGCCCGCGCGTTGCAAGAACTGCTCGACGTGGTCTGCCGCCCCTTCTCCCCCGCGCCCCCGGCTGGAGCCCGGCCGCCCCGCACCGCCTCGGAATGGCTGGCTCGTTCCTACACCGCCCAGGCACGCCTGGCGCTGGAGGAAGCCTTGACCGCAGCCCGGCAGGCGGCGCGGCTTGCCCCCGACCTGGGTTACGCCCATGCCCGCGTGGCCGAGTTGGAGTGGATGCTCGAACACCGCCGCGAAGCCCGCGCCGCCCTGGACCGCGCCCTTGCCTTGGCGCCCCGCCTGGCCCCGGCGCGCGCCCTCGAGGGATTTCTCCGGCTGGACGAGCACCGCGTGCGCGAGGCGCTCGCGGCCTTCGACGCCGCCCTGGCCACGGACGCCGCGCTGGGTAGTGCCTGGCTGGGGCGCGGCCTGGCCTTGTGGCGGCTGGGCCAACCCGAAGCCGCCCGCCAGGCCCTGCAAACCGCCGCCGCCCTCGAACCGCAACGCGCCCTCTACCGCGCCTACCTGGGCAAACTTTGGAGCCAGCGCGGTGAATTCCGCCTCGCCGAAAAGGAACTGGACCTGGCCCGTCGCCTGGACCCCAACGATCCCACCCCGTGGTTGTACTCGGCCCTTCACCATCACCAAACCTTTCGCCCGAACGCGGCGGTCCGCGACCTGGAAGAGTCCGCCGCCCGCAACGACCACCGGCAACTCTTCCGCGCGCGCGCCGCGCTGGACCGCGACCGCGCGGTGCGCAGCGCCCACCAGGCCGCCCTTTACCAAGAGGCCGGCCTGCCCGAGGCCGCCCGGCGCGCCGCCGCCCGCGCCGTGGGAGAGGACTACGCCAACGCCGCCGCCCACCTGATGTTGGCGGATAGTTTCCGCGCCCTCGAAGACCCGAACCGCCTCGACCTGCGCTACGAAGCCGCGCGCCAGAGCGAGCTGTTGCTGGCCAACCTGCTCGCCCCCGCCGGCGCGGGCAACCTCTCCCAGGGGCTCGCCCAGCAGGAGTTCCTGCAATTCCTGGAACCACGCCCTTTCGGGCTGGGCAGCGTCACGGAGTACCGCACCCGGGGTGACTGGCGGCACCGTGCCGCGGTCTTCGGGACGCTGGACGGCTTCAGTTACGCGGTGGACTTCGCCCATGACCGCTTGAACGGCGAGGCCCCCAACGCCTGGCGCGAGCGCACGGACGTCTCGACCCAAATCAAACAACGCGTCACGGCCGGGGACGAACTTTACCTCCAAGTGGCCTTCAGTGAGGGCCGCGCCGGCGATGTTGCACGGTATGACGACCCCGCCCGGGCCAATCCCACCCTGCACCTGACCGAGACGCAATCGCCGAACCTTTGGGTCGGCTGGCACCGAAGCTGGTCGGCGTCCAGCCACACGCTGGCCCTGTTTTCACGCCTCGACGATTCCCTGGAACTGGCCAACGAACAGCAACAGGTCCTTTTTCTGCGCCGGCGCGGCGACGAGATTGTCCAGGTGTCCACTGACGAACCGGGCTTTGCCCGGCGCCAACAAAGCGACTTCACGCTCTACTCGGGTGAACTGCAGCAGCTCTGGCAGGGCGAACCCCTGAGCGGAGTGGTCGGCGGCCGCTTCCAGGCCGGCGAAGTGGCCACCGCGGCCACGCTCGAACGCGCCCTCACCGGCGTGGTGAGTGATCAGCACCTGGACGCCGACCTCGCGCGCGCCACGGCTTACGCCTACGGCCAGTGGCGCGTGGCCGACCCGTTGCGCGTGACGGCCGGCGTGAGCTACGACCGCGTGACCTTTCCGCGTAACACGGAACTGGTCCCGCTGACTGCCGGGGAAACGACGCGCGACCTTTGGGCGCCCAAGGCCGGCCTGGTGTGGACTCCGTGGCGGGAGGGGGTGTTCCGGGCGGCCTATACGCGCTCGCTGGGCGGGTTGTTTTTCGACCAGAGCGTGCGGCTGGAGCCAACCCAGGTGGTGGGCTTCGTGCAGGCCTGGCGCAGCCTCTTGCCCGAGTCGGTGGTGGGACTGGTGCCCGGGGCCGAGTTCGAAGTGGCCGGCCTGGCCTTTGATCAGTCTTGGCGGCATCGCACCTGGGTGGGGCTTTCGGCGGAATGGCGACGCTCGGCGGGCGAGCGCGTGGCGGGCGCGCTGACCCACTCCGGGTTTCTGCCCGTGCCGGACACGGCCACGTCCACGCCCCAGTCGCTGGACCTGGACGAGGCAAACCTGGGCGCTTACGCGGTGCACCTGCTGGGCGACGGGCTCGCGCTCGGCGCGCGCTACCGGCTAACCCGGGACGCCCTGACCTCCCGTTTCCCGGACCTGCCCCGCACCGCCCTCCACCTGGACGCCCTGGAGCAAGACGTGGCGGCCCAGCTCCACGAAGTGGGCCTGACCCTGAACTACCAGCACCCCGCGGGCTTGTTTGCGGGATGGGAATCGGTTTGGCGCCGCCAGGAAAACACGGGTTACACCCCGGACCCCGCCGACGCCGATTTCTGGCAGCACCACGTCCGGGTCGGTTGGCGTTTCCCGCGCCGCCGCGCCGAACTGAGTCTGGCGCTGCTGAACCTCACCGACCGCGACTACCGCCTCAATCCGTTGAATCCCTGGACCTGGATTCCCCGCGAACGCACCCTGGCCGTGAGCCTGCGGCTGAATTTCTAAACTTTAACCGCCCCGGAGCCCGGGTCCGGGCGCGACAATTTGCGGTTGCGGGGTGGCCTGCGTTTGCTAGCGTGGGCGTTCGCGTTTCGCGCGGTGCGCGCAACGCGGCAGTGCAACGGCCTTCAACAGTGCGGCCTCCGGGTGGAGGCGGCCGGCCACAACAACAACAACAGCAATCCCGTGTTCCGCGGGATGGCGGGCCCGGCGACGGGCGCGCTGACCACCAAAGGAAATCGTGATCAACATCGGTATCAAAGAGCTGCTCGAGGCGGGGGTTCATTTCGGCCACCAGACGCGCCGGTGGAATCCGGCAATGAAGCCGTTCATCTTCGACGCCCGCAACGGCATCCACATCATTGACCTGAGCCAGACGCTGGCCCAGCTCGAGGCGGCGTGTGCCTTCCTGCGCGGCGCCGCGGCGGACGGCGGCCAGATTCTGTTCGTGGGCACCAAAAAGCAGGCCCAGGCCGCGGTGAAGGAGGCGGCGCTGGCCTGCGGCCAGCCTTACGTCATCCAGCGCTGGCTCGGCGGCACGCTCACCAACATGAAAACCCTCAAGCGCTCCCTGGCCCGCTTGAAGGAAATCGAAAAAATGGAGGCCGACGGCTCCATCAACCAGTACGTCAAACAGGAGCAGTCCGTCCTGCGCCGCGAAATGGCCCGCTTGCTCAAAAACCTCGAGGGCATCCGCACCATGGACAAGCTGCCCGCCGCCCTGTTCGTGGTGGACATCAAGCGCGAAAAAAACGCCGTCGCCGAGGCGCGCCGCCTGAAAATTCCCATCGTGGCCATCGTGGACACCAACTGCGACCCGAACCAAGTGGATTACCCCATCGCCGGCAACGACGACGCCATCCGCTCGGTGCGCCTGATCCTCAGCGTGGTCGTGCAGACCATCAACCAGGCCCGCGCCGAGCACGAGGCGCGCTTTGCCCGGCCGCCGGCCGCGGAGGCCCCCGCCCCGCCGGCGCCCGCCCTGGAGACGCCGCCCGCTGCCGCGCCCCTGGCCGTGGTGGAACCGCCCCCGGTGCCGGTCGCCTGAGCGCGTCGCGCACCGCCGGACACTTTCCGTACCGCCCCGCCGGGACCCGTAAACAAACCACTGCTGAATCGCTATGCCTGACATCACCCCCCAACTCGTCGCCAAGCTGCGCGAGATGACCAACGCCGGCATGATGGATTGCAAAAAGGCGCTGGTCGAAACCGCCGGCAACCTCGAGGCCGCCGTGGACCTCTTGCGCAAACGCGGCGTGGCCACCGCCGCCAAAAAGTCTGCCCGCGAAGCCCGCGAGGGCGTCATCGCCCAGCACATCCTGCCCGGCTCGCGTGTGGGCGTGCTGGTCGAGGTCAACTGCGAAACCGACTTCGTGGCCAAGAACGACCTGTTCCGCGCCTTTTGCGACCAGGTGGCTCGCACGCTGGCGGAGAACCCGACCGCGGACCTCGAGCCGTTGCGCACCGACGCCGTCAGCCGCATCCGCGAAAACATCCGCATCGCCCGGCACCAGCGCTACGAGTTGAGCGGCAACGGCCTCATCGCCGCCTACATCCACACCGGGGCCAAGGTGGGCGTGCTGGTGGAAGTGGGGGCCGGCCGGGAGGCCACCGTGGCCACGGAGGACTTCAAGCAGCTGGTCAAGGACATCACCCTGCAGATCGCCGCCGCCAGCCCGCTGGCCGTCAGCCGCGAGCAGCTCGACCCGGCGCTGGTCGCGCGCGAGCGGGACGTGGTGGCCAACTCGGACGCGCTCAAAAACAAGCCGCCCCAGGCCCTGGCCAAGATCATCGAGGGCAAGCTCGAGAAGTTTTACCAGACCGTCTGCCTGCTGGATCAGGGCTACGTGAAGCGCAATGCCGAGATCACCGTGCGCGAGCACCTGGCCAACATGGGCCGGCAGCTCGGCGACGAAATCACCGTGCGGCGCTTCGTCCGCTTCCAGGTGGGCGAAAGCCTGCCCGGGGCCGCCTGAACGGAGGATTTTTCCCGGAGCTGGGCCGGCTGCTTCGTCGTGGCGGCCGGCGCTTTGCTTTGGGGCCGCGGCTGCTCGGAACGCTCGGGCCGCCGGGACGGCGGGAGGGCCCTTCAGTGCCGGGCCAGCGCCACCACGTACCGCTGAAAGCGCGCCTCGTCCTCGCGCCGGTGCAGCTCGTGGTAAATCTGGTGCAGGTTCGCGCACAGGCGCAGCAGCGTGCGGCCGGCCGTGGTGGGCGCCAGGTAACTCTCTTGGAACCCCTGGCCGATCTGTTGCAAGAAGCGGATGCAGTCCGCACGGGTCAGCAGCTTGCCGCGCCGGAACACGTCCACGAAGACCGTGTCTGTGGGCGTTTGGAAGCGGCAGACAAAGTGCCGCGGCAAGGCCACCCCCACCACCGGCAGGCGGAGGCGGCGGGCCAGCAGCCAGTACAGAATGCACAGGCAGATGGGATTGCCGGTGCGCCGGTCCAGCACCCGGTTGAGGTAGCTGTTCTGCGGGTCGTAAAACTCCCGTTCGTTGCCCCGGAACCCCAGCTCGTTGAAGAGATGGTCGTTGAGCACCGCCAGACACCGGAGCGAAGGGCCGGTGTCGCCCAGGCGCTCGCGGATGTCCGCGGCGATGCTGTCCAGCCAGGCCTGGTAACCGGCGACATTGATGTCCGGGTATTGGGTGCGCGCCAGCAACCACACGCCCGTCTCGAGGTCGCATTCCTCGCCGTGCCGCAGGCAAAAGGCCAGAAACTCGGTGTCCGCCCGCTGGCGCTCGAGGGTGTCGAGGATTTCGGCGACGCGCCGTCGAAGGGCTGGTTCGCTGCTGTGCAGGTGCGGCCGCAGCCAGGTCTGGGCCTCCAAGCCTTCGGAAAGGATGCGCGCCCGGGCCGCGCCGGACACGGCCGGGTCGTCATCCGCCAGCAGGGTGAGCAGCGCGGACTTCAGGGCGTCGGTCAACCCGCCCGCGGCGGCGCTGGTGCTCGGTGCGGCCACGTGTGATGGGGAGATATTGCCGACCCTCCAGCGCCGCCTTCAACCCCAAACGTAACGCGCGCGGCGGCAGCCGGGACGCGGCCCGACTGCATCCGCCGCTTGTTCTCCGGATCAGGCCTCGGCCAAAACCTTCCAACCCAGGGCATCGGCCAGGGCGTACACCGGTTCCTTGAGGTCCCCGTAAAAGGTGACCCGATGCCAGCCCCACTGGTCCCACTCGCGGAAGAGCTTCTCGAGGTCGCCCACCGGCTCGGCGCACAACTTGGTGCGACAGGCCCGGTCATCCGGGTCGTTGCCCACGGCCCGGGCCTGGTGGAAAAGAATCTGCTTCCGGTGGGAATCAAACTCGAGGGTCGTGGTGAGGTACCCGGCGGGCAGGAGCGACCGCAGCGAGGCGCCCTGGCGGTCTTCCGAATGGGTCAGAATCTCGAACGGATTGGCCGGACCTTGCGGGCCGAAGACCCGCGTGGCCGCCACGCAATGGGCGTAAATGATCTGACGCCGCGCCGTGTCCAGCACCGGGTCGGAGATGTAGCCCGGCCGGCCGCGCGTGAGCAGCGTGCCGATGAGCATCGTGGCCGTGGAGCGCACGTCGCACTCGCACCCGCCCACCAGGCCCTGGTTGTTCAGCTCCGCAAAGCCCAGGCAGGGGTAGGCGTGGATATGGCCACCGTAGAACCCGCCCAGACAGTTGATGGTAATCGCGCGCGCGCCGTACCTGTCCAGCAAGGCTCGCTCGGCCAGGTACATCGCCGCGGAATCCTCGAGAGTCTGGCGCGAGACGCCCACGACCTTGCGGGCCGCCCGTTGCCAGCGGTCCGCCACGGCCCGCGCCTCGTCGCGGTCCGCGGTCTTCCAGGCGTCGTTCAATTCGGCAAACGGCACTTTTTGCACCGGGATGCCGGCGATGGCCGGTTCCTCGCCGGCGTTTTGGTCGCGCACGGCCAAGATGCGGGTCTGCCGCATCTCACGCAGGCATTCCTCCGCGGAAAGGCATTGCAGGCGGTCCGGCCGGACCGCCAAGCGGCGCGCCGGGGGCGTGTTGCGGGCGCGGACCTGTGCCGTGGCCGCCACGAAGTCCGCCACCGACCCGCCCTGCTTGACCAGGGCGAAGCACCGCACCGCCTCCGCCAGGTCTTTCAAGTCCGAAGAGGCCACGAAGCCCACGTTCGAGGCGCCGTGGCGCAGGAAGGCCGCGTTGTACACCAGGAAACCTCCGCTGCCTCCAAACTGGAAGTCCGCGTACAGCACCGGCTGGCCGGACGCGGCGAAGGTTTGCACCACCTGGTTCCAGCAATTCAACTGGTACACCAGGTAGCCGTCCACATTCCTGGCGGCCCGGTCGGCCTCGAGGATTTGCCGGGCCTGCTCCGGGCCGCTGGCCTGTGCGGTCACGAACTCGAAACCCGGACAGCGGCGGCGCAGCTCGCGCTCGACCCGCGCCATCACCGGCCGGAAATCAAAGCCCTTGTTCGGCCAGTCCGCGCCGGGTTGGACCGGCGCGTGGAGCGCGTACACGATGCGGATGCGCGCGGGAGGCGTGGCTTTCGGGCGGGCGGCCAGCAACGAGGCGGGCGTTGTCCACGCTCCCACAACGCCAAGCGCGGCGGCGCTGCCACGGGTGAGAAATTGGCGGCGGTTGAGGGGACAACCGGCGCAACGGGCGGGGAAGGAATCGGTTTTCATACGTTCAACTCAGGCATCGTGGGTTCAAACTTCAACGGGGTAATTGCCAGGGCCATGCCTACGCCCGTCCGCGGGCCGTGGCAAGTTCGCAACGCTGCCCCCTGGCCGCGCCACGCCGACCTCCCCGTTAGAGACCGGCCGGGGTCGGGCGGCTAACCGACACGGCGCATCTCAGTTTATCGCAGGCGGGGATCTCTGGCGTAGCGCAGGTTTCCCAACCTGCTGTATCGCTGACTTCCAGTCGGCCGGCCAAGACCGGTCCCAAGACCGTTCGTTACTGTCCGGAAGTTTGCCGCGTCGGCGGATTGGAAATCCGCGGTACGGCAGACTTGGAAGTCTGCGCTACGGCCTCGCCCCCGGCGACCCGCTGTCAGAAAATGAAATGCGCCGCGGCCGACGGGAATTCGGATTTGGCAGGCGCGGGCGGGCGGCACAAGCTCAGCGGGGATGGATAGCGCGGTGGACGTGATTTTTACTCCTGCCGAGTTCGCAGCCCTGGCGCGACGGGACCTGAGCGCCACGGCCTGCGTGGTGTTCGACGTGCTGCGCGCCACCAGCAGCATCGTGACGGCGCTGGCTCGTGGCGCGGCGGCCGTCGTGCCCGTGGCCGACATTCCCGAGGCGTTGGCCGTGCGGCGGGCGCGGCCCGACGTGTTGCTGGCCGGAGAACGGGACGGGGTCCGCATCGGAGCGGCGCTCAGCGGCGGAGTGGAGTTCGATCTGGGCAATTCCCCGCGGGAGTTTGTCGCCGAACGCGTGCAGGGCCGCACGTTGGTGATGACCACGACCAACGGCACGCGGGCGTTGCGGGCCTGCGCGGGCGCGCGCTTCGTGTGGGCCGGAGCGTTGCTCAATTTGTCCGCGCTGGCGCGCCGGATCGGACAAGTCCGGCCCGCGCGGCTGCTTCTGGTGGGCAGCGGCACGGGCGAGGAGGCCGCGTTCGAGGACACGCTGGCCGCCGGCGCGCTGGTAGAGGCACTGGACGGGGTTTACCCGGCGGAACGGGTCAGCGACGCGGCCCTGATGGCGCGGCAGCTTTACCGGCCGTTCGCGGGCGATTTGGCGGGCGCGTTGGCGTTGTCGCGCAACGGTCGGCGGCTGCTGGAACGGCCGGAGCTACGGGCGGATGTCGCGTTTTGCGCGCAGCGCGACCAGTTTGACCTGGTGCCGGAGTTGGAAGCAGGGGCGCTGCGGAGCCCCCCCACTCTGTGAGCGGGGTGGCGCGCGAGCTCCGGGACGCGCGCGTAAAAGGCGGTTTGCCGTCGCCCCTGTGAAGCTTCCCGCCGCCGGCGGACCGGGGCTTCAAAGCCTGCGGTAGCGCACGTCGCGAATGGCGCCGGTGGTCTGCCAGGTGGCGATGCCCCAGGGCTGGCTCAGTTCGATTTCTCCCGGGCGCACGCTGATGCGCTTGCCTTCGAGTTCGACGTCCACCATTTGCTGGGCGCCGATCCAGGCCTCGAGTTTTTGCGGGGTCACCCGCACCCGCACGCGGTACCAGCGGCCGGACTCGAAGTTGAGGTATTTGGTGGTCTCGTTGAGCGAGGCGTCGTTGCCGTTGATGCTCGAGATGCCCACCACCCCGCCGCCCCAGCCGCCCAGCAGGAAGGTGCAGCAACTGTCCCCCACCGGGAAGGTCAGCGCGCAGAAAAAGTCGCTCCCCTCGACCCGCATCGCGTCCAGGCCGATCTCGTAATTCTGCGTGGCCAGGTCATTGGTCCGGACCAGGTTCACCCCGGTGAGCATCGCGCCCATGCCCAGGATCATCCGGCCCTCTTCGACGCGCACTTCGCCCGCGCCGGCGAACTCCGTGACCCGCCAGCCCGCGAGGGAACGGCCGTCGAAAAGGGAAATCCAGTTCCCCGCCGGCCACTCGGGCAATTCCTGGAACGGATACTCGGCACGCGGCGGAACCGGCGCGGGCCTCGGTAGGGTGGTGGACGCGGCGCCGGGCTGGGTTGGCGCGGTCGGGGCCGGCGCGGCGCTCGCGGGTGCGGTTTCGCGCGACGCGGTGCAGGCGGTCAAGAGCACCGTGATCAGGCCGGCAGCCAGGCCGGCTCGGAGGATTTGGGAAACGACGGAGTGGAAAGGCGTTTGCATGGCGGATTCGCTCGGTGAAGTCCGTGCGCATTGTGGAAGCGTACCCTTGGGCGGCGAGCAAATTTTGCGCGCCACTCTCGGGGTATCGGGCCCTGTGGCCGCCGGCTTACGCGCCGCGGCGCGCGCGGGGGTGAAACAGCTCCTCGCCGCGCAGGCCGGTGAGGGCCTCGAGGCCTTTGAGCAGTCGGGACAGCGCATAGAACATCCCGGCGGCCATGGGCAGAAACGTGCCCGGCCAGCTCCAGAGCTGGAGCTTGGCGAGCTGGCGGTTGAATTCATCGGTGCCGGAGGTCGCGGGCAGGAGCCACCAGGCCAGCGCGAAGTTGATGGCGGCGCTGACCAGCAGCGTGGCCGCCAGCACCCACGAGGCCCACGCCAGGAGTGCCTCGAAGCGGGCCTGCTGGCCGCGCGCGGCCAGGGCTGCTCCAATGCGGGTGGTGTCCAGGACCTGGTCGTTGTAGAGGAGAGTTTTCACCAGTGGCTGGCGCGTGCGCAACGAAAGCGGGATGGCCAGGCCCAGCAGCACCGGCAGGGCGGCTTCCTTCACGGCGAACCAAAAGCCGCTCATTTCCAGCAAGCCCAGCCCGCCGGTCACCAGCGTTCCGGCGAGCCCCAGCGCGGACAAAAGGTTCCACGTCCGCCGCCGCCACAAGTCCCAAGCCCCGTAGCCCAGCGGGAACAGAAGCGCCGTGACCAGCGCGCCGGCCGGGCCCAGCCGGTTCGGGGCGCTGAGGAAGGTGAGGATCAACGCCGGCGCGGCCGCGTTGAAGCCGAGATTGAGCCAGAGATTCTCGGGCGGCGGGCGGCGAGGCGACGGCGGGTTGAGCGGCGGGTTCGGTGAGTCGCCTGCCGGCGGCTTACCCATGCCGGCCGCGCCCGCGGGCAAGGCGCCAGAGGGAGACGCTCCGGGTTCGGGCGCTGCGGCGGCGGGGTTCACCACTTACTCGGTGGGTAGCACCGGCCGTGGAGCAGACGGTACGGCGCCGGGTGGGGCGCTGGTGCGGAAGGGCCCGGTAAGGTACTGGACCAGCGACTCGATTTGGGCATCGGTCATGAAGCCGTTTTCGCTGGCGGCGAAGGCGGGCATGAGACTGTCGGCTTTGCCGGAGCGAATGATGCTGCGCCACTGGTCGGCCGAGAGCGGGCGGCTCAACGCGCGCAAATTGGGCACCATCGAGGCGCGGTGCTCGGCCTCGTGACAGACGCCGCAGACCGCCGTGTAAAGCTCGGCCCCCATTTTCCCGATGCCGGGGGTCACGTGGCACACGGCGCAATCGCCCTTGAGCACGGCCTGGCGGTCGGCCAGGGCAATTTGCAGGTTGCGCGAGCGGTCGGCGGCGGCCATGACGCTGCCGCCGGCCGCCGGGAGGGCCACGCGCACGGTCAGGTAGCGGTAGCCGGCCGAGGATTCCACGGTCACGGTCTTGGTGACCACGCCGCTCTTGCCGCGGGCGTCCAGCTCCACGTCGAACGACCCGGTACCGCCGGGCGGGATGCGCCAGGGCAGGGGCGGCAGTTTGGCGGTGGTGCAACCGCAGGAGGTGCGCACGAAATGGATCACCACTTCCTCGGGCGCCGTGTTGGTGAAGCTGAAGGTAAAGTGCCCGCTGGTGGCGCCGGGCTTGAGCGTCTCTTCCTTCACCAACCCGTCCCAGGCCAGCACGGTTTCTTGTTTGGGCGGCGTGACCACGGCCGCGCGAATGTTCGGCACCGTGCCCGGTGCGGGCACGACCGCCACGGCCGGGTTGTGCGCCGGGGCGGGCACCAGACCCGGCACGACGGTCGGGTCGGACGGCGGGAGGGTCAGCGGCGGCAATTGCTCGGGCGGCCGGGCCAACAGCGGCGGGGGACGGTTCGGGGGCAACGGACTGCGCTGGGCGGGGCGAAACGCGGGTGCGCTGGGTATGGGCGGGGCGGCCGTGGGGAGGTTGGTTCGTACGGTGACGAAGTTGCTTTGCGGGCGGACAAAGGTGACCCGGTTGGTGCGGCGTTGCACCGGCGGCGGGTCCGGCGGCAGTGGCGGCAGCGGTGGAGTCTCCGCGGCAAACGCGGCAGAGGGCACGGCCAACAGACCGGCCAGCAGCAGGGGCGATGGCCTCAACCGGTGGACCAGCTTCATGACAGGCAACGTAGCCGGGCGTGCCAAGGTTGGCGAGTTGAAACACGCGCGCGCCCGGCCGCCGGACGTCCCGCCGATGGCGGCACCTTTGCGCTTGGAACCGGGCCCGGGCGCGCCTAGTTTGTCGGCATGTCGCGACGCTCGCCGCAACACCGCAAGGCGCTCCTGCTGGGGGTCGGGCTGGACTCCGACGGGCACAAGCGTGTTACCACCGGCCCGAACTTCGCCCTGGTGGGCGGCACCGAGGCCACGCACGCGGAGATGACCGAGAAGGCCATCAAGATCAACGAGAAGCTCGCCGCCCGCGGCCAGCGGCTCGAGACGGTCAGCCGCGAGGAGTTCGAGGACATCGCCCGCTCGGTGGGCCTGCGACCGCACCGGCCGGAGGCTTCCTGACCATGACCGGCGCACCGTCGTACCTGTTTCTGGCGGTCCTGGCCGCCGTGGCCACGGTCTTTTGCGTGACCCCGCTGGCGCTGGCGCGGCTGTGGGCGCGTTGGTTTGCCCCGCCCAAGCCCGGTCCGGAGAAAACCGCCCCCTACGAGTGCGGGCTGCCCTCGCCGGGCGAGACCGGGGTACGATTCCACTCCGGCTATTACCTGTACGCGCTGGCGTTTCTGATTTTTGACGTGGAGATGCTCTTCCTGCTGCCCTTTGCCGTGGCGTACGCCGGGCTGCCCGCGGGGGCGGTGCTGGCCATGTTGGGGTTTGTGTTGCTGCTGGTCGAAGGGCTGGTGTGGGCCTGGCGCAAGGGGGTTCTGGAATGGCAGTGACGCCGGGGCAGTGGCGGTGCGCGGGCGCCGGGCTATGATGCACGCATGGACGAGGGCCTGCGCAGCGAGTTGAGCAAGCAGGGGGTGTTCACCACCACCTTGCAGGACCTGTACAACTGGAGTCGGCGCAATTCGATGTGGCCGCTGAACTTCGGCCTGGCCTGTTGCGCCATCGAAATGATCGCCGCCTCGATGGCCCGCTTCGACATCGCCCGCTTCGGCGCCGAGGTCTTCCGCCCCTCGCCTCGCCAGGCCGATCTGATGATCGTGGCCGGCACCGTCACCAAAAAAATGGCGCCGCTGGTGGTGCGGCTCTACAACCAGATGCCCGAGCCCAAATACGTCATCGCCATGGGCGCCTGCGCCATCTCCGGCGGTCCGTTCAAGCAGGGTTACAATGTGCTCAAGGGCATTGACCGCTACCTGCCGGTGGACATCCACATCCCCGGTTGTCCGCCAAAGCCGGAGGCGCTGCTGCACGGCCTCATCCAGCTCCAGCAAAAGATCGCGGCCCAGCCCCTCGTCGGCGAGGACCGCCCCCGCCACCTGCGGGAAGATGCGCCGGCCGAGTTCCCCGTGCCGGCTTACGGGCCGTACGACCTGCAGCCCCCGCACAATCCCGAGGTGTGGCGCCCGCCCGTGGTGGTGCGGGACGAAGCCGGTTGATGCCCGTACCCGCGCCCGTGGAAAGCCTCGAATCCATCCGCGACCGACTGCGGGCCGCCGTGCCCGGCGCCGACGTGCGCCTGGAGCCCAACCCGGCCGTGCCCGCCCAGGCCTCGCTGGTGGTGGATCGCGACCATGCCCTTGCTGTAGCGCGCTACCTGCGCGACGCCCCGGACCTGGCCTTCGATTACTGCTCGAATGTCACCGGCGTGGACTGGCCGGAAACGGTCTTCCAAGAGAAGGTCAAGGTCCGGCGCGTCGTGGACGGCGTCGAGCAGGAGTTCGAGGAAAGCGTCGAGCGGCGGCGGCCCGGCCAACTCGAGGCGGTGTACCACCTGTACTCGATGCGTTTGCGCCACGGCCCGTTGATCCTGCGCCAGCGCACCGCCAACCGGGCCGAGGACGCCCGGGTGACCTCGCTCACGCCGGTCTGGCGCAGCGCCGAGTTCCAGGAGCGCGAGGCCTACGACCTCTTCGGCATCGGGTTCACCGGCCATCCCGACCTGCGCCGCATCCTGATGTGGGATGAGTTCGCCGATTTCCCGATGCGCAAGGACTACGTCGAACCCGACGACTACGAGTACGAGCCCACGCCGCATGACGAGGTCCTGACCAAGGCGCGCCGGCATTACCCCCCGGGAGGTGCCGCATGACCTCCCGCGAAACGGACGCGCCCGCGACGGCCAGCGGCGCGGTGGCGGGCGGGCCCGGGCCCGAAGCGCCATTCGCCGCGGCGGCTTTCCTGGCTCCACCTGCCGCGCCCGGTTACGAGGTCAAACCCTGCGCGCGCGCGCCCCTGCCCGGCGAGACCGACGAATGGCTCGAGGTCTCGGTGGGGCCGCACCACCCCTCGACGCACGGCGTCTTCCGAATGGACGTGGTGCTCGAGGGCGAGCGGGTGCGCCGGCTCAAGCCGGTCTTCGGCTACCTGCACCGCAATCACGAGAAGATCGGCGAGCAGACCAGCTACCTGGGCTCGATCCCGTACACGGACCGGCTGGACTACTTTTGCTCGCTGACCAACAACTGGGCCTACGTGCTCACGGTGGAAAAGCTCGCCGGCATCACCGTGCCCGAGCGCGCCGAGTACATCCGTGTCATCACCGCCGAGCTGACCCGCATCCTCAATCACCTGTGCCTGATCGGCTTTTTGACCCACGACATGGGCACGATGGGCACGCCCCTGATGTACGCCTTCCGCGAGCGCGAGAAGGTGCTCGACCTGTTCGAGGCGCTCACCGGGGCCCGGATGATGTGCAATTACTTCCGCTTCGGCGGCTGCCGGTGCGACCTGCCGCCCGGCTGGCTCGAGGGCGTGGCGCGGTTTGTGGACGGCCTGCCGCGGTTTCTCGATGAATTCGAGGCCCTCCTCAGCGCGAACGAAATCCTGCTCGCCCGCACCGTGGGCATCGGCGTGCTGCCACCGGCGCTGGCGATCAATGCCGGCGTCACCGGCCCCATGCTCCGCGCCAGCGGCGTGAACTACGACGTGCGCAAGGTGGACCGCTACGGCTTCTACGACCGCTTCCACTTCCGCGTCCCGCTCGGCGAGCACGGCGACATCTACGACCGGTACCTGGTCCGGCTGCTGGAAATCCGCGAGTCGTGCGAAATCCTCCGCCAGGCCCTGCGCGACATCCCGGCCGGGCCGGTTAGCAACCCCCAGGTCAAGTTGCGCGGCCTGCGGCCCAAACCGGGCGAGGCCTACGGTCGCATCGAGGCCCCCAAGGGCGAACTGGGCTTTTACCTCATCAGCGACGGCGGCCCCAACCCGTACCGCTACCGCGTGCGCCCGCCCAGCTTCGTCAACCTCACCATCCTCGAAGACCTTTGCTTGGGCCACACGCTGGCCGACGCCGTGGTCATCCTCGGCAGCGTGGACATTGTCATGGGCGAAGTGGACCGCTGAGACCGCAGAACTGAATTGGCGGGGGAGCGCACGCGCCCCGCGTGCGGTTTGGCGCGCCCTCGCGCCAAACTCTTGGCCCCAAATTTCCTCCTCACGCGAAACGCGACCAAGCTTGAACCTAATCTCCGCAGTTGAAAAGGTGGGCAAAGCGGGTTTGGAGCAATAGC
>CAYXPA010000008.1:5791-64129 GCA_964466945.1 uncultured Verrucomicrobiota bacterium | reverse complement strand
ATCAGGCCTGGGAAACCATCCAGCGCGCGCACGCCATCGCCAACGGCTGCTTCGTAGCGGCCGTCAACCGCACGGGCCACGAGCGGCCGTACGGCGGCGACGGGATCGAATTCTGGGGCCAGAGCTTCGTGGCCGGCCCCCAGGGGCAGGTCCTCGCCCGGGCCGGCGCCGACCGCGAGGAGACGTTGCTGGTGACCGTGGACCTGGCGGCGTGCGAAACCACGCGCACGCACTGGCCCTTCTTGCGGGACCGACGCGTGGACGCTTACGGCGACCTCACCCGGCGCTGGCGCGATTAGCCCGCCCCGCCATGCCCGCCCCGGACCTCCCCGTGGCCTGGGTCACCGGCGCCGCCGGCCTCATCGGCCATTACCTGGTGCAACTGGCGCCCCGCCACGCGCCCGGCTGGCGGGTGCTCGGCCTGACCCGCGCTGACCTGGACCTCACGGACCTGGCCGCGTTGCGCCGGCGCTTTCAAGCCGACCGCCCCGCGCTGGTGATCCACTGCGCCGCGCTGAGCCGCAGCCCGGAGTGCGAGGCCCACCCAGCGTTGGCCCGGCGTCTCAACGTGGACGTCACCGCCGCGCTCGCCGACCTGGCCGCCGACGCCCGCCTGGTGTTTTTCTCGACCGACCTGGTCTTTGACGGCCGGCGCGGGCATTACACCGAGACCGACCCGCCCAACCCGCTCGGGGTTTACGCCGCCACCAAGCTCGAGGCGGAGCAGGTCGTGCTCGCGCACCCGCGCGCCCTGGTGGTGCGCACCTCCCTCAACGGCGGCGCCTCGCGGCGGGGCGACCGCGCCTTCAACGAGCAAATGCGCCTGGCCTGGCAGGCCGGCCGGGCGGTGCGCCTGTACACGGATGAATTCCGCTCGCCCATCCACGCCGCGGTCACGGCGCGGGCGGTGTGGGAACTGGCGTTGCAAGCGATCACCGGCCTGTGCCACGTGGCCGGGGCAGAGCGGCTCTCGCGCTGGGAGATCGGGCGCCTGGTGGCGGCGCGCTGGCCGCAGTTGCATCCGCGCCTCGAGCCCGGCTCGGTGCGGGACCACCCCGGCCCACCCCGGCCGCCGGATACGTCGCTGGATTGCGCGCGCGCGCAGGCGCGGCTTTCGTTTCGCCTGCCCGGACTGACGGAGTGGCTGGCGGCCCACCCCGACGAGCCGTTTTGAGTCAGGCCCCGATCGGGGCCGCCTTCAGGCGGATGGCAACGGGCGCGCTTCCTCGATGGACACAATGTGCAGCGGGTCCAGCACGTTCACATATCCCTCGGCATTGGCCACCACCACGCGTTTGCTGGTCAGAAAGATGAATTCCCGGTGCGGCACCAGGAATTCAGCGCCATCGGAGGTCCGCAGCTTGAAGGGGACGAACGCGCCGGTCAGCCGCTCTTGAATGTCGCGAATGGTCACGGGTTCAATTTGTGCCCGGGCCGGACACGGTCAAGGGCGCAGCCCGCCGGCCGAGGACGCGCGAACCGTTGCCGTTTCCGAGCCGCGCGCGCCGGCCTACCGGTAAATCACCACCAAGAACACCACCGCCTCGCCGCGGCCGCTGTTCACGATGGCGTGGGGCACGTCCGCGCGGTACGTGGCCGAGTCGCCGGCGCCCAGCGACTCGGCGTCCCCGGCCGACTCGACGCGCACCTGGCCCTTTTGGACCGCGAGGAATTCGCGCGTGCCCGCGTAGTGCGGGGCGCTGCGCAACGCGCCGCCGGCCTGCAACCGGATTTCGTACAGCTCCACGTCCTTCTCGAGGTGCAGCGGCGAGAGGGTGCGGATTTGCACGTCCGGGTCCGAGCGGTAGAGGGACGCGCGGTCCCCGGCCCGGATGACCGTGATGGCGGCGCTGGCGCCGGGGCTTTCGAGCAGCTCGCCCAGCGACAGCCCGAAGGCCCGGGCGATGCGCAGCGTGACCGCCAGGGTGGGGTTGGCCTGCTCGCGCTCGATGTCGCTGAGCATCGAGCGGCTCACGCCGCTGGCCCGGGCCAGGGCCTCGAGCGACCAGCCGCGTTCGGCGCGCAACTGTTTGACCCGGCCGCCCAGGTGGCGGTGGATGCCCTCGGGGCCGGGCGCCGCCGCGGGGCGGGGCGGTTTGGGGGCGGAAGGCATGGTTCGATATATCGGATTTTTTGTCTTGCATACCGGAGCGTTACTTCCATTATCTCGGCAGTGTCTCCGGTATGCCGGAAAGGATGACCCGCCGGCCGCCGGTTGACAAGCCGCCCCGCGGCGGCGGGGCGCCCTGACGTACGACCATGAAAGCCCTGGTAAAAAAGGAAGCCCGCCCGGGCCTCTGGCTCGAGGACGTGCCCGAGCCGACCCCCGGCCTCAACGACGTGCTGATCCGCGTCCACAGGACCGGCATCTGCGGCACGGACCTTCACATCTACCAGTGGGACGCCTGGGCACAGCAGACCATCCCGGTGCCGATGGTCGTGGGCCACGAGTTCGTGGGCGAGGTCGTGGCCGTGGGCGCGAACGTGAAGGACTTTTTCCCGGGCGACCTCGTCAGCGCCGAGGGCCACGTGGTGTGCGGGCGCTGCCGCAACTGCCTGGCCGGGCGGCGGCATTTGTGCAAGGACACCCAGGGCATCGGCGTCAACCGCACCGGCGCCTTTGCCGAGTACATCGCCGTGCCCATGACCAACGTCTGGCATCACGCCCCGGGCGTGGACCCGGAGGTGGCGGCGATTTTCGACCCCTTCGGCAACGCGGTCCACACCGCCCTGTCCTTTCCGGTGCTGGGCGAGGACGTGTTGATCACCGGCGCCGGCCCCATCGGCATCATGGCCGCGGCGGTGGTCCGGCACGCCGGGGCGCGGTTCGTGGTGGTGACCGATCTCAACGACTACCGCCTCGAGCTGGCCCGGCGCATGGGCGCCACGGTGACCCTGAACGCGCGCGACGGCTCCCTGGCCGAGGTCCAGCGCCGCCTGGGCATGAAGGAGGGATTTGATGTGGGCCTGGAAATGTCCGGCAGCCCGGCGGCCTTGCGCGACATGATCGCCAACATGTGCCACGGCGGCAAAATCGCCCTCCTGGGCATCCCGCCGGCGGAGATGGCCATAGACTGGAACCGCGTGGTGTTCAATATGCTCACCTTGAAAGGCATCTACGGCCGCGAGATGTACGAGACCTGGTACAAGATGACCGTCATGCTCGAGTCGGGCCTGGACATCAAACCGGTCATCACCCACCGCTTCCACTACACCGAATTCGAGAAGGGCTTCGAGGTGATGCTCAGCGGCCGGTCCGGCAAGGTGGTGCTGGACTGGCGCGGTTGAGCCGGCACAGTGGCCGCCATGCTCCCGCCCGAATTCCAGCGGCATCTCGAGGACCAGTTGGCCGGCATCCGCGCCGCCGGCACCTACAAGACCGAGCGCGTCCTCATCACGCCCCAGGGCGCCACCGTCCGCGTGGCCGACGGCCGGCCGGTCCTGAACCTCTGCGCCAACAACTACCTCGGCCTGGCCCAGCACCCGGCCGTGCGCGAGGCCGCCCGGACCGCGCTCGACCGCTGGGGCTACGGCCTGGCCAGCGTGCGCTTCATCTGCGGCACCCAGGCCGTGCACAAACAGCTCGAGACTGCGCTGAGCGAGTTTTTGGGCACCGAGGACACGCTGCTGTACTCCTCGTGCTTCGACGCCAATGGCGGGTTGTTCGAGACCCTGCTCGGCCCGGAGGACGCCGTGCTGAGCGACGAGTTGAACCACGCCTCGATCATTGACGGCATCCGCCTCTGCAAGGCCCGGCGCTTCCGCTACCGGAACAACGACATGGCCGACCTCGAGGCAAAACTGCGCGAGGCCGCCGACGCCCGCTTCAAACTCATCGCCACCGACGGCGTCTTCTCGATGGACGGCCTCATCGCCAACCTGCCCGCCATCTGCGACCTGGCCGAGCGGCACGGCGCGCTGGTGATGGTGGACGACTCGCACGCGGTCGGCTTCCTGGGCCCGACCGGCCGCGGCACCCCCGAATACTGCGGTGTGCTGGGGCGGGTGGACCTTTTGACCGGCACGCTGGGCAAGGCGCTGGGCGGGGCCAGTGGCGGGTACACCAGCGGACGGCGGGCGATCATCGAGCTCTTGCGCCAGCGCTCGCGGCCGTACCTGTTCAGCAACACGCTCTGCCCGAGCATCGCCGGCGCCTCGCTCAAGGTGCTCGAACTGCTGCGTGAATCCACCGAACTGCGCGATCGGCTCGAGGCCAACACCCGGTTCTTCCGCGCCGGCCTGACCCGGCTGGGCTTCAACGTGATCCCCGGCACGCACCCCATTTGCCCGGTGATGCTGGGCGACGCGGCGCTGGCGACCCGCTTCGCCGACGCGCTGCTCGAGCGCGGCGTGTACGTGGTGGGCTTCAGCTACCCGGTGGTGCCGCCCGGGCGGGCGCGCCTGCGGGTCCAACTCTCCGCCGCCCACACCCGCGAGGAACTGGCGACGGCGCTGGACGCCTTCGCCGCGGTCAAACGCGAGCTGGGCGTGTAGCCACCGTCGTACCGGCGGCGAGGCAGCCCGCCGCGCGCTGGACGCGGGCCTCGCGCCCATCAGCCGCCGCATGCCGGCGGGCCCCGCGGACCGGACCTCTGGCCGGGTGTACCTTACCGCCTGTTCGGGTCCGCGCAGGCAGGCCCGGGCTTGAGCGGGGCGCGGGGCGTCGCTAGCGTGGGCCCATGAGCACTTTGACCCGGCAACAGGTCCTCGACCTGTATTTCCTGGCGGCGCGGCATCAGTTGATCGAGATCGCCGCCTTTCTGGACCGCGTGGACCGCGCCCACGGCGAGGCGGACTTTCGGCTCGAGGCCTTGCGGGCCGCGTTGCGGCAACTCGAGTCGGCCCCGGCGGACCGCGCGCGGGCGGTGTTGATGGCCTTCAGCGACCCGACCACCGAGCCAATCCCTCGAGCACCCGGCAAAGGCGCGGTGGGCGCCTGGCCCGGGCCGGCGCGCGCGGCGGCCTGAACTTCTCCCAACGCTCCCCCCATGCGCTACATCGAACCCCACGCCCACATGGTCAGCCGCGTGACCGATGATTACGTGGCGATGGCCGCGGCGGGTTGCGCGGCGGTGTGCGAGCCGGCTTTCTGGGCCGGGTTTGACCGCCGCTCGCCGCAGGCCTTTTACGACTATTTCTGCCAGCTCACCGAGCACGAGCCGCGTCGGGCGGCGAAGTTCGGGTTGCCGCATTTTTGCTGGCTGTGCCTGAACCCGAAGGAGGCCGAGGACCCGGGCTTTGCCCGCGAGGTGCTGGCGATCATCCCGGAGTTTCTGGACCGGCCCAACGTGCTGGGCATCGGCGAAATCGGGCTGAACAAAAACTCGCGCAACGAACTGCAGGTGCTCGAGTGGCACGTGGACCTGGCCGCCCGCACCGGCCAGCTCATCTTGGTGCACACGCCGCACCTCGAGGACAAGTACAAGGGCACCCGGCTGACGCTGGACGTGCTGCGCGCCGATTCCCGCATCCGGCCGGAGCGGGTAATCATTGACCACGTCGAGGAGCACACGGTGCAGATGGTCCTCGAGGCGGGCTTCTGGGCGGGCATGACGTTGTACCCGGAGACCAAGTGCACGCCGGCGCGGGCGATTGACATCCTCGAGCGGTACGGCCCGGAGCGGCTCTGGCTCAACAGCGCGTGCGACTGGGGCGTGAGCGTGCCCCTGATCGTGGCGCACACGGCACTCGAGATGCGGCGGCGCGGCTGGAGCGCGGCGGCGGTGGACCGCGTGCTGTACCAAAACCCGCTGCAATTCCTCAGCCAGAGCCCGCGCTTCAAGTTGCCGGCCGCAGCGGAAGCGCCGGTTTGATCCGCCGGAGCGCAGACCTACCTTGGCGCATGGACTGGCAGCAGGTCACCGCCCTGGGCATCGTCGCCCTGACGGCCGTATGGATGGCTCGGGCGCGGCTGCGACGGCGGGTGCCCGGTCGCCACGGCCCGGGGGCGTGCCCCGGCTGCGGCGGGGGCGGTGGCGCGGCCGACCCGCGCGAGACGGTGGTTTTCCACGCCCGCAAGGGGGAACGGCCGGAAATCCGGATTCGGTCGCGCCCGAGGCCGTAAAATCGCGCACGGCGGGAGGGCGGTGTTGCCGTTGGGACACGCGCCCGGGGATTGCGCTTGAAATGGCGGTGCCGCTGCGGCGGAATGCGTCCGGCATTTTCGGCGCATGACGCTCGGCGACATTTTGACTCCCGACTCGATCGTGGCGGACCTTCAGGCAACCAACCGCTGGGAGGCCATTGACGAGTTGATCCGTTGCCTGGTGGCCGCCGGGCGGATCAAGCCCGAGCACCTCGAGGCCGTGCGCGCCGTGGTGCAGCGGCGCGAGCGCTCGATGAGCACCGGCATCGGCTACGGCATCGGCATCCCGCACGCCTCGACCGATCTGATCCAGGAAGTGGTCGGCGCCTTCGGCCGCTCGAAGACCGGTATTGACTTCGAGGCGCTGGACAACCAGCGCGTCACGCTGGTGGTGCTCTTCCTGGTGCCGCTGGGCCAGTTCCAGAAACACCTCCATACCCTGGCCGACATCGCCAAGCTGCTGCACCAGCGCGAACTGCGGCAGGCGCTCGAACAGGCGCCCGACGCCGCGGCCATTTACGAGATTCTCCGCAAAAGCGCCCCCGCCCGCTGAGGCGGCACGGTGCGGGCGCGGTCGTTCCTTCATGCTGCATCGCCTTCTCGAATCCCGTTTGCAGGCGGCCGTGGCCGCCGTGTTGCCGGACGCGGACCCCGCGGCCGTGCTGGTCCGGCCCTGCCCGGAGCCGAAGTTCGGCGATTACCAGTCCAACGCCCTGATGAGCCTGGCCAAGGCGCGCGACCAGAATCCCCGAGCCCTGGCCGCCACGGTGGTGGGGAAATTGGAGGTGAGCGACCTGTGCGAACTGGTCGAAGTAGCCGGGCCGGGATTTTTGAATTTTCACCTGCGGCCCGAGGCGTTGGCCGCTGCGCTGCAGGCCGCTGCGCGCGGCGAGCACCTTTTTTTCCGTCCGACGGCCCGCCCGCGCACGGAGGTGGTGGACTTCAGCTCACCCAACGTGGCCAAGCCGATGCATGAGGGCCACATCCGCTCGACCATCCTGGGCGATTGCCTGGCGCGGGTGGTGCGCCGGCTCGGACACCGGGTCATCACCGACAATCACCTGGGCGACTGGGGCACGCAGTTCGGCAAGTTGATCGTGGGCTGGAAGCAGCACCGGGACGACGCCGCACTGGCCCGCGATCCCGTGGCCGAAATGGAGCGGCTCTACCGGCTGGTCCACCAGGCCGGCGAGCGCGACCCGGCCGTGCTCGAGGCCGCCCGCCGCGAGCTGGTCAAGCTCCAGCAGGGCGACCCCGAGAACCTCGCCATCTGGCAGCAGATGCTCGAGCTGTCGCGCGCGCAGTTCGACACCATTTACCGGCGGCTGGGTGTGCGGTTCGATTACACTCTGGGCGAGAGCTTTTACAACCCGCGCCTGCGTGCCGTGGTGGACGAACTGGTCGCCCGCGGCATCGCCCGCGAAAGCGACGGCGCGCAGGTGGTGTTTTTCGAGGACGTCCCGGAGCTCCGAGCCCACCCGGCTATCATCCAGAAGAGCGACGGCGCGGCCAATTACGCCACGACCGACCTGGCCACGCTGGCCTACCGCCTCGAGACCTGGCGCCCGGACGAAATCATCTACGTGACCGACGGCCGGCAGCAGCTCCACTTCAAGCAAATCTTCGCCATCTTCCGCCGCTGGCATCCGGAGGCGCGGGTGGTGCTGGCCCATGTCTGGTTCGGCTCGATCCTGGGCGAGGACGGCAAGCCGTACAAAACGCGCTCCGGCGAGACCATCAAGCTGGCCGACCTGCTCGACGAGGCCGAGGAGCGGGCCTTCCGGCTGGTGAGCGAGAAAAACCCGGCCCTGCCCGAGGCCGAGCGCCGCGCCATCGCCCGCCAGGTGGGCCTGGGCGCGCTCAAGTACCAGGACCTGCTGCCCAACCGGCAGAGCGACTACGTCTTCAACTGGGACAAGATGCTCGCCCTCACCGGCAACACCGCGCCGTACCTCCAGTACGCCTACACCCGCATCCGAAGCATCTTCCGCAAACTGGCCGAGGCGGGCGAGGCGTGGGACCTCCGCGCCGCGGCGCCCCAACTGCTGCCCGCCGCCCCGGCCGAGCGCGCGCTGGCGCGGCAGCTCCTGTACTTTGGACACACGCTCGAGGCCGTGGCCACCGAGTACCGCCCGAACTACCTGTGCAACTACCTCTACGAGCTGGCCGGGCGGTTCACCGAGTTCTACGAGGCCTGCCCGGTGCTCAAGGAAGCCGGCGCCACGCGCACGCGCCGCCTGGCGTTGTGCGAGCTGACCGCGCGCGTGTTGCAAACCGGCCTCGACGCGCTGGGCATCGAGACGCCGGAGCGGATGTAGCCGCGCAAATCCGGCTTGGAGTTTCCGCGGCCCGCCGGGTAAGGTCGCTGCCGTGCAGACACGTTCCTGGATCACTTCGGTGCTGCTGGCGTTGGTCTTGATCGGCGCGGCGGCCAACCTGCTGGTCTTCTTCCGCTACCTGCAGGTGCTCAACACCGCCCAACGCCTGCAGGCCCAGGCCCAGCGTCTCCAGTTCGCCGCGGCCCTGGCCACCCGCAACCTGAACGTGATGCGCAGCCTCGCCGCCGAGACGCTCGAATTCAGCCGCAAGGCGCCCGCCGTCTCCGGCCTGTTGCTGGCGCACACCAACCTGCTTCAACGCCTCGAACTCCCCGCCAACGCCCCGGCCCGTTAACCCCGCTCCCCGCATGGATACTTTCCCCGCCTCGCCGGTCCCGCCTTCGACTCCGCCCCCGGCTTCCGCACCGCCCCCCGGCGCCGCCGCGCCCGCGCTCGAACGGGATTTGCAACGCCAGGCCTACCTGGTGCGCGTGTTGATGCTGGTGGTGACCGTGCTGCTGGTTACCACCACGCTGAGCCTCTTCCACCAAATCCGCTGGCTGGTTGCGCAGGCCAATCAGTTGAACGTAACCATCCAGGAACTGGCCCGTGGGGTGGGCGATTACGAGACCAACGTCGCCCCGCAAATGAACCGGTTTTACACCGATCTCCAGCGCCTGGCCCAGGCCAACGCCGAGTACGCCCGGCTCTTCGCCAGGTACCAGGTCACCAACATCGCCGCCGCGCGCACCAACGCCCCGACCCCGCCGGCACCGCCCCGCTGAAAGGCGGCCAGGGCGAAAGGCTGCCAGGGCGGAGATTCACCCCCAACCGTCCAACCGCGGCGCCGCGGGACGTGGTCCGGGCACCACAAGGTCGGTCGCGGCGGCCCGGAGCCCGGTGCCGGGACGGCTTGGAGAACCGGCAAGGTGGACGTCGAACACTTCCCGGGTCGGCGGGCGCGAAGGCACACGCAGCCTTTCGAGTGCGCCGCCTGGCCGGCACGGGAGGTTGGAGTTCCCGGCAGCGGTGTGCACGAGGATTGACTTGCAACGCCCGGCACCGGACCTTTGCAAAAAATGCTTTGCCCATGAAAACGCCCGTTTCCCGTCGTACCGCCCTGAAGGCTGCCACCGCCTCCGCCGTGACCCTCACCGCCGCCTCGCTGGCCGAGCGCCTGCAAGCGGCCGAAACCACCGGCGGCCCGCTCAAGGGCCGCATCAATCATTCGGTCTGCAAGTGGTGCTACGGCAAAATCCCGCTCGACGAGTTCTGCCGGGCGGTGAAGGAAATCGGCCTGCGCTCGGTCGAGTTGCTGACCGTGGACGACTTTCCGACGTTGAAGAAATACGACCTGGTCTGCGCGATGGTCAGCGGCGTGCCGGGCGGCATTTCCCAAGGCCTGAATCGGGTCGAGAACCACGACAAGATTCTCAAGTTTTTCGAGGAAACCGCCCCAAAAGTGGCCGCGGCCGGCTTCAAGAACATCATCTGCTTCTCGGGCGACCGCCGGGGCATGTCGGACGAGGAAGGCCTGGAGAATTGCGCCAAGGGCCTCAAACGCATCATGCCCGTGTGCGAAAAGCACGGCGTGGTGGCGGTGATGGAGCTGCTCAACAGCAAAATTGACCACCGCGACTACATGTGCGACCACACCGCGTGGGGGGTCGAGTTGTGCAAGCGCGTCGGGTCCGAGCACTTCAAGCTCCTGTACGACATCTACCACATGCAGATCATGGAGGGCGATGTCATCCGCACCATCCGGGGCGACAAGGACAAGGGCATCGAGGCTGCGGCGCCCTACATCGCGCATTACCACACCGGCGGCGTCCCCGGGCGCAACGAGATTGACGAGACCCAGGAGCTGAACTACCCGGCGATCATGCGGGCCATCGTGGAAACGGGCTTCAAGGGTTTCGTGGCCCAGGAGTTCATCCCCAAGCGGGACCCCCTGACCTCGCTGCGGCAGGCCGTGCACCTCTGCGATGTTTGAGGTCGCCGAGTTCCGCCTGAAGCGGGAGTAACTCGGTGAGTTCCGGGGGACGCGGTCAAGGTGGCTGTGGTCGGCCGGCCGCTCTTCGCCACGGGCTGGTTGCCCGTTTCACCCTCTCGAAAGCGGGACCCTTCCGTCCAGGTTGCCCCACGCCAACCGCCCTTCCCTGTCCCTGACCGGGCCGGGCCGCAGGCCAATCCAGGACGGGCGGTCGCGCCTGTAACCCGCCCGCGCCCGGTTTCGTCTGCTCGCTTGCCGTTGGGTTCGCCGCGCCCCTGCGGCGGAAGACGGCGGTTTTCGGCAGGTTGGGGTTACGGGGGAAAGTCATCGCCGGTACCGGTGGTGGCTTTCCCCTTTTGTCACATGGGCCGTGCGGGCAAACTGCGTGCTTGTGGAACGCAACGATGAGGAGCTGGTGGCCGCGGTGCGCCGCGGCGACACCGCGAGCTTCGAGGCACTGGTGCGCAAGTACCAGCCCCGCATCTTTGCCACCGCCCGCCGCTACGCCCGCCGCGAGAGCGAGGTCGAGGACATCGTGCAGGAGGTGTTCATCAAGGCGTATCAAAAGCTGGACACCTTCCGGGGCGACGCTCCCTTCGAGCACTGGCTCATGCGCCTGGCGGTGCGGACCTGCTACGACTTCCTGCGCGTGCACCAGCGCAACCGCGAGCACGCCTTCTCCGAACTGTCCGAGCCCGAGCAGGACTGGTTGGAGCGTTTCGTACAGGACCCGGACCAAGCCCCGGAAGACGCCGAGGCGGCCCGCGCCCTGGTGAAACGGTTGCTCGACATGCTTTCGCCCAAGGCCCGGCTGGTGATCACCTTGCTCGAGATCGAGGAGCGCCCGGTCAAGGAAATCGCCGCCCTGACCGGCTGGTCGGTCTCGCTGGTCAAAGTCCGGGCTTTTCGGGCACGGGCGGAAATGCGAAAATGTCTCCGGAAATTGAAGCGGGAGCAGTACCTGTAACCGGCCCGTGCAGCCGGCCGTCTGCCCCGTGAGGTAGGCGCTATGAACCTGGCCAAACTCCAAGAAAAACTGCTCGCCGCGGCCCGGCTGGACCGGCCGTCGGACGCGGTGCCGTACGCCTTCGAGCAACGCATCATGGCCCGGCTTGCCCGGGCCGCCCAGGAATCGGCCGACCTGTGGACGGTCTGGTCCCGGCTGCTCTGGCGAGCGGCGGCGCCCTGCCTGGGCTTGACGGTGGCGCTGGTGGGTTTGGCAACTTTTACCGGCGCGCTGCAGGGTACGCCCCTCACCTTGGGCGAGGGCCTGGAAACCACGGTGTACGCCGTGTTGACCGAACCGGCCGACTGAAATGGGCGTTCCTTGGAAAGTCGTGGGCGCGGCGGTGGTGATCTTCGGCGCGGGGGTCATCTCCGGCGGCGTGGCCACGCGGCTTTACCAAAACTACACCGCACCGGCCCGGATGCGGTCCCCGGAAGGCCCGCCGCCACCGTGGGTGGGGCAACGCATGGATTTTCTGCGGCACATGGGCGACGCGCTGGGACTCTCCCCCGAACAGCGCGAGCGCATAGACAAGCACATCAAGGAAAGCCAGCAGCGCATCCGGGAGTTGTGGGAACCCTTCGGGCCCAAATTCAAAGCGGAAATGGAGCGCCTCAAGGCCGCCGTGGACGCCGAACTGACCCCCGAGCAGCGCGCCAAGGCCGAGGCGCTGCAGCAGCGCCGCCTCAACCGCCCCTGGGGCGACCGCCCGCCCGGGCGCTGGCCTGAAGGCCAGGGCCCCCGCCGCCGCGGACCCGGCGCGCCCGGTGAAGGAGGCTTGCCGCCCGGCCCGCCCCCGGGTTCCCCGCCGGATTTCCCACCGGGTGGCGCGCCGCCGGGAACCCCGGGCGGACCGCCCAAAGGTCCTTCCGGCCCGGCGCATTCACCGGACGCGGTTTCTCCAAAGCCGCCACCACCTTAAAGGCGCGCCCGGCGGGTCAACTTGCGCCCGGCGAGTTTTGCGTCCCGGCCGGGTCCAGCGCGCGCAGCACGGTGCATAGCGTGTCTAGTCGCGGCGTGATGACTCCCCGGGCCCGGGCGCGGCGGCGCGGTTCCTCAAACAGGTTGTCCCGCTCGAGCGGGCGGCCCTGCTCGAAGTCCAGCAGCGTCGAGGCCTTGTAGGCGCCCATGCAACGGGTGCGCTCGAGGTTGTGCTCGATCAACTCCTCGGGTAGGTCCTTGCCGTGGGCGCGGGCGGCGCGGAGGACTTCGCCCATCAACTCGCGCACCACCACCAGCCAGCGCGGGTCGGCCAGCAACACATCAGTGGGCAAAGTGTGGCGGCGGTCCACGCCGGGCGGAACCTGGCCGGCCAGGAAGGCCGCGTACCCCGCGACCCCGGCCACGCCCAAGCCGTTGAACGGCACGTTCCAAACCAACTTTTCCCAACGCGCGCGCTCCAGGTCATCGCTCACGCGCGCCGGCACTCCGGCCCGTTCGAGCAGCCCGGCCAACTGCCGCAGACGCGCGTCCGCCGGGCGGCGGTAATTGCCCAGCACCACCAGCCCGTGCGCCAGGTGGCGGATTACGCCCGGCGCGATGCGGTGGAGGCAGACAAAACACAGCCCGCCCCCCACGGCGTCCGGGGCGAACAGCGCGGCCAGGCCTTCCTCGTTGCCCAGGCCGTTTTGGAGCGTGAGGACGAGGGTTTCCGGGGCCACCAGCGGCGGCAACAAGCGGGCGAACTGGTCGTTGGCCGTGGTTTTGAGCGCCACCAGCACCACGTCACAGGGGCCAATCTCGCGCGGGTCGCGGGCCGGGCGCGGCCGCGCTTGAAAATCCCCCGCCACACTCAGGACGCGGACGCCCTCCCGGCGCACGACCTCGTAATCCGAGCGGAGCAGGAAGTGCACTTGCGCCCCCGCCTGACACAACCGGGCGCCGTAGTAACTGCCCACGGCGCCGCAGCCCACCACGGCAATCTTCATTCCAAACGGAAAAGGCACCCCGGCGCAACCCGGAGTGCCTTTGCGGGAAAACCAGCCGTTTTAGCCGCCCAAGATGGCCACTTTGGCCGCCTTGGACACGCGGAACTTCACCGCCTTGCGGGCCGGGATTTTGATCGGCTCGCCCGTCTTGGGATTGCGGCCCATCCGGGCCTTGCGGTTCACCAGCACCAGCTTGCCCACCCCGGGGAACGTGAAGCCGTTTTTGGCGTTCTTGTAGGACATCTCGGCCAGGGTATCCAGGGCCAGCACGGCCTGTTTCTTGGTGATGCCCACCGTTTCGGCGAGCGCCGCGGCGATTTGCGATTTGGAGAGTGCTTTGGCCATACGATTTTGAGTTTGCGTTGAGGTTGAAACGAACGGACGTCGCGGGCGTTTCTAGCAGGTGACCGCCCTCGCGCAAGGAGAAAATGGCCGAAAAATCGCGCTTTCTCGCGCAGCTCGGCGCCCGACCGGCTGCCACCCGGGCCAAACAGCCCGAGGTTCATGGGCCGCTCCGGCGATACCACTCGAGCGCGCGCTCCCGGAAGGCCTCCCGCGCCGCGGCGTCCGTGATCAACCGGTCCCACTCCGGCACGGGCGCGTCCGCCGGCACGGGCGTCGCGGGCACGCCCTCCGCCCACCGGGCCGCCAGGGCGCGAAACTCGCGCGCCCACGCCTTTTCCCGGCCCTCGGTGGTGAGCAGGCCGGTGAGCTCGGTCACGTCGTGCGCTTCGGGGTGATCGTACAGGCCCCAGTTCAACCAACCGCACGCCAGCCCGGCGGTGCGCTCGACCACCCGCCGGCACCAGCGCGCCTGCTGTTCCTCACCGGCGAAGGGGTGCCGCCCCTGATTGAGCCGGGGCTGGCCGCCGCCGTACCAGCCAAATTCCGCGATCACCACCGGCTTGCCCGGGCGGGCCGCCTCGCGCGCCACGGTGTGCAGGTAGGCCAGATTCCGCAGTTCGTCCTCGGCGTCGCGGTATTCGTAAAACCCCGCCGCCAGCGGGTAAAAATGCACCTCGAGGAAATCCAGCAGCGGCGCCTGTTGCGCCGGCCGGAAACCCGAGTAGTGCCACGCGCCCGCGATACCCACGGGCACCGACCACTGGATCAAGCCGACCGTGACCAGCGCCGCGGGGTCGGCCGCTTTGATCGCGGCCACCTGCCGGCGCGTCCACTCCACCGCCACCGCCTCGCGGCAGTGTTGGAAGTCGAGCAATTCCCGCCCGGGCGGCGCCGCCCGCGAGGGCACGGGCACGTCAGTCAGGTCCGCCGGTCGGTCGGCGGTTCCCCAAGCGGCGCGCACGGCTGCAGCGTCGCCGTACCGAGCCTTCAACCACGCCGTCCAGCGCCCGCGCATGGCGGGGGTGTCCCAGCGCACCTCCGGCTCGTTCAACAGGTCGTAGGCGAAAATGACCGGGTGCTCGCGATAACGCGCCGCGAGCAGGCGCCAGAAGTCCTCCAGCGCCCGGAGCACCGGTTCTTCGGCGAGCCGGTCGCCGCGCGCCCACTCGGGCAACCCCTCCCAGTGGTCCGGCCCGGTGGGGTGCACGTACAGGCCGGCCTCTTCCGCCAGCGCGAGGAAGCGGTCGAGCTTCTCGATCCCTTCCGGGTTGAGCCGGCCCGGCTCGGTGTAAAACGAGCCGAAGGTGAGAAACACGCGCACGCAATTGGCGCCCAGCGCGCGCAGCCGGGCGAAGTCCCGGCGCGTGGCTTCCGGGTCGAACTGCTTCCACACCTGCGGCGCCCAGCCGGTGCCGGGGCGGAAATAATTCACGCCAAACGGCACGAACGGCCGTCCCGCGCCGGTGACGAAGCCGCGGCCGTCCGGGCTGAGGCGGACCTTGGGCAGGTCCGCGGCGGCGGCGCCCAGCGCAAGCGCCAGCAGCGTGACCCGGGCGCCGGCTTGCAGCGCCCGGGCGGCGCGGGAAAAGCGTTTCGCTTTCACGGCGGCGAATCCCGGTTGCGCGCTAGGGTTTTGCCGCCAGGACGCGCGCGACGAATTGCTCCGGCGTGAGGCCGGATTCGTTGACCAGCCTGACCTGCGTCCAGGGCCGCGCGGGGTCGCCCTGGGCCAACTTCAACCACGCCTGCGCGAACTCGTCTTTCGTGCCGGCCACCGGCCAGGTCGTGCCGGCGGCGGTGCATTCCTGGCGGAGTTGGTCCCAGCGCGCCAGCCAGACGTAGCCCAGCCAGAGGCGGCCGCGTTGCACACGGGCCAGCAACTCGGCGTCGCCCGCCACCGCGGCCTCGGCCTCGCGCCACAACGCCTCGGCCCGGCTGAGCGTGGCGAAGCGGTGGAACGGAGTGTCCGTGCGGGAAAAACAGGTCAGGTTCCAGCCCGCCGAGGCCTCGTGCATCAGCTCAAGGTAACGTCCGAGGACCGGCGCGGCCGCGCCGTAGTAGCCCTCGAGGAACTCGCGGATCAGGGCGCGGTCGTCCCGGTGCGGGTCCCAGAGCAGTTGGGCCAGCACCCAGGCGCGCAGCTCGGCGAACTCCGACCCGTGGCTTTGATACGCCCCCTGCTCGAAGACGCCCCGGACATGGTGCGCCGCGAAGAAGCGGACATTGGGGCCGAGCACGAACCAGTTCGGGTGCGGCTGCAGGTAGTGGGCAAAGTCGGTGGTGTAATCCCAGATGTAGAGCCGGTCGCAGATTTGGGCCCAGCCGCGGATGTCGTCGGCGAACTTCGCGTTGGCCGGGGCGTCGAGCGGCTCGCGGAAGTTGCACTCGATCGAGCACAGCCGGACGATGACGTTGGGGCGCGGCTTGAGGGTGCGCGGCGGCTGGCGGGTGTACTGGTAGGCCAGCGTGTCCACCGCCACATGCGGGAACTCCTTTTCGATCCGCTCGGCCACGTAGTTGACGAAGTCCAGCAGGCTGCCGGCGTGACTGCCCTCGGCCTCGTCCAACGCCTTGCACCGGGCGCACTCGCAGTAGCCGTGCCAGTCGTTTTGGGAGACCGAGATGATGCGCGCCTCGGGCGCCTCGCGCAGCCAGGCTTTCACGCGCTCGACCACGTGCTCGCGCAACTCGGGGTTGGTCAGGCAAAGCTGGGCGTGGTCATGGGTGCGCCGGCCTTTGATCTCGCTGAACCATTCCGGGTGCTTGGCGAAGTGCTCCTCGGGCGGCACCAGCGGGTAGAACGTGTGGACGAAGCCCTTGTAGCGAATGCAGCCGCCCCACTCCTCGGGAATGTTCGCCGACTGGCTGTTCGAGAAATTCCGCACCGCCCAGCGCGCGTCAAACGCCGGATACCAGTACGGGTCGCGCGACTCGAAGACCGGCCGGTACCGCACGTCCAGCGCGTCCACCACCAGGCGCTCCCGCTTCGGCACGCGCACAGCCCAGGGCGCCCACCAGCGCACCCCGCATTGCTCCTGCAAAAACTGGCTCACCGCGTACAGCGTCCCGCGCGGCCGGCCCCCGGCCAGCAACAGACGCTCGTCCCGGGTTTTGATGACCACCTCTTCCGGCCCGAGTTGATCCCACGGCACCTCGCCAAAGTGCTTCGCCGCCACCGGACCGGGGCCGATGAGAATGGCCCGTGCGGGCAGAGGCTCGCCGGCGGTCGCCACCTGGAAATTGACGCCCGAGATTTCCCGCAGGGTCTCGGCCAGCTCCTGCGCGGCGTGGCGCTCGGCGGCCGTGGCGTCGGGTTGGACGAGGATGAGAGCGGGCGCGGTGCCCGGGCCAAACAAGGTGAGGGCGGCGGCGGGAAGCGCCCCGGCGAGCAGGACGCCAAAGGCCAAAGCGTGCCACGTGGCTTTCATGCGCCCGAGCTAACGGCCCGGCGCGTGACGTGGCAAGTCCCAAGCGCGGCGCCGGTCGAAAGGCCGGCCGGGCGCTGGCGCGGCCGCCCGCGCGGGTGCACACTGGCGGCCATGTGGCAGGAACCGGATGCGCCCGTGGCCGCCGACTCGATCACCATCCACGGCGCGCGCGAGCACAACCTCAAGAACCTCTCGGTGACCATCCCGCGGGGGCGGTTCGTCGTCATCACCGGCGTCAGCGGCTCGGGCAAGAGCACGCTGGCGTTTGACCTGTTGTTCGCCGAGGGCCAGCGGCGGTTTCTGGACTCGATGAACACCTACGCCCGCCAGTTTGTCGAGCAACTGGCCCGGCCGGACGTGGACCTCATCGCCGGCCTGCCACCCACGGTGAGCATCGAGCAGCGCAACGCCCGCGGCGGCGGCAAGAGCACCGTGGCCACGGTCACGGAGATTTACCACTTCGTGCGCCTGCTCTTCGCCCGGCTGGGCGTGCCGTATTGCCCGGATTGCCAGGTGCCCGTGGCCCCGCAGACGCGCGACCAGGTCTGCGCGCGCCTGCGGGCCGAGGCGCGGCGACGCGGGGCGCTGCGTCTGCTGGCGCCGGTGGTGCGCGGGCGCAAGGGCTTCCATCGCGAGGCCGTGGCCTGGGCGCGCCAGCACGGCTACGCGCAGGTGCGCGCCGACGGCCGGTTTTACCCGACCGACGCCCCGATCGCGCTGGACCGCTTCCGCGAACATCACCTCGAGGTGCTCACCGGGGTGCTGGACCATCGCGGCGCCACGGACCGCGCCGGCCGGCGCGCCGCCGACCCGCGCGCGCTGGTGGACGAGACGCTCGAGCTGGGCCGGGGCACGCTCTTCGCGCTGGATGCCGCCGGCACGCTCACCGTGCATTCCACCGAGCGCGCCTGCCCGGGTTGCGGCCGGTCGTTCGCGCCGCTGGACCCGAAGTTTTTCAGCTACAACTCGCCCGCCGGCTGGTGCCCGCGCTGTCGCGGCTTCGGCGAGCTGTTTTACCTGCCCGAGGACGTGGACCGCGGGGCGCGGGCGGACGCGATCGAGGAATCCTGGTGGAGCTGGCAGGAGGGCGAGCGCGAGCTCTGCCCGGAGTGCGGCGGGGCGCGGCTCAACCCCGTGGCCCGGGCGGTGCGGTTGCCGGGGTTCGGTCCGGGGGCCGGCGACGAACGAAACGGCGCGGCGACGGAGGAAGGTATCACGATTGACCAACTGGGCGCGCTCTCGGTGGATGCGGCGGCGGCGGCGTTCGCGCACTGGAAGCCCGCGGGTCGGGCGGCCTTGATCGCGCGGGACATCCTGCCGGAGATTCGCGAGCGGTTGCGCTTCCTGCGCGAGGTGGGCCTGGGCTACCTGCAGCTCCACCGCGCGGTGACCACGCTCTCGGGCGGCGAGAACCAGCGCATCCGGCTGGCGGCGCAACTGGGCTCGAACCTCAGCGGGGTCTTGTACGTGCTGGACGAACCGACCATCGGCCTGCACGCCCGCGACAACGAGCGCTTGCTGGCCACGCTCGCCCGGCTGCGCGCCCGTGGCAATTCGCTGGTGGTGGTCGAGCACGACGAGGCCACGATGCGCCGCGCGGACTGGATTCTGGACCTGGGCCCCGGCGCGGGCGTCCGCGGCGGACAGGTCGTGGCCTGCGGCACGTTGCGCGCGCTGATGCGGCACCCGGACTCGATCACCGGCCGTTGCCTGCGCGAGCACGGGAAACTGCCGCGCCCGGCCCGGGGCGCGCGGCGGCCCGTGGCCGAGCCGGAGTCCGCCAACGGCCGCCCGCGGCGCGGCGCGGCCGGGAAGACCGCGGCGGGCGCGGCAGCGGAGACAGCCTGGCTGGTGCTGGAGGGCGCGGCGCTGCACAACCTCAAGCACCTCACCGTGCGCTTCCCGCTGGGGCGGTTCATCGTGGTCACGGGGGTGAGCGGCTCGGGCAAGAGCACGTTGATCCGCGAGTGCCTCTGGCCCGCGCTGCGCGCGGCGCTCCAGGGCGGGCGCGAACAGCCGCCGCCGGCCGCCGGACGGGTCCGCGGCTTCGAGTCGCTCGCCGCGGTGTACGAGGTGGACCAGGCGCCCATCGGCCGCACGCCGCGCTCGACGCCGGCGACGTACGTGGGGTTTTTCGACGACATCCGCGCGCTCTTCGCCCAGGTGCCCGAAGCGCGGTTGCGCGGGTACGGGCCGGGGCGGTTTTCCTTCAACAGCCCGCAGGGGCGCTGTCCCGGTTGCGAGGGCGCCGGTGTGGTGAAGCTCGAGATGAACTTCCTGCCGCCGGCGTTTGTGAAATGCGAGACCTGCGCGGGTCGGCGCTTCAATCCGCAGACGCTCGAGGTGACCTTCCACGGGCGGAACATCGCCCAGGTGCTCGACCTGAGCGTGGCGGAGGCGCGCGAGTTTTTCGCCGCCTTCCCGCGCCTGCGGCGCGCGCTCGACGCCCTGCACGACACCGGCCTGGACTACCTGAAGCTGGGCCAGACCAGTCCCACGCTCAGCGGCGGCGAAGCCCAGCGGGTGAAGCTGGTGACGCACCTGCTGGCGGGCCTCAAACCGCAACCTGAGCTGCCCGGGCCGGCGGGCCGGCGCGCCCGGTGCAACCTCTTCCTGCTCGAAGAACCCACCATCGGCCTGCACATGGCCGACGTGCGCCGGCTGGTCGAGGTCCTCCAGCGCCTGGTGGACGCCGGGCACACGGTGATCGTCATCGAGCACAACCTCGACCTCATCGCCGAGGCGGACTGGGTGATTGACCTGGGGCCGGAGGCGGGCGAGGCGGGCGGCGAAATCGTCGCGGCCGGGCCACCGGAGGCGATCGCGGCCTGCTCGCGCAGCCACACCGGCGCAGCCTTGCGCAAGCTGGGGCTTTAGCCTGCTTATTCCACGAACTGGTTCGCGTACGGCCGACCAAGGCTCGTAGCGCAGGTTTCCAACCTGCCGTATCGCCGACTTCCAGTCGGCAAAGTGTCGGAAACCTGGCGGCGCTCCGCAGGTTGGAAACCCGCGGTACGGCAGATTGGAAATCTGCGCCACGCCTTCCGGTTCCTGACCGCCTATGAATATGCAGGCGAGACCGTGGCCGCGCGCCGCGCCCCGGCGACACCGACACCCTCGCAGCCGTTGGCAAGCGGCCGGGAAGTGCGTACGTTCGCGGCATGAACTCAACGACCGGTTTTGCTGTCACCTCCACGTTCCGCCGGGCTCGTTCAACCCCGCGCGGCAAGGCGGGTCGCCGCTGCTGGCTCTGGTTGGCCCTGCTGGTTTGCGGGCTTGCCGGACCCGCTCGAGCCCAAACGCTTTACCAATTGGTCGAAGGCAGCCTGTGGACTCCGGCCGGGCGGGGCCCCTCCCTGCCCGTGCGCGGCAGTTTCCGGCTGATGCCGCAACCCGGGCCAATGGACTGGGAAAACTTTGCCGTCGAGCGGGTGCACTTCGAAACGGCGGCCCCCGGCGGTACGCCCCGCGTCTGGCGCGGCCACGGGTTTTACCGGCGGGGCGGACGCGGGCCGTTTTTCGGGCACGAGATGTGGCTGATGCTGGACGACGGCGAAGGTCCGGTGCGCTTCGAGTCCGGTCTCCAGCCGGTGGGCGCGGACCTGGATTTGACCCTGACCACGTCGGACGCCAACGGCCCTTCGCTGCGGCTGGTGGCGGTGCCGGAGTTGAGCCGCTGGGCCTATCGCCTGCTGGCGGGCAACCGGTTTGTGAACGCCTGCATCGTGTGCGCGCAACGGGTCTTCCCCGTGCCGTTGAGCGGCGGCTTCGACCTGGTGCACAGCGGCGGCAATCCCCTGTTCGAGCGGTACCACATCTTCAACTTGCGCCTTACCGACGGCGCCGAGCCGCCGGGCCTCGAGATCACCGGCGAGGGCACGCTCGAGCTCGGCGGTGAAGTGGCCGTGCAGCAGAAGTGGAACCTCACGCTGCGCGTGCGCACCGGCGACACCGTGCGCACCGCGACCTTTTTGAACGGCGACCCCGCGCCCGGCCGCGAGTGGCCGTTGCTGGGCGTCGAGCTCGAGGAGCAGGGCGGCGACGAGTTCTCGCGGTTTTTCGTGAGCCTGCGCGCGGCGCCGTTCCGGGAATTGTGGTTCACGACCCGCAGCGGCATGACCCCCGGGGTGGGCTCCTGGCCCGAAGCGCGGCTGACCGGCGCGGACATTCTCAGCGACACCGGCCGGCTGGTGGTGCCCTGGGCGCGCTTGCTCAAGGCCGCCGGGCTGGAGCCGGAGGTGGGCGTGGACGGGTTTGACGTGATTCCCGGCAGCGGCGGGCAGGTGGCCTTTTCGATCGGCCAGGCGGCCGAAAGCCCCGTGCTGGGGCACGTGAGCGAGGGCGACCTGTTGAGCAGCGCCGGCCGGGTGCTGCTGCGGAACGCGGATTTGGTCGGTCGCCTGGGCTTCATGCCGCCGCCGCCGGAGCTGGGGCTGGACGCGGTGTTCTGGCACGAATCAGGCGAAATCTGGTTTTCGGTCCGGGAGGCCGCGTGGTCGGAGACGCTCAGCCACACCGTGGGCCGGGGCGATTTGCTCTCGAACGCGGGCCGGGTGGTGCGCTCGAACGCCGGGTTGTTGATGAATTTCGCCCCGGAGAATCCGGAACACGACTACGGGCTGGACGCGTTCTTCGTTTGGCCGTCGGGCGAAATCTGGTTCTCGGTCGAGGAGGGGTTCATGGACGCCGGTCTGGGGCCGATCACCGACGGCGACCTGCTCAGCGACCGCGGCTACCTCGTGGCGCGCAATCTGGACCTGGTGCGTCCCTTCCAGCCGTTGGAGGACCTGGCCAACTTCGGCCTCGAGGGCCTCTGGGTGGTCTCGGATGCGGTCCCGCCCGCCGGCCCCCCGAAACTGCAACTGCCAGTGAAAATCCCCGGCGGCCTCGAGCTGCGCTGGCAGGGGCCCGGCCGGGTTTTCCAAGTGGAACGCGCGCCGCGGTTGGACGACCCGTTTGCGCCGCTGTCCGAGATCCTCGCCGCGGATCAATGGACGGCGCCGGCGGCCGGGCCCGTGGGGCCGGAAGGGTTCTACCGGTTGCGGACGTGGTGAGCGCGAGCGGGCGGGCGGGCTGGTCGCCACAAATCGCGGTCCGTGCCGCGCCCGGGCGGCTTGGCTGATTGCCCGACGCCGGGAGAGGCGGCTCCGCTGCGCGAGCGCGGGCAACTACTTGGCCGCCGGCGCGTTGGTCCCCGCGGCTGCGGCGGCTGCGGCGGCTGCGGCGGCTTTCTTCTTGGCGGCTTCGTCCTTGGCGGCCTGCTCGCGGCGTTGAATCTCCTCGGTGGACTGGCCCCAGTGCCCGCCGGTGAGGCGGTGGACCCAGCCGAAGCTGTTGAGCAGGCTGTAGAGGAAGCACACGGCCACGATGAAGCCGAGCAGCTTGGGCCACATCGCAGGGCGTTCGGCGAAGGCGTCGCCGGCGCCGGTCACCGCCCCGAGCGGCACCTTGGCCACCTGGGTGAGCGAGGCGCCGAAAGGCACGTTGATGCGCGCCCGGGTGTTCACGGCCCAGCCGTTGGCGTCGAGCAGCGGCCCAAGGTTGCGCTTCCGCAACTTGAGCCAGGCCATAACCATGAACGGCCCGGAAATGAGCAGCAGCAGACCGGCCACCGCCAGGCACACCTGCCAGAAGGGCAGTTGAAGCAGGCCGGTGATGTAGGCCGCCATGGTGGCGAAGGCTGTGCCCAAAGCCCCGAAGGCCACGCCCAGCGCGGCCACGGTGCCCACGTCCACCTTCTTGGGTTCGGGCTTGGCCGCCGGAAGGGTCTTGTCCGCCTGAGCGGCCGCTTCGGCCGCCTTGGCCAGCTTGGCCTCGGACGCGGCCTCGGCGGCGGCGGCGCGTTTGGCGATCTGTTCTTCGATGAGACGCACCAGCTTTTTGTAGGGCGCCCAGAACGCCTGGCGGATGCTGATAGGGTTGTCCACGATCTTGGTGATCGTGGCGTCCCAATCGCGCCCCTGGCGGTCGTAGAAGATGCCGTTGCGTCCCACCATGAGGTTGTCGGAGTCGCCGTTGGTGAAGGCGGCCACAATCTGCATCTTCTCGCCCGTGGCCTTGCGGGTGCAGTCGCAGTAGGCCAGGTAGGTGCCCGCCAGCGCGGCCATCGCGGCGTGTCGCCCGGCGTCTTCCACGCGCAGGCACAGCTCGCAGGCGCGCTGGTCCAGGTACAAGGTGCCCACCTGGAAAATGGCGGGCTCGCCGCGGTCGTAGAAGTCCTTGAAGTTGACGAAATTTTGGCAGAGCAGGTGCAGGTCGCGGTGGAAGCGCACCAGCTTCTCGAGCGCGGCTATGGCTTGGACCTTCGTGTCTTCGGCCTTGTCCCGGGCAATCAGGGCGGCCAGTGTGTCCTTGCCGGTGCCGGCGAGGATTTCGCGGACGCGCGCCGTGCCGAGTTTTTCCACGGCGGTGGCGGGCTTGGCGGCCAGCCACGCGGCGGCGGGCTCCAGTTTCGCGCCGAGCGCGGCCCAGTCGGCCTCGGTGAGGGCATCCCGGTCGCCCAGGAGCGGTTTGACAGCGGCGGCGTGGAAGGCCGCGAGCGCGCCAGCCCAGGCGGGGTTCACGCCGGCTTTGAGCGGCAGCGGCTTGCCCGGCGCCACCGCCGCCAGCGGGAAACCGCGAACCTCGTCGGCCGTGAGGGAAAGGTCACGGGCTGCCAAGGCGAGATATTCCTTCTCCTCGCGGTTGAGGGCCGCCAGCGCCCGCGGGTCGAAAGCGGCCAGCCGGCAGCGGCCAAAGTAGTCATCCACCTTGGCCTTGACGGCCTGCCAGGCGCTGACGGCGGCGGCGGTAGCCTCGCCGAGAGGCTGAACGGTGGCGGCGTCGGTCTCGCCCTTTTTGAGCCAGGCATCCCAGGCGGCGCACTGGGCGTAAAACTGGTCCACCTTGGCCTGGCTCACGCCGGGCCGGCCCGAGCGGTCGGTCTCCGCGCCCAAGCAGGCGATGATGTCGCCGATCAACGCCCGCGTGGCCGGGTCATCGGCGGACTCGACCACGATGACGCCGTCTCCGTTGAAGGCGGTCGCGGCCAGGATGCGTTGGGTGTCGGCCAGGTCGGCGAGGCCGAGGGCGGCGGCGTCGGGCTTGCCGAGGTTGGACAAGATGAGCCGGGCCGAGGCGAGCAGGGTTTGGCCTTCGGGGGTGGCGTCGTTGATGGCGTCCAGGGCGACGGTATCGGAATGCTTGAGCAGGTCGTCCGGATTCCTGAGCAAGCGGCCGATCCACTGCACGGCGCGGATCAATTCGGGCGCCCGGATGCGGCCGTCGTGGTCGTCGTCAATCAGGGCGAGGGTCTTGGGGTCGAACTCGAGGCCGCTGGCCGGGCAGGCCAGGGCGACCCAGAGCTTTTGGTCCAGTTGATCCAGCGCCAGCAGGTCGGCGCCGGTGTCCAAGCGCACTTGGTCGAAGCCGCCGGCGCGAAAAAATTTCCAGGGATGGGCGGGGAGCCCTGTTTTCATAGTGGTGCCTGTGGTTGTTCGCTGCAAAGCGGCAGTTTAACCCGCCGTACGGCGCAAACAATGCATTTCCCCGGCCGGCTTCGGGCCAACCGTCAGGCTTGCCTGGCCTGCGCGGGCCTTCACCATGCCTTCATGTTCCGCGTTTTGCCCGCGCCCCGCCCGGCCACCACGCCGCCCGGCGTACCCTACCCGGAGAGCGGCCCGGCCCGCGACCGCTGGGTGCTCGCCCGACGCGGGCCGCGACCGGCACATGACCTGACCCGGCCGCAGGCGTTTTTTGTCGAGCACGAGCGGAACGCAGAGGGCCGCGTGGCGCCCGGGTTGACCGTCCTGCTCACCAGCCGGGAGTGTCCCTGGCGGTGCGTGATGTGCGATTTGTGGCGGGGCACCGTGCCGGGGCGGGTGCCGCCGGGGCTGATTCCGAAGCAACTGGCCGTGGCGCTGACCGGGGCGGACCCGGCGGTGCGGGACGGCTTTCTCAAGCTGTACAACAGCGGCAGCTTCTTCGACCCCTTGGCGGTGCCGCCGGCGGATTACCCGGCTCTCGCCGCGCAGGTCGCAGGCTTTGCGCAGGTGGTGGTCGAGTGCCATCCCAACCTCGTGGCCCGGCGGGTGCTCGAATTCCAGGAGCAACTCCGCGCGGCCGCCGCCGCCCGCGGCCGGCCCGCGCCCGGCCTCGAAGTGGCCCTGGGCCTGGAAAGCGCCGACCCGGCCGTGCTGGCCCGGCTCAACAAGCGGGTGAACCTCGAGCAATTCCGCCGCGCCGCGGATTTTTTGCGACGGCACGGGGTGGCGCTACGGGTGTTCATCCTGGTGCAACCGCCGTTTGCGCCGCCGGCCGGGGCCGTGGAGGCGGCGGTCCGGTCGGTGGACTTCGCGTTCGCGTGCGGCGCCGCCGTGGCGGTGTTGATCCCCACCCGGCCCGGCAACGGGGCGCTCGAGGCGCTGGCGGCAGCGGGGCAATTCAGCCCGCCGCGCCTGGCAACCCTCGAGGCGGCGCTGGACCGCAGCCTGCGCCCGACGCAGGGGCGGGTCTTCGCCGATTTGTGGAATCTGGAAGTTTTTTCCGATTGCCCGGCCTGTTTCGCGGCCCGGCGCGCGCGGCTGGAGCGGATCAACCACGAGCAACGCCGCCTGCCGCCGGTGCGCTGTCTGCACTGCGGCGCGGGCCAAAAAACGACACAAGAAAGCCAAGAAACGCCGAGCCGGACGGAGACCGGGGGCCAGACTGAGCGTGGCCGAGGCCGCCACGGCCGCGTGGAGCGATAAGGCCGGACGGGAATGGGGCTTGACGTCATGCAACGGCTCCAATAGGGCCTTGGCCGTGAAACGGCCCTGGCGGCCGCTTTTTGTGTATCAACCGGACCTGAGCCATCGCGTACGACCTATGTTGAAACGAACCCCGAACCTGCCAAAACTTCTGACCCTCGCCGGGCTGGCGCTGGCCCCGCTGGGGGCATGGGCGAGTGAAGCCGACATCAAAATCCCCCCGTTGGACCAGGTGAGCTTCCCCGGGCTGGGCGGCATCAGCGGCGTCGCGTTGATGTACCTGGGCATCGTCATCTGCGCCATCGGGGCGCTGTTCGGCCTGGTGCAGTACGTCCAGACCAAGGCCCTGCCGGTGCACCAGGTGATGAGCCAGGTTTCGCACACGATCTGGGAGACTTGCAAAACCTACCTCATCCAGCAGGGCCGGTTCCTGGCCATCCTCTGGCTGCTCATCGCCGCCTGCATGATCTACTACTTCATCGGCCTGCAGCACGAGAGCCCGGGCAAGGTGCTCATCATCCTCGCCTGCTCGGTCCTGGGCATCCTGGGCTCGTACGGCGTGGCGTGGTTCGGCATCCGCATCAACACCATCGCCAACTCGCGCGCCGCCTTTTCCGCCCTGCAGGGCAATCCGCTGGCCACCCTCGGCATCCCGCTGCGTTCGGGCATGAGCGTGGGGCTGCTGCTGGTGGCGGTGGAGTTGTTCTTCATGATCTGCATCCTGGTGTTCCTGGGCGACCTGGCCGGACCGTGCTTCATCGGCTTCGCCATCGGCGAGTCGCTCGGCGCCGCCGCCCTGCGTATCTGCGGCGGCATCTTCACCAAGATCGCCGACATCGGGTCGGACCTGATGAAGATCGTGTTCAAACTGCCCGAGGACGACCCGAAGAACCCGGGCGTAATCGCCGACTGTACGGGCGACAACGCGGGCGACTCGGTGGGGCCGACGGCCGACGGCTTCGAGACCTACGGCGTGACGGGCGTGGCCTTGATCGCCTTTCTGGCGCTGGCGCTGGCGGCCAGCCCGGCCATCTGCGCGACGTTGATCATCTGGCTGTTTGTGATGCGCGCGCTGATGATCGTGACCTCGCTGGTTTCGTACTTCACCAATCAGGCCCTCAGCCGGGCCCGGTACGGCGCGCTGAAGGACTTTGACTTCGAGGCGCCGCTGACCCACCTGGTGTGGATCACCTCGGCGGTCTCGATCCTGATCACCTTTGTGGCCAGCAAAATCCTGCTCGGCGATTTCAAGGACGCCGCCGGCGCCGCGCAGCCCGCCCTGTGGTGGGTGCTCTCGGTCATCATTTCCTGCGGCACGGTGGCCGGGGCGTTGATCCCCGAGTTCACCAAGATTTTCGTCAGCACCACCTCGCGGCACGTGCGGGAGGTGACCAACTGCTCGCGCCACGGCGGCGCCTCGCTGAACATCCTGTCCGGGTTCGTCGCCGGCAATTTCTCGGCCTTCTGGATGGGCCTGGCGATCGTGTTGCTGATGTTCATCGCCTACCTGGCCTCGCAGCATCCGTCCCTGACGGCGTTGATGCCGGCCAAGTACGGCTTTGCCGCGCCGATCTTCGCCTTCGGCCTGGTGGCCTTCGGCTTCCTGGGCATGGGCCCGGTGACCATCGCGGTGGACAGCTTCGGACCGGTGACCGACAACGCCCAGTCAGTCTATGAACTGAGCCGGATCGAGCGGCAGGAGGGCATCGCCGCGGACATCGAGCGGAACTTCGGCTTCAAGCCCGACTTCGAGAACGCCAAGTACCTGCTCGAGAAGGGCGACGGCGCGGGCAACACCTTCAAGGCCACGGCCAAGCCGGTGCTCATCGGCACGGCGGTGGTGGGCGCCACGACGATGGTCTTCGGCATCATCATCCTGCTCGAAAACCTCTTCGGCAACGTGATCGCCAGCCTCAGCCTCGTCCAGCCCCAGGTCATCCTCGGCCTGCTGGTCGGCGGCGCGGTCATCTACTGGTTCACCGGCGCCTCGACCCAGGCGGTCGTCACCGGCGCCTACCGCGCGGTGGTGTACATCAAGGAGCACCTCAAGCTCGACGCCGCGACCGCCTCGGAAAAGGACAGCAAGGAGGTCGTGCGCATCTGCACCATCTACGCCCAGAAAGGCATGTGGAACATCTTCATCGCCATCTTCTGCATGGCGCTGGCGCTGGCCTTCTTCAACCCGTACTTCTTCATCGGCTACCTGGTGGCCATCGCCTTCTTCGGCCTGTTCCAGGCCATCTTCATGGCCAACGCCGGCGGCGCCTGGGACAACGCCAAGAAGATCGTGGAAGTGGACCTCCGCCAGAAAGGCACCGAGCTGCACGCCGCCACCGTGGTGGGCGACACTGTGGGCGATCCTTTTAAGGACACCTCCTCGGTGGCCATGAACCCGGTGATCAAGTTCACCACCCTCTTCGGCCTGCTGGCCACCGAGATCGCGGTCACCATGACCAACCACACCGCCCGCACCGCCATCGGCGTGGTGTTCTTCCTGGTGGCGCTGGTCTTCGTGTACCGCTCCTTCTACGCCATGCGCATCCCGGAAGAGGACGCCGGCTCGAACGGCACGCTGGTCATCCCGCACGACGTGCACGGCGCCGCGGGCGACCTGGCCCGCAAGGCGTAATCCTTCCCGGCCTTCCAAGGCCCCGGCGCCCGCGCGGCCCGGGGCCTTTTTTTCGCGCGCGCCGGGCAAACCGGGCGGGCGGTTGCGCCGGGCCGGGCGCGCGCCGGCGCGCCGGTTTTTACCTTGTTCGGGCCGCGCGCTTTTCCCAAGCTTGGGTCATGGCCGAGCGGCTGATTTCCGGAGTGCTGAGCAAGCCCGACACGGCGCTGGACCTGACCCTGCGCCCGTCGCTGTTTGCCGAGTTCACCGGCCAGGCGCGCGTCAAGGAACGGCTCGAGATCGCCGTCCAGGCGGCCCGGCAGCGCGGCGAGCCGCTGGACCACATCCTCCTGAGCGGCCCGCCGGGGCTGGGCAAGACCACCCTGGCCCACATCATCGCCAAGGCAATGGGCGCCAACCTCAAGAGCACCAGCGGGCCCACCGTCGAAAAGGCCGGCGACCTGGCCGGCCTGCTCACCAACCTCGAGGAGGGCGACGTGCTCTTCATTGACGAAATCCACCGCCTGCAAAAGACCATCGAGGAGTACCTCTACCCGGCGATGGAGGACTTCAAGCTGGACATCATCATTGACCAGGGCCCCAACGCCCGCAGCGTGCGCCTGAACCTGCCGCGCTTCACCCTCATCGGCGCCACCACCCGCAGCGGCCTGCTCACCGCCCCGCTGCTCACCCGCTTCGCCGTGCGCGAACGGCTCGATTACTACGAGGCGGCCGACCTCCAGCGCATCGTGCTCCGCTCCGCCAAATTGCTCGGCGTGGCCATTGACGAGGCCGGCGCCTTCGAGATCGCCCGGCGCAGCCGCGGCACCCCGCGCATCGCCAACAACCTCCTGCGCCGCGTGCGCGACTACGCCCAGGTGCGCGGCAACGGGCGCGTGGACGCCGCCCTGGCCGACCGCGCCCTGGCGCTGCTGGAAATTGACCAGGACGGGCTCGACGACATGGACAAGCGCATCCTCGAGGCCGTGCTGGTCAAGTTCGGCGGCGGCCCCGTGGGCTTGGGCTCGCTGGCCGTGGCCGTGGGCGAGGAACCCGACACCATCGAGGAAGTTTACGAGCCGTACCTGATCATGGAAGGCTACCTAAAACGCACGCCCCAGGGCCGCGTGGCCACCGAGTTGAGCTACCGCAAACTCGGCCTGTCCCCCGCCGCCGACCGGCAGCCCCGCCTCTTGTGAGCCCGCCCGACCCAGACCGCCCCGCCGGCGCGTCGCCGCGCCGCCTGCCGCGCTCGTTCAAGGACCTCACCCCCAGCAAGGCCTTCGAGCCCCGCAGCTTTTTCCGGGAGGTCTTGTGGAAATCCCTCCGCACCCGCCGCCGGGGCGAGCCGCGCCTGTTCGTCTCGCCCCAGCTCAAGGAGGGCCAGGTGGCGGTGACCTGGATCGGCCACGCCTCGTTCCTGATCCAGTTCACGGACCTGAACGTGCTCATTGACCCGAACTTCGCCAACTGGCTCTTCCTCCTCAAGCGGCTGCGCCACGCCGGGCTGCACCTCAAGGACCTGCCCGCGGCCGAAGTGGTGCTGCTGAGCCACGCCCATTTCGACCACTTCCACAAACCCACCCTGCGTCGCCTGCCCGGCCCGCGCATCGCCATCGCCCCCTGGGGCGTGGCCGAGTTGACCCGCGGCCTGGGCTTCGACCGGGTGTTCGAGCTCGAGTGGTGGGAGACCTTCTCCCGCCGCGGCCTGCAAGTAACCCTCACCCCCTCGAAGCACTGGGGCGCGCGCACCCTGGGCGATCACCACCGCGGCTACGGCGGGTTCCTCCTCGAACACCAGGGCCGCCGCCTCTATCACGCCGGCGACAGCGCCTACTTCGACGGCTTCACCGAAATCGGCCGGCGCGGCAAACCCGAAATCGCCCTGCTGCCCATCGGCGCCTACGAACCCGAGGGCCTGCGCCGCGTGCACATGGGCCCGGAAGACGCCCTGCGGGCGTTTCGCGAACTGGGCGCCCGCTGGCTGGTGCCCATGCACTACGGCACCTTCCGGCTCTCGTTCGAGGACCTCGAGGAACCCCCGCGCCGCCTGCGCGAGCTGGCCCGCCGCGCCGGGCTGGCCTCCCACCTGCGCATCCTCGAAGAAGGCGTGCCGCAGGTTTTCTGAGCCCGCCGCCAGGCGGGGCCGGGACGCAGCCCGGCCCTACCGAACCCAGGTAGGGCGCCGCGGCGTCGGCGCCACCGTCAGCCAGGGGACCTCTATCGGCCGGGACGCAGCCCGGCCCTACCAAACACAGGTAGGGCGCCGCTGCGTCGGCGCCGCCGTCAGCCAGGGGACCTCCATCGGCCGGGACGCAGCCCGGCCCTACCGAACCCAGGTAGGGCGCCGCGGCGTCGGCGCCACCGTCAGCCAGAGGACCTCCATCGGCCGGGACGCAGCCCGGCCCTACCAGGCGCGGGCTGGCGCTACTTGGGGAACAGCAGCTCGAAAACCCGGAGTCGGCGGTGGGTTGCCGACTGCCTGCCGGCAGGCAGGCTGGTCACGGCCAGGTTAGCCGTGCCCTCCCTTTCCCGTCTCAAAGCTGCAGCTTGAGCAGGCACACCTCGAGCGCGAGCGCCTCCTGCACGTTGGTACCGGACAGGACCCGCTCGGCGCGCTCGAGCACGCGCAGGTTCTCCTCCGCCGCCCGGGGCGTGAGCCGGCGGGCCACGGCGGCGGACGCGGCGACCAGGTCCGGCAGTTGCAGGCGGCCTTCGCCCAGCCCCTGGGCCAGGAGCCAGACATCGCGCAGCCAGGCGTGGATGCCGGCCAGGAGATCGCTGCGCTGGCGGCGGTATTCGGCCTCGACCGCCGCGGCCAGTTCGGCTTCCCACTGCTCGCGCAGGGCCGGCTCGAGGTCCTCGTACCGTTCGAGCGGCGAGCGGCCCTCAAGCGCCTTCTGCACGGCCTCGCGGCGGGCGGTCAACGCGGCCAGCACCAGGTCGAGCAGTTGGTACCGGGCCAGGAGTCCGCCCGCGCCCGCGGCCGCCCGCTCGGTGAAGCGGCGCAGCCAGGCCAGCAGGTCCGGGTCGGGCGGCGGCGCGGTGTCCAACCCGAAGTCCAGGCGCAGACAGCGGGAGCGGATGGTTTCGAGCACGCGGGCGGGCTCGGTGGTCAGGAGCAGCAGCACGCAACCGGGCGGGGGTTCCTCGAGGGTTTTGAGGAAGGCATTGGCCGCTTGCACGTTCAACCGGTCCGCCGCCACGAGCACGGCCACCTTGTGCGGGGCCTCGGTGGCCTTGAGGTAAATCGCCTCGAGCAGGGCGCGGATTTGCTCGACCAGGATGACGCGCAGTTTGGATTCGGGCCGCAGCCAGCGCACGTCCGGGTGCACGTCCCGCCCGATCCGCCGGCAGCTCGCGCAGGCGTCGCAGCAGTCCAACGGCCGGCCGTCGGGGGCGCGCCGGGGCGGGGCCTGGCAGTTGAGGGTCTTGGCCAGCGTGCGGGCCACGGCCTCGAGCGGTTCCAGCCGCGGGCCGCTCAAGAGGTAGGCGTGGCCCAGCCGGCCGCGCTCGAGGCTGCGTTGCAGCAGCGCCACGGCGGGCGGCACGGGGTCCAGGTCGGCAAAGGCCATCGCGGGGCGGGGCAAAGGGCTTCAACGCGTCGCCGCCAGCAGCGCCGCGAAGCGCGCGTCCGCCGCCTCCCACACCGCGGCGTCGGCCGGGCTCACGGTGGCCAGCGGGAACGAGGCGCGGACCACCTCGCGCGCGGCGGCCAGCGAGGGCAGGTGGCCCAGGGCGATGGCCTGGACCAGCACGTTGCCCGCGGCGGTGGCCTCGACCGGGCCGGTGATCACCGGGATTTGCAGCGCGTTGGCGGTGAATTGATTCAAGAGGTGGTTCTGGCTGCCGCCGCCCACGATGTGCAACCGGGCGATGCGGCGTCCGGTCAACGCTTCGATCTGCCGCAGCGTGCGTCGGTAGAGCAGGGCCAGGCTCTCGAGCACGCACCGGATGACCGCGCCGGGCGTGGCGGGCGCGGGCTGGCCGGTCTGGCGACAGAACTCGGCGATGCGCCCGGGCATGTCACCCGGTGGGATAAAGCGCGGGTCGGCGGGGTTGACCAACGCGGCGAAGGGCGGGGCTGCGGCCGCCAGGCGCGTGAGCGTGGCGTAGTCGTACTCCTGCCCCTCCCGGGCCCAGGCACGGCGGCACTCCTGGACCATCCAGAGGCCGATGATGTTTTTGAGGAAGCGCACCGAGCCGCCGTAGCCGATTTCGTTGGTGAAGTTGGCCTCGCGCACCGCCGCGTGGATCACCGGCGCGGGCAGTTCCACACCCATGAGCGACCAGGTGCCGGAGCTGAGGTAGGCCCAATCCTCGCCCGCGCCCGGCACGGCCGCCACGGCCGCGCCCGTGTCGTGCGAGCAACTGGCCACGACTTCCACGCCCCGCAGGCCGCTGGCGCGCGCCAGGTCCGCCCGCAACGGCCCCAGCCGCGTGCCGGAGGGCACGATGGGCGGGAAGAGGTCCGCGCGCAGGCCGAGGGTCTCGAGCAACCGGGGCGACCACGCGCGGGTGCGCGGGTTGTACAACTGGGTGGTGCTGGCCAGGGATTCCTCGTAGCGGGCCGCGCCGCCCAGCCAGTGGTTGAAGGCGTCGCCCACGCCGAGGATGAGCCGCGCCCGGGCCAGGCGCTCGGGGGTTTCGGCGCCGAGTTGGAAAATGGTGTTGAAGGGCAGGAACTGGAGGCCGGTTTCCTCGAACAACTCCGGCCAGGGGACGCGCGCCTGCACGGCCTGCACCCCGCGCGCGGTGCGGCCGTCGCGATAATGGTAGGTCGGCTCGAGCATCACCCCGGCGGCATCGTAGAGCACGTAGTCCACGCCCCAGGAATCGGTGCTGATGCCGGCGACGGACCGGCCGAGCGCGCCGGCCTGTTCGAGCCCGGCGGCCAGTTCGTCCAGCAACGCGCGCAGGTTCCAGTGCAGCGAGTCGCCGTCGCGGACCGGCACGTTGGGGAAGCGCCGGATTTCGGTCAGTTCGAGCCGGCCCTCGGCCAGCGTGCCGAGCATGAGCCGGCCGCTTTCGGCGCCCAGGTCGCAGGCCAGATAATGCGTTTTCATCGTTGCGCGGGGCCCCGATTCAACCGCACCGGCTCGCGGATGCAACGGCGAAGCCGGGCGGCCCGCTTCTTCAAGGCGCGGGTCGGACCCGCGCCGGCGGTTCGCCCGGCGGCGGCCGGTGGCGCGCCTGCCAAAGGTACCAGCCCATGAAGACCAGCCAGCTCAGGAACAGCAGGCCAAACCCGGCCAGAATCCACCACGGTCCGCGCGGGCGGCGGGGCGGCACGGGGGCGGGCTCCGGGGCTGCGTTCATGGCCGGGGCGGGGCGGGTTTGGCGGTGCGCGCCCGCCAGTCCACCCGGGGCGGTTCGGGTTGGCCCAGCGCGCGGGCGGCGTTGCGGAAGTGCATTTTGGCCACCTCCGGCAGTTTCTCGGGGCCGTGCCGGGCGACAAACGCGGCCGCCGCGGCGTCCACCGCCGGGCCCGCGCCCTTGGGCAGCGCCAGGCCGTACTCCTGCTCGAGCCGGGCGAGCCGGGTCACGAATTCATCCCGGGCCAGGATCGAGGCGGCGGCCACGGCCAGGTCGCTCTCGGCGCGGTGGCGTTGGACCAGTTCGATCTCGCGGCCCAGGCTCATCAGCGCGCGGGCCACGGTGCCGGGGTCGCGCGCGAACTGGTCGCTGATGGCGCGCACCGGTGGCGGGTTCATGCGGTGGCGTTGGAGCAGGAGGTTTTCGATGACGCGCGCGTGGGCCCAGGCAAGCAGGCGGTTCACGCTGCCCAGTTTCTGGTGCAGCCGGTTGTAAGCCGCGTTGCCGACCGTCACCACCGTGAAGACGCAGCCGGGCGTCTGGCGGATGAGCCGGGCCAGCTCGGCCACGCGGCGGTCGCTCGAGACGGCCTTCGAGTCGCGCACGCCGGCGTCCTGCAAGGCGCGCGCCACCGCCTCGTTCACGTACACCCCGGCCGCGCACAACGGACCGAAAAAGTCGCCCTTGCCGCTTTCGTCCACGCCGATGCGCGGCTGGAGCCGGCCGGGGTCGAGCACGTCTTCGTAGCCCAGGCGCGCCTCGCGCAGGATTTCCGGCTCGAGCACGAACTCGACAAAGTCACGCGCGCCCTTGCCCTGCACCACCAGCTTGCCGCTCTGGTAAAATACGATCTGGGTCTGGTCCTTGGCGGCGGCGAACCGCGCGTGCGGCACCTCCCGAAAAATGGCGTGATGCGCCTCCAGCCAGTCCCGCAGGGCCTGCGCTTGGGCGGGCGTCAGGGAGTAGGTGTAAGTCGCGGGCGGCGGTGTCGGCACGCCGCCAAGCTAGGTCGGCGTGGCGGGGCTGTCGAGCCGGCCTGTCGGGGAAATGCCCACGGCCGCCGCGGCCGGCTGGTGTCGTCTTGGGGCGATGCGGGGGGTGGCGGAGGACAACGTGCGGTGCGTGTCCGGTAGGGCGCCGCTGCGTCGGCGCCGCGTGGTGGGCGCGGGGCTTCAACCGGGACGCGCGCGTTGCGCGCGCCCGGGCGCGACAAACCGCGGACGGGCCTGCCTGCTCGGCAAGCGAGTGCTTACGCCGCCCCGGGCGACCCGGTTTTCGGGGTGAAGTCCCCCGGGCGTTTGCGGGCAGGCGGCCGGTTGCCTACCCTCGCGGCGTGCCGCAACCGGAGCCGCTCGTCCCGCCCCTGCTGGCGTGGTTTGCCCGCCACGCGCGCGACCTGCCCTGGCGCCACACGCGCGACCCGTACGCGGTCTGGGTCGCCGAGGTCATGCTCCAGCAAACGCAGGTGGCCACGGTGGTCCCGTACTGGGAGCGTTGGCTGCGTGCGCTGCCGGACGTCGCGGCCCTGGCGCGCGCGCCGCTGGACCGCGTGCTCAAGCTCTGGGAAGGCCTGGGCTACTACACCCGAGCCCGCCAACTGCACCGCGCCGCCCGCCAGATTTGCCAGGAGCACGCCGGCGTGTTCCCGCGCGATTTCGCGGCCGTGCTGAGCCTGCCCGGCATCGGCCGGTACACCGCCGGCGCGATTTGCAGCCTGGCTTTCAACCAACCCGCGCCCGTGCTCGACGGCAACGTCACGCGCGTGCTGGCCCGCGTTTTCGGCATTCGCGACCTTGTCACCCGCGCTCCGACACAGCGCCGGCTCTGGGCGCTGGCCGGGGCACTGGTGCGCGCGGCGGCCCGCGGGGCCGAAGCCATACCCGCGGCGGACGCGCCTGACTGGCGGGCCCGGCGCGTGGCCGAGTGCCCGTGCGGCGCGTTGAACGAGGCCTTGATGGAACTGGGCGCCACGGTCTGCACTCCGCGCCAGCCGCGCTGCGCAGCGTGTCCCCTCGCGCCCTGGTGCGTGGCGCGGGAGCGGGGGTGGACGGCGCGCCTGCCCCGCCAGGCGCGGCGGCCGGCGGCGCGGCGCCGGCGGGTGCTGGTGTTTGTCGGCGCGCGGCACGGCCGTTGGCTGGTGTGGCGGCGGCCGGACCAGGGCGTGAACGCCGGCTTGTGGGAGTTCCCCAATCTCGAGGTCGCCCCCGGCGCGGCGCCGCGCGCGGCTGCCCGACGGCTTTTCGGCGCGGGCGTGGCGGCGGCGCGGCCGTGGCTGCAATTGCGGCACAACATCACGACCAGCCGGTTTGCGGTCGAGGTGTTCCGGGTGGACTTCGCGGTGCCCGGACCGGTCCGCGCGCCGGACGCGCGCTGGGTGTCCCGGCGGGAGCTGGCCGCGCTGGCCTTTACCGCGGTGCACCGCCGGGTGGCCGACCGGTTGCTCGCGGGCGAAACGGCCTGACAAGCCGGCGAAATCCGCTACACTCAGCCCGTGGACAAATCTCCCACCCGTCCCGTGGCCCTGACCATCGCCGGCTCCGACAGCGGCGGGGGCGCGGGCGTGCAGGCGGACCTCAAGGCCTTCGCGGCGCTGGGCGTGCACGGCACGTCCGTGCTGACCTGCGTGACCGCGCAGAACCCCCGCGAGGTGCGGGCCATCGCGGCGTGCCGACCGGCCCTGGTGCGCGCACAACTCGAGGCCTTGTTCGCCGAGCTGCCCCCGCGCGCCGCCAAGACGGGCATGTTGTTCAATCGGGTCATCATCCGCGAGGTGGCGGCCTTTTGGCGCGAGGACCGGCGGCCGCCGCTGGTGGTGGACCCGGTGATGGTGGCCAGCAGCGGCGCACGCCTGTTGCAACCGGCCGCCGTGCGCGCGCTGATGGACGAGCTGTTGCCCCAAGCCGCCGTGGTCACGCCCAATCTCGACGAGGCGGAAATCCTGACCGGCCTCAGCCTGCGCGCGGTCGAGGACCTGCGGACGGCGGCGCGGGCCATCCACGCCCGGTGGGGTTGCGCCGCGCTGGTCAAGGGCGGACACCTCCGCGGCCTGCGCGAGGCGGTGGATGTGTTTTACGACGGCCGCAACGAGTGGCTGTTGCGCGCGCCGCGCGTGACCGGCATTGCCACGCACGGCACCGGGTGCACCTACTCGGCGGCCCTCACCGCCGGCCTGGCGCGCGGGTTGGACCTGCGCGCGGCGGTGGCTCGCGCCAAAGAAGTACTCACCCGGTCCTTGGTCCGCAGCTACCGGGCGGCCGGGCACGACGTGTTGAACCCTTTCGCCCATGCCTGAGCCGGCGACGCGCCAGCCCTCATTCACCCGAGCCTTGCTTGCTTTGAAACCGTTCCTCCGCCGATTTGTTCCGACCTTCCCGGCGCTGGCCGTCCTCGCCACCGGCGGCGCGACGACGGCGGAAGTGCTCGAGTTCCGCGAGCCCCGGCGCGTGGAGTACCAGCTCGAGGCCGCGGACGGCGCGCGAGCGCTGGCCGCGGCGCCGCAATGGATTCGCGCCCGGCCGGCCCGGGGCGGCACCAACGCGCTCTGGCTGGGCAGCCAGGTGGTGGTGCAGTTGCGCGCGACCAACGACCTGCCGGACCTGCTGGCCGCCGGACCGCTGCGCGTGAGCGAGGTGTGCGACTCCAACGTGTTCGTGCTCCAGGCGCCGGACGCCCTCACCGCCGCGCGGCTGGCGGCGGACTGGGCCGGCCGGCCCGGCGTCACGGTGAGTCACCCGGTGCGCCGTCGGCCGATGAAGTTGCACGGCGGGTTTGCCCCGCGGCCGAACGACCCGCTTTTTGCCCGGCAATGGCACCTGGAAAACCGCGACACCAACACCGGCGCCCGGCTGGGGTTCGACCTGAACGCGCGCGCCGCCTGGGCCCTCACCCGGGGCGCGGGCGTGGTGGTGGCCCAGGGTGATGACGGCCTCGAGCTGAACCACCCGGACTTGCGCGACAACACCACCGGCGCGCCGCACTACAACTTTTTCAACAACACCCCGGACGGCCAGCACCCGGGCAGCCTGGCGGGTCACGGCACGGCAGTGGCGGGGTTGATCGCGGCGCGGGCCGACAACGGCGTGGGGGTGGCGGGCGTGGCCCCCGGGGCGCGACTGGCCAGTTGGGTGGTGTTCAGCGCACAAGGGGACTACCTCAACGAAGTGCAGTCCCGCCGGATGTTCCAGTACGCCTCGAACGTCGTGGCCGTGCAAAACCACAGTTGGGGCAATGCGGACAAGGCGTTTCTGTCCGTGGGCGTGTTGGAAAGCCAGGGCATCGCCAACGCCATCCGGCACGGGCGCGAGGGCCGGGGCGTGGTGATGGTGCGGGCGGCCGGCAACGAGCGGCTCGAACTCAACGACGCCAACGACGACGCCTACGCGAACGACCCGCGCGTCATCACCGTCGGCGCGGTGCGGGCCAACGGCCAGGTCACCAGCTACTCGACCCCCGGGGCCTGCGTGTTGGTGGCCGCCTTCAGCGCGGACCTGCAAGTGGACATCGCCCCGGGTTTGTTAACCAATTACCCCTCCCTGACCACGACCGACCGCAGCGGCATCCTGGGCTACAACCTGAACACCGCCGGCGGGTACGCGGATTACGCCTTCGACGCCTCGGGCTTCGAGGGCACGTCCGGAGCCACGCCGCAGATCGCCGGCCTGTGCGCCCTGATCCTGAGCGTGAACCCGGCGCTGACCTGGCGCGATGTGCAGCAGGTGCTGCTGCTGGCTGCGCGCCAACTCGACCCGACCGACCCGGCCGTGCACCTCAACGGCGCCGGCCTGCGCGTGAGCCACAACACCGGGTTCGGCGTGCCCGACGCCGCCCGCGCCGTGGCCCTGGCGCAACGCTGGCAACCCCGCCCGCCGCGCGTCGAGGTCACCGCCACGTTCCGCGGTCGGCAGGCGGTTCCCGACGACGGGCTGCGCGTGGAATTGACCGGCCCCCGGGTGCCCGTGGACCTGCAGTCCATCCCCGTCTGGCCCGCCGACGGCCTGCACGTGGACGAGCCGACCGAGGCGGTGCCGTTGGTGGACGTGGGGCAGGCGTTGGCACCGATTGCGATGGACCTGACCGGCAAGGCAGCGTTGATCGAGCGCGGGCAAAACTATTTCGTCGAAAAAATCCGGCACGCCGCCGCGGCAGGGGCGCGCTTCGTGATCATTTGGAACAACGTGGGCACCAGCGATCGGGTGTTCATGGCCGGGGCCGAGGTGCATCGCGCGCCCATTCCGGCGGTGTTCATGGACCGCCGGAGCGGCAGCGCCTTGCGCGACTGGCTGGCCGGCACCGCCGGGGCCCGCGCGCGCCTCACGTTGCAGAGTGCGCGCTTCACGCTGCCCATCCGCGCCAGCCTGCAGGCCGAGCACGTGACCCTGCGGGTGCAGACCACCCATCAACGCCGCGGCGACGTGCGCCTGACGCTGGTCTCGCCGACCGGCACGCGCAGCGTGCTGCAACATTTCAACGAAGACCTCGGCAGTCCGCTGGACGACTGGACCTACTCGAGCGTGCACCATTTCTACGAACCCACCGCGGGCGACTGGTGGGTGGAAGTCAGCGACGAACGCGCCGGCGTGACGGGAGAGGTCCTCGCCCTGGACCTCACAGTCACCGGCGTGCCAATCGAAGACACGGACGGAGACGGTCTGGACGACGCCTGGGAGGAACACTACTTCACCAGCCAGGAGTTCGGCCCGGCGGATGACCCCGACCGGGACGGCGAGAGCAACCTGGTGGAATCCCTGGCGGGCACCGATCCCCGGTACGCCCCGCCGTTGCGGCTGGAGCTGACGGCCTGGGACGCGCGCTTCTGGCGCCTGGCCTGGCCGACCACACCGTACGCACGCTTCTGTCTCGAGGCGGCGACGGCGGCCGAAGGGCCTTACGCCGTGCTGGGCGAAATCACCTCGGACTTCGGCCTGGCCGAGTGGCTGGTGCCGGCGGAAGGCTCGCCCGGCCGGTTCTTTCGCGTGCAGGTGTTGGAAGGCCGCTAAGCCGGAATGCTTCGGGGAGGGCAGGGTTGCACTGCAGCCCGGCCGTGGCCGGCCTGCCCCCCGCCCCCGATAAAAAAAAAAAGCCGCCGGAAACCGGCGGCTGGCGCAGATTCGGGCGCGGCCCGCAGGCACGGGGCCCGGTTTACTTCCCGTAGTTCCGGATGAAGTTCACGCACTGCGTGACTTCCGGAAGGCTGTTTTCCCAGTTGTGCTCGTACTCGATGGAGAGGTTGCCGGTGAAGCCCTGCGCCTTGAGTTCGTCAAGGCATTCTTTGATGCCCGAGACGCCCTGACCGAAGGGCACGTCGTGGGCGTCGCGCTTGCCGAATTCGTTCAGGTCCTTGAGGTGGGCGCTGATGATGCGGCCGCGGAGCACGCGCAGGGCCTCGAGCGGCCTGATGCCGGAGCGCGTCCAGTGGCCGGTGTCGGCGCAGGCGCCAATGCGGGGGTCGCGCCCGGCCACCAGGCCGGCGATGTAGAGCGGATGCCAGACCTTGTAGTCGGGCCGGTCCAGGCTGCCGGGATGGTTGTGGAAGGCGACGCAGATGTCGTACTCCTGGACCAGTTTCTCGATGAGGTTGATGGACTCGGCGGACTCGGTGGTGACGGCGCGCAGGCCCATTTTCTTGGCGAATGCGAAGACCTTGCGGGCCTCGGCCTCGATGTTGGGGATGCCCACCACGCCGTAGTTGACGGCCTTGAGACCGTGTTGCTGGAGCTTGGCCCGGACTTTGGCGAGCACCTCGTCGGAGGCGTTGTGGTCGAGCCGGAGGTTGGGTTCCTCCTTGCTGAGCGGCTGGCCGGGATAGAACTCGATGACCTTGCCCCCGGCGGCGGCGGTCTTCTCGATGGCCTCGAAGGCGGTGAACCGGTTGAAGGTGTAGGCCTGGCAGCCGATGGCCCAGCCGTTGACCTTGTATTCGTTCGGAATTTCCGGCGCGGCCAGGAGGCGCGCGCCGGCCACGAGGGCCAGGGCGCCCAGTCCAAGGGTGGTGCAGAAGGCGATGTTGCGGGATTTCATGGTCGGTGTGGTTCCATTGTTTTTTGCCCGCCGGTGGCCGCCGGGATGTGCCGGGGCACCGCGGGCGTGTCCCGATACACCTACGCGGCCCGGCGGCGGAGTCAAAGGCAAACGTGCCGGCTGCGCTGCCCGAGGCACCTCGCATTTTCTGGCCGCGGGTCGCCGGGGGTGATGCTTCAGCCTCCGAACAACTCCCGCAGTTTCTGCGCGCGGTAGGCGAAGATGCGCTCGACGTCCCGCCGCACAAACAGCCGGTCCACCAGCGCCCCGCCCCGCGGCCAGTAACGGACGCGGTCGCCGCAGACCGTGCCGCCGTCCCGCTCGGCAAAGGTGTGCGTGTGATGCCAGAGCACATACGGCCCGCGCACCTGCACGTCCACAAACCGCTCCGGCGGCGTCCACTCGGCGATCTCGGTGCGCCAGCGCAGCGGCAGGCCGTGCACGCGGAGCCGGTAGTCAATGACCGCGCCGGCGCGCATCGCGATGGGCAGGGGCGTCAGAATTTCGAAGCGCAACCACGGCGGGGTGAGGACCTCGAGGTTGCGGGCGTCGGCGAAAAACGGAAACACCTCCGCGGGCGGCCGCGGCAGCCAGATTTCGGTTCGGAAGATCGCTTCGGACATGGTCGTAACGACGGGCCGCACCATGCGCCCGCGCAACGGGCAGCGCAAACGCCGGCACTCGGTTGCCCGGCCGCTCCCGGATGCTACCCTGCCGCCCGGTCCGGACGCCGGCCCGTTTCATGCCTGCAAGTCCCAGCCTGGTTTGGTTTCGACTCGATCTGCGCCTCGCCGACCACCCGGCACTGACTGCCGCCGTTCGGCGCGGCGGCCCGGTAATTCCGGTGTTCATCTGGGCGCCCGCCGAAGACGGCGATTGGCCCCCGGGCGGCGCTTCGCGCTGGTGGTTGCATCAGTCCCTGAGCGCGCTGGCTGCTGCATTAGAGCGCCGCGGCTCGCGGCTGGTCCTCCGCCAGGGCGCCTCGCTGGTCACTTTGCGGGCACTGGTCCGCGAGACCGGCGCGGGGGCGGTATTTTGGAACCGCCGCTACGAGCCGGCGCTGATCGCCCGGGACAAACAGGTCAAAGAGGCTTTGCGCGCCGACGGGCTCGAGGTGGAGAGCTTCAACAGCGCCCTGCTGTTCGAGCCGTGGACGGTGGCGAACCGGGCCGGCCGGCCCTTCCAGGTGTTCACGCCGTTTTGGCGGCACTGTCTGGACCAACCCGATCCCCCGGCTCCCGACCCCGCGCCGGAGAGTCTGCCCGCGCCGGTGCAGTGGCCGAAGTCCGAGCCGCTGGCCGCGCTTGCGTTGGAGCCGCGCCCGGACTGGGCCGGCGGGCTGCGCGCCGCCTGGCAACCCGGTGAAGCGGGCGCTGCCGCGAACTTGCAGGGCTTCTTGGAGCGGACCTTCGCCGAGTACGCCGTATTGCGCGACCGGCCCGACCAGCCGGGCACTTCCCGGCTTTCGCCGCACCTGCATTTCGGGGAAATCGGGCCGCGGCAGGTCTGGCAGGCCGTGAAGGCGCTGGCCGCGCGGCGCGGTCTGCCGTCGGCGGCCTGGCGCGGCGGGCGGTTTTTGGCGGAGCTGGGCTGGCGCGAGTTCGCCCATCATCTGCTGTTTCATTTCCCCCACACGCCCGCGGCGCCGTTGCGCGAGGAATTCGCCCGGTTTGTCTGGCGGCGAAACCCTGCGGGGCTGAAGGCGTGGCAGCGCGGCCGCACCGGGTACCCGATCGTGGACGCCGGGATGCGCGAGCTCTGGCGCACGGGCTGGATGCACAACCGGGTGCGCATGATCGCGGCGTCGTTTCTCGTGAAAGACCTGCTGGTGGACTGGCGCGAGGGCGCGCGCTGGTTCTGGGACACGTTGGTGGACGCCGACCTGGCCGCGAACACGCTCGGCTGGCAGTGGACCGCCGGGTGCGGCGCCGACGCCGCGCCGTTTTTCCGCATCTTCAACCCGGTCACCCAGGGCCAGAAGTTCGATCCGCAGGGCGAGTACGTGCGGCGCTGGGTGCCGGAGCTGGCCCACCTGCCCGCCGAATGGATTCACCAACCCTGGGCCGCGCCGCCGGAGGTGTTGACCCGGGCCGGCGTGGTGCTCGGAAAGCATTATCCGGAACCGGTGGTCAACCACGCCATTGCCCGGGAGGTGGCGCTCGAGGCCCTGGCCAAAATCCGCGTCGCGCATTGACCTGCCCGAACCCGGCGGACCCTCGCCACCGGATTTGGCAAACACCCCGGGCAACGGCACTTTGGCTCGTCAAACCACCGCCCGGCCCGTAACTTGGGCCGAGCGCCGCGCGCATGAGTCACGACGCCCTGGTCATCGTGCCCACCTATAACGAGCGGGAAAACCTCGAGCCGCTCGCCGCGCGCGTGCTGGCCCTCCCCACGCCGGTGGACCTGTTGATCGTGGACGACAATTCGCCCGACGGCACCGGCCAGGTGGCGGACGCGCTGGCGGCGCGCCACCCCGCGGTGCATGTGCTGCACCGGCCGGGCAAAGAGGGCTTGGGCCGGGCTTATTGCGCCGGGTTTGCCTGGGCGCTGGCGCGGCACTACGAGTTCATCTTCGAGATGGACGGGGACTTCTCGCACAACCCCGATGACATTCCGCGCTTTCTGGCCGCGGCGCAGGACGCCGACCTGGTGCTGGGGTCGCGTTACGCGCAGGGCATACGGGTGATCAACTGGCCGTTGTCGCGGCTGCTGCTGAGCCTGGGCGCGGCGTGGTACGTGCGGGCCATCACCGGCATGCCGTTCAGCGACCCGACCGGGGGGTTCAAATGTTTTCGCCGGCGCGCGCTGCTGGCGGTGGACCTGGCGCAGGTGCGCTCGAACGGGTACAGCTTCCAGATCGAACTGACCCACAAAATCTGGCGCCAGGGTCTGCGGGTGGTCGAGGTGCCGATCATCTTCACCGACCGCTTCCAGGGCACCTCGAAAATGTCACGCAAGATCGTCTGGGAAGCGCTCTGGATGGTCTGGCGGCTGTGGTTCCAAAATGGCCTGCGGCGCTCGCCCCGCCCGCCCCGAGCCGGCTGAGCCGGTCTTCCCCCAAGCCCGACCTCCGTCCCCCCTCGCGCGGGAGCCCCTGCCAAGCTCGCCACGGGGCCGGCCGTCCGTCCGCCGGTAAACCGTTTCCGAAGCCGACCGGAGGGCCGGGAACGCGGTTTTTGGGATGGGTTAACTCGTTACCGCCAAGCGGGTTTCGGACGAATCCCAGGGCGCGGGCACAGTCCGAGCGGCTGCGGCTTTGGCCGTTGACAGTCCCGCGCAGGGGGTTCTAGCCTTGCCCGCCTTGACCGGAAGGGCCGCGCGGCACGCCAAGCCGCCGGACCCAGGTCTTAGAGAGGATGTGAAAATACCGTTGACTGAAATTCGGTTGAAAAAAGGCGAGTCGGTGGAGCGGGCGCTGCGCCGGCTCAAGAAACGGGTGGACCGTGAGGGCATCTTGCGGGAGGTCCGCAACCATCGCCATTACGAGAAACCCAGTGAGAAGCGTCGGCGCAAACTGAAGGTGGCGCGCTTCAACGCCATGCTCGCCGCCCGCTACGCCGACCTCTGAACCGTCGGACACTCTGCGCAGGGCCGGGCGCGGGGCCGTCCAACCCCGTGTCCGGCCCTTGCTTTGCATGTACGCGCTGTCCACCTGCTGGAATTCCGACCGCCACGCCGACGGTCGGGCCATGTTGCGGGAAATCCGCGAGCTGGGCTTCGAGTACGCCGAGCTCAGCCACGGCATCCGCCTGAGCCTGGTGCCCGGCATCCTCGAGGCCGTGGACGCCGGCGAAATCCGCATTTGCACCCTGCACAACTTCTGCCCGCTGCCGCTGGGCGTGAGCCGCGCCGCGCCGAACCTTTTCAAGTTCACCTCGCTGGACCGCCGCGAGCGCGAGAACGCCCTGCGGCACACCCTCAAGACGCTTGAACTGGCCGAGCGCGTGAAGGCCCGGCTGGTGGTCCTGCACCTGGGCCAGGTGGACATGCGGGAGTACACCGACCGGTTGCTCGAGCTGGTGGCCGCCGGCCAGCGCGACACCCCCAAATACCGCCGCCTGTGCGAGGAGCTCGAAGCGCGCCGCGAGGCGGTCAAGGAACGCCACCTCGAGGCCGCCTACGAACTGCTCCGCCAGGTCGAGGAAGACGCCCGCCGGCGCGGCCTGCTCCTAGGCATCGAAAACCGCGAGGCCCTCGAGGAGGTGCCCTTCGAGTCCGACTTCCCGTTTTTTTTCTTCGAGTTCCGCGGCGGCGTGGTCCGCTACTGGCACGACACCGGCCACGCGCAAATCAAGGAGCACCTGGGCTTCATCCAGCACGCGATGCACCTCGAGTCCCTGGCCGGCGAGCTGGCCGGCTTTCACCTCCACGACGTCGAATTCCCCGGCCGCGACCACCGGGCGCCGGGCCGGGGGACGGTGGACTTTGCCGCGCTGCGGCCCTTCGTGAAACCCGAGCACATCAAGGTCATCGAACTGAGCCCGTCCCTGGACCGCGAGGAGGTGCTGGCGGGCTACGCGCATCTGCGGAACCTTTGGGGCGAGACGTGAAGGCGGCGGGCCACACGGGGCGCGTGGCCTGGCGGCTGGCCGTGTGCGCGTTGCTGCTGGGTTGGGCGTTTCACGCGATTTTTCTCAACGAGGCCCGGCAACTCCACGAAAGCCGGGGCGGGGCCTGGGCGGCTTTGGACTGGCGCGAGCAGGCGCGCCTGGCGTGGACCGTGGGCCCGCGGGCGCTGGCCGGGGTGTTGGGGATGATCCGGCCGCAGGAGGGCGTGCTTTCGCTGCTATTCATGGGCGCCACGATTCTGCTGGGCGCGGTGCGCTGGCAGGGCGTGCTGCGCGCCCAGGGCATGGACCTGCCGGCGGGCCGCGTGCTCGAGCTGAGCCTGGTGGCGCACGGGTTCAACGCCTTTTTGCTCGGCTCGACCGGCGGCGACCTCGTCAAGGCCTACTACACCGCGGCCGAAACCCACCACCTGAAGGCGGAGGCGGTGGTGTCGGTGATCGTGGACCGGCTGGTCGGGTTGCTGGCGATGCTGTTATTTGCCGCGGCCATGATGGTGCCAAACCTGGACCTGCTCACGCGCCAACCCCGGCTGGGCGTTCTGGCCCTGGTGGCGCTGGGCCTGTTGGGCGGGCTGCTCGCGCTGGGCGGGCTGTCGTTCCAGGGCGGGCTGTCCCGGCTCTGGCCCGGGGCGCGGGACTGGCTGCGGGGCCTGCCCAAGGGCGAAACGCTCGAGCGCGCGCTCGAGGCCATGCGCCGGCTGGGCCGGCAGCGCGGCGTGCTGGCGCGGGCGCTGGCGATTTCGATGGCGTTGAACCTGGCCTGCGTGCTGCAAATCTGGGTGCTGGCGCGCGGGCTGGGGTTGGAGATTCCGTTCCGGTTTCTGTTGGTGCTGGTGCCCATCATCATTTGCCTGGCGGCGCTCCCCATCACGCCCAGCGGCCTGGGTTTGCGCGAGAACCTGTACGTGCTGGCGTTGACCGTGCCGGCAGTGCACGTGCCGCCCGCCGCGGCGCTGTCGCTTTCCCTGCTGGCCTATGCGGGCAGCCTGGCCTGGAGCCTGGTGGGGGGGCTGGTGTACCTGCGGTTCCGGCGCGGGCATCCCGCGCCTTCGGAAACATGAGCACGGCGCCCCATCGCCGCCGCCGGGCGTTGGCCCGCGGCATCGTGGCCCGCCTGCGCGCGCACGGGCACGAGGCCTTCTGGGTGGGCGGGTGCGTGCGCGACATGCTGCTGGGCCGCGAGCCGGGCGATTACGACATCGCCACCTCGGCCCGGCCCGAGGAAGTGCGGGCGCTGTTTCGCCGCACCGTGCCGGTGGGCCGGCAGTTCGGCGTGATGCTGGTGGTCACCCGCGGCGGCGAGTTCCAAGTGGCCACGTTCCGCGCCGAGGGCGAGTACCGGGACGGCCGGCGTCCGGAAGCGGTGTGGTTCACTGACGCGCGCGAGGACGCCCGGCGACGCGACCTGACGGTGAACGGGCTTTTTTACGACCCGCTCACCGACACGTTGCACGACTGGGTGGGCGGCCGGGCGGACCTGGAGGCGCGGCGTATCCGGTTGATCGGCGACCCGGCCGCGCGGCTGGCCGAGGATCACCTGCGGTTGCTGCGGGTGGTGCGGTTTGCGGCGCAGCTCGATTTCGAGGTCGAACCGGCCACGTGGGCGGCGGTGCAGGCCGGGGCCGCGGCCATCCGGCGGGTGAGCGCGGAACGCATCCGCGACGAGTTGCTGAAGATTTTTCGGCCGCCGCACGCGGCGCGCGGGCTGGAGCTGCTGCGGGCCAGCGGGCTGTTGCGGGAGGTGTTGCCGGAGGTGGCGGCGTTCGAGACCTGTGCGCAACCGCCCGCCTGGCATCCCGAGGGCACGGTGTACGAGCACGTGCGTCGGATGCTGGCATTGCTGCCCGCCGACGCGAGCACGGCGCTGGTCTGGGGGGTGTTGTTGCACGACGTGGCCAAGCCGGTGACCGCCCGGCGCGACCCGCAGACCGGCGCGCTCCAGTTCCCCGGGCATGAAAAAGTGGGCGAGGCGATGGCGCGGGAGATTTTGCGCCGGCTGCGCTTTCCCAACGCAGAGATCGAGACGGTGGCCGCGCTGGTGCGGCATCACATGCAGTTCAAGGACGTGCCCCACATGCGCCGGGCCACGCGGCGGCGGATGGTGTTGCGGCCGACCTTTGCGCTGGAACTGGAGTTGCACCGGCTGGATTGCCTGGGCGCGCACGGGCGCCTGGACCACTACGAGATCATGGTGCGCGAGGCGGCGGCGCTGCGCCAACAGCCCGAGATACGCCCGCCGTTGGTGCGGGGCGATGACCTGCTGGCGCTGGGCCTGGCCCCCGGGCCGGCGCTGGGCGCGTTGCTGGCCGAGATTCGCGAGCGGCAGTTGGAGGGGGAATTGACCGACCGCGAGGCGGCGCTGGCATTTGCGCGCCAACGGCTGGGCGAGGGACGGGGGCCGGAAGCGCCGGCGCCGGCGCCTTGATCAGTTGGGCGTGGAGGCCGCCGCGGCGGCGCCTTGACCGGGCGGGAGCAGCCGCAGTTCCACCGATTCGCCGGGCCGCAGGTTCAGGCCGGGGGGCAGGCTGATGGCCAGGGGCAGACCCGGGACGGGCAGGTTGTTGGCGTTGAACGGAGCGCCCGGTTGGGCAGCCTGGGCCAGACTGCTGGCGCGCAGGCCCAGTTGGTAGGCCAGGGTGGGGGTGATCGGTTCGAGGTAACGTCCCACATCGAGGATGCGGGCCTGGCCCAGCGCCCGCGGGCCGGAACGCGTGCGGACTTCCACTGGCGCGCCGACTTGCGGCTCTTCCCGCCAGGGGGGAATCAGGTAGGCCACGATGCGTTCGCTGCGCGTGGCGGTGATGGTCACGATGGGTTCGCCGGCGGCGACGTTGTCGCCGGAGTAGCGATAGACGGTGCTGACCGTGCCATCAATGGGCGCGGTGAGGGTGACCGGGCCGAACTCGGCGAGGGCTTGTTTGAGGCGTTGTTCCTGAAGCTCGAGCGCCAGGCGCCAGCCTTCGGGCAGGGTCTGGGGATCAGCCGGCGGCTGGTGGACCCGCAGGCGCGCCAGGTCGGTCTCCAGTTCGCGGATGAGCCGTTCGCGGGATTGGACCTCGGCCCGGAGGCTGTCGCGGTCGCGCAGGGCAATTTCGAGATCGGTTTGGGAAGCGATCCCGGAGGGTTCGCGGCGCAGCGCGGCGATGCGGTCGTACTCGGCCTCGGCATAGCGGAGGCGCATCTGCGCGGTGGCCAGGAGGACCTTTTGGTCGAGCAGCTCCAGGCGCAGGCGCTGGAAGTCCACGCGGGCGCGTTCGGTGGTGACCAGGGGGTCGAGCTGGAGGCGGAGGATTTCGGCTTCGGCCTTGATCACGGCAAGGGTGCTTTCGAGGTACCGGGGGTCGCTGACCAGAACCTCGGCCACGGGGTCGCCAGCGCGGACCGGGCTGAAGCGGTCCACGTTCAGCTTGGCGAGGGTGCCGGGGCGGATGCTGGCGACGTGGGCGCGGCGAACCTCGACTTCGCCCACCAGGGTGGGGGCGGCGAGTTGGGTATTCCAAATCCAGATCACCCCGGCCAGGGCGGCGGCAAAGACCACCACCGGCAGGGCGCGGATGCGGAATTCGCGCCAACGCAAGGCCGGGGGGGTGGGGATGGGCGGGAGGCGTTTCATGGACCCGGACTAAACCTCGGATTCGTCTTCCGCCTGCAAGCTGGTGACGCGGGAGATGCCGGGGAGGGCGCGCAATTCCTTGATCAAGTCCTCGATCCGGTTGGGGTCGCGCAACAGGAGGCGGTAGGAAAGGTCGGTGCCGCCGTAAGCCTCGTTGAGGCGCTGGCTGGCGCAGTGGGTGCGGCGGCTGTGGCGGTGGAACAGGGCGCGCAATTCGTCCAGCTCCGCCAGCGGGCGCGCCCAGTGCAGGTTGAGGATGACGTCGTACCGGTGGCGGCTGCCAAAGGCCGTGGCCCAGAGGTAGCACATCGTGGCGGCCACGAGCCCGGTGACCACCACAGCCACGGGGTAACGCTGGGTGCCGCAGGCCATGCCGATGACCAGACAGGCCAGGATGTAGCTGGTGTCCAGCGTGTCCCGGAGGATGTTGCGGAAACGCACGATGGCAAAGACCGCCATCATGCCGAAGGCGGTGATGAGGTTGTTGGCCAGCACTTGCATGACGCCAGCGGTGAGCACGGGAATGACCACCAGCGAGGCCACGAAGTTCCGCGAGTAGGAAAGGCCGCTGTGGGTGAGCATGTACACCCAGGCCAGGGTTTGGCCGCCGAGAAACGCCAGCGTCAGCCCCAGCACCAGCAGGGGCACGCTGATGGGCACCACGGCATAGTCGCCACGGAAGAACCAGTCCATCGTCGCGTCAGTCGGCCAGTTCCAAGTGTGCCGCCCGTCGCCGCGCCACGGCCCGGGCGGGCGCGCCATTGGGCCCGCCAAAGGCGAGGGTATGCACCCCGCGCTGGAATTTTTCAATGCCCAGTTCGGTCACGCCATCCACGTATTTGGCGGCGGAGGCCCGGAACAGGCCAAAGGTTTCCACCAAGTCTTGGAACCAGCGCGGGAACCGGCCGGTGAATTTGAGTTCCAAAATCACTTGGTGGCCAAACGGCCGCACGGGCCCGTCCAGCTCCAAACCGAGCCGTGCCGTGAACTCCGGCGCCACCAGAACCTCGCGGTCCATCGTCACGCGTGCGGAGTTGTCGTGGGTGCTGATCCAGGCCTCGCGGCGGTAGCACACGTGGGCCTTGGGCGAGGCTCGCAGGTCGAGCATGAGCTGGCAAAAGCGCTGGAGGGCGACCAGTTGCTTGGGTTGGTTGGTGAGGAGGTGTTCCGGCCCGGGCAACTGGCCGGCCAGGAGCAAGGGCACGGCGTGGCGATGCACCCCGCCGCGCTGCTTGAGGATGGCGTCGTTGACCCGTCGTTTGATCTCAAAAAACACCGGCGCATCCGGCGCGGCACTGTAGTACCGGAGCCGGAGTTTGAAGCGGTTTTTGTTGCCGTTGATGGTGTCCCAGTAGGTCTTGAGGTCGTCCGAGTCCAGGTAGAGGCTGTGGACGGTGTAGGAACAGTCGGGCTGGTTGATGCCGTACTCGTCCAGCTCGAGATGACTGCGCACAAACTCCCGGACCAGCAAGGCCTGACGCTCGCTGATCAGGTACTTGTACTCCAAGCGCTGCATCTGGAGGCGGTCCGGTCCCATGGGAAAAACGGCTTACGGCGCGACGCTCAAACAACCCGATTCTGTCATACAATTGTCACAATCCCAACACAAACCGGGGTCGTTGGGGTCCGTCCCGCACGACCACGGCTGCATTTTTGAAAACGAATACTACGCCTCCAAGTACTTAGCAATAACGATACCAGTTCCCGCGGTCGCCTTGCGCCTCCCTCCCCCCGACGGCACTCGGGGGTCAACGCGCGGCCACCTGCAAACCGGCCTGGCCGGGGGCATCCGCAAAGGACAACACGCCGTCGCGGCAGCTCACCCCGCGGTACGGGTCGTTGGTAATCAGCAAATTCCCGTCCAGGTCCAGGTAATCGGTCAGTTCCGCCAAGTGGGCGGCGGCGCTGGTTAAGACGCTGGACTCGATCATGCAGCCCAGCATGGTTTTCAGGCCGACCTCCCGCGCGGCCCGCAAGGCGGCCAGACCGGCCGTGACCCCACCGGCTTTGACCAGTTTGACATTCACGGCGTGAAAACCGTCCAGAACCTTGTCCAGGTCCCCCGCGTACACGTAAGACTCGTCCGCCATGAGCGGGAGGGGCGAACGCGCCTTGAGCCACGCCAGGTCGGCCGGCGGGGTGGCCGCCGGCATAGGTTGTTCGACGAACTCGACGCGGCCATCAGCCGCCAGCCATTCCAGCTTCTCCAGAGCCTGCTCGCGGGTTTTCCAAGCTTCGTTGGCGTCCACGCGCACGGTTTTGTCCGGCGCCACCTCCCGCAGGGCGCGCCACATGGCCCGATCTTGGGGCCCGCCCAGCTTAATTTTCAGCACCGGAAAGGCCCGTGCTTCGGCGACTTTCCGGCGCACCTCCTCGGGCTCGGCGATGCCAATGCTGAACGAGGTCCGGTGCCGGCCTTCGGTAAAGCCCAGGCCCAGGAACCGGTTCAAAGGTTGGCCGGCCAGCTTGGCGGCGCCGTCCAGCAACGCCATGTTCACCGCGCCCCGCGCGCAGTAATTGCGGGGGCTGACGTTCTCCAGGTAACGCAGACTGCCCTCCAGGTCGGTAAAGGACAGATGGTACGGATTCAGGCGTTCGAAGAAGGCGATGACCGAATCCACCGTTTCGTCATAACGCAAGGACGGAGCCGCCTCGCCCAGTCCGGTGACCCCGTCTTTGTCGGTCAACTCGATGAAGGCCACCGGGTACACGTCACAGCCGCCTTGCCCGCCCGGGCCCAACCCGCGGGCGATGGTCCAGCGGTGGGCCAGGGTCAGCTCGTAACGCCAAAAGCGCAACTTCATGCGCCCGAAACCCAAAGGCAAAGCCGGTCACGAAGCAACAGCGTTTTTTCCCAGCACCCGCTCCGGGGGCCGATTTTGGACGGGCAACGGTGTAAGCTTTCTCCCGGACGAAGGGTCGGGGTGTGACGAAGCCGCTGAGGTCTGACGAGGGAGCTGGACGTTCCCGGTTACAGCCGGCTAACGGAGGGAAATTTGGTGGAGCCGAGGGGACTCGAACCCCTGACCCCCACAATGCCATTGTGGTGCTCTACCAACTGAGCTACGACCCCACACCAAATCCGGCGGTCAAGCTCGCAAACTTGTCCGGGCGCGTCAAGCGCGGGACTTGCCCGGCGTCGGCACGGGCCGACCCCCCCGGTTTTGGCAGCGCGCCACCGGGTACGCTGCTGTAGCGCAGACTTCCAAGTCTGCTGTACCGCGGATTTCCAATCCGCAACAGCCGCGCGCTACCCGCCCGCCACGACTGGTCTCGGTCTGCCGACTGGAAGTCGGCGATACAGCAGGTTGGGAAACCTGCGCTACGCTCAGAATACTCGCCTGCAATAAACTGACATGCGCCCTGAGCCACGGGGGAAGCGAATTCCGGATTGACGCTGGGGGCGGCGTTGCCTAGGTTGCACCTGCTCCGCGGGGGCGTAGCTCAATTGGTTAGAGCGCTGCCCTGTCACGGCAGAGGTTACGGGTTCGAGCCCCGCCGCTCCCGCCATTCTTTCCTGTTCGTGCCCACCCCGACCGGTCCTTGGCGCCTGCGATGTTCCTGACTGGCGCGGCAACGCCTCAGTAACTCATTCGGTCCAACCGCACCTTGCCGCGGAAAATCCAGTAGATGCTCACCGTGTAGGCCAGCACCACCGGGATGCCGATCAGGGCGATGGTCAACATGACGCCGAGGGTTTTGGGCGACGAAGCGGCGTTGTAAATCGTCAGGCTGTGCTCCGGGTTCGGGTTGCTTCGGACCAGGTTCGGGTACATCTCCAGCCCGAAGAGCGTCATCAGCGCGAGCATCGCCGCGCACGAGGACAAAAACGCGCGGAAGTCGCGGCCCTGGCTGATTTCGCGCGGGATGTTCGCAATGGCCAGCATGTTCAGCACCGCCACGCTGAACAGCCACGGATGCTCCCGCACCCGCTCCGCCATGTGGGGCACGTAGATCAACGTCGCCATCGTCGTCACCGCGTAGCAGATGATGAAGCCGATGATCGTGTGGTTCACCCAGCCGCGCACCAGGTCGTGCAGCTCCCCCTCGGTCTTCATCACCACGTAGAGCGCGCCGTGCATGGCGAAGAGCGCCACCGTGGTCACGCCCAGCAACAAGGCATACGGGTGCAGCAATCCCGGAAACGTCCCCGCAAACTCGCCCCGCGCGTCAATCGGCACGCCCCAGGCGATGTTCCCCATCGCCACGCCGATCAAAAAGCTCGACAACACGCTCCCGAGCGCGAAGCCCACGTCCCACATCTGTCGCCACCAGCGCATCGGCTGTTTGCTGCGGAACTCGATGGCCACGGCGCGGAATATCAGCGCCACCAGCAGCAGGATGAACGCGAGGTAAAACCCCGAAAACACCGTCGCATAGACGTTCGGGAAGGCCGCGAACAACGCCCCGCCGCCGGTTACCAGCCACACCTCGTTACCGTCCCACACCGGCCCGATGGCATTGAGCAGGATGCGCCGGTGCTCGTCCTTCCGCGTGAACAGGTGCAGCGCGCCCACGCCCAGATCGAACCCGTCCAGCAGCGCGTAGCCGGTGAACAACACGCCCACGAGGACAAACCAGACACTGGGCAGATCAAGCGAGCCGAAGTTCATACCAGGCAAACATCAAAACCACCGCCGCGCAACAGCGCGCCCGCGTCGAGCTGCATTTGCACAGCGCAAACTGGAAGCCCGCGGCGCAGCCGAAACTCCCTCGGCAAGCGTCCGTGGGCTTGCGGCTTGCCAATCCGCGACACCGCCGATTGCCCATCCGCGCAGCGCCGGCGCGAGCTTGCATCCGCCGCGGGGGTTTCTTTGCTCCTGTTCATGCGGGCTGGCTTCTTTCCCGGAGCGGCAGCGCCAGCTTGCCGCTCGGCACCAGGTCCGCCGCGTCCGGACCGTGTTGAATCTTGTCGTTGAGCAAATACACGAACACCGCAAAGAGCAGCAGGTAAATGAACGTGAACAGCACCAGCGACCCCAGCACCGCCTGCGCCGTCACCACGCTCGACAACCCCTCTGCGGTGCGCATCAGCCCGTGCACGATCCACGGTTGACGCCCCATCTCGGCCGCGAACCAGCCGGCCTGGTTGGCAATCTGCGGCCCGAGCACCGAAAACACCAGCGCCCACAACATCCACCGCCGCCGAAACAACACCCCGCGCCAGCAGAAAAACGTCCCGCCGGCCGCCAACGCGATCATCGCCAGCCCGATCCCCACCATCAGGTGATAGAGCTGGAACACCCGCTGCACCGGCGGCCGGTCCTCCGGCGGAAACTCGCGCAACCCCCGCACCGGCGCGTCCACGTCGCCATGCGTCAGGTAACTCAACAACCCCGGAATGGCCGGGCCGATCACGCGCTCGTTCGGTTCGTCCACCCAGCCGAACAGCACCAGCGGCGCGCGTGGCGTCGTCGCGTACAAGCCCTCGAAGGCCGCCAGCTTGGCCGGCTGATTCCGCGCCACGCCCTGTGCGCTCTCGTGCCCGCTGACCAGCGACAGCACCGACGCCATCAGCCCCACCGCCAGCCCCACGCGCATCGAGGCCCTGGCAAAATCCTCGTGCCGACCCTTGAGCAAATACCACGCGGCCACGCTCACCACCAGAAACGCCCCCGCCTGCCAGCAGCCACAGAGCACGTGAAACAGCCGCTCCACCGACGAGGGATTGAACACCATCGCCCAGAAATCCGTGATCTCGGCGCGCGGGCCGCTCGGGGTTTGCACGATGTGGTAACCCGCCGGCGTCTGCATCCACGAGTTGGCCACCACAATCCAGATCGCGCTGAAATGCGCCCCCAGGCACACCATGCACGTGGCCAGGAAATGCACCCCGCGGCTGACCTTGTCCCAGCCGAAGAGCAGCACCGCCAGAAACCCGGACTCGAGGAAAAACGCGAAGATGCCCTCCGCTGCCAGCGCGCTGCCGAAGACGTCCCCCACGAACCGTGAGTAGGCCGCCCAGTTCGTGCCGAACTCGAACTCCATCACGATGCCCGTGGCCACGCCCAGCGCGAAAGTCAGCGCAAAGACGCGCGTCCAGAACCGGGCCATCTGGTGGTAGAGCGGGTTGCCGGTGCGCAGCCACTGCGTCTCGATCAGCACCAGGATCACCCCCAGCCCGATGCTCAGTGGCGGGTAGAGGTAGTGAAACGACACCGTCGCCGCGAACTGGAGGCGCGAAAGCGTCAGCACGTCCATGCCGCGCCCAGCTTGACCCGCTGGCGTCGCTGGTCAAGCCAGCTGGGGGACGCCAGCACAAGACGGCGGAACCGCCGGGGGACTGGCGTACTCCGGCGGCAACCTCACTGTCCCATTCACTGCCCCAGCTCGCGCAGACGATCCAGTGGGCTGTGGCTTGGACTTACCCTGAGCCGATGGTGCATATACAATCTCAGCCCCCGGTCGGAAAGTATGTGGACGTAAAAGGCCCTGAGGATTTCCTGCCAGGCGGGCTCGGCGACTTCCCCGTCCTCATGCAACAGCAGGATATCGGGCTGCCGTTCGCGGATGATCTCGCGAATCCGGCTTTCCGTAATGTCCCCGGACCAGAAACGCTTGCGGGGCAGGATGGTGAGTTCAGGCAGCGCCAAGCAATTGGCCTGCGCCAGAAACTCTGGCCTCCGCGTGTAGCCGTACCGAGCTTTGGGGGAAACCTCCTGCAAAGCCTCCATCAAAGGGCTTTCCGAGCGGCGTGGATTCCCCTCGACCCGATGGACATCTTCCACGGCTCGCGCAAAATCCCAGTTCAACCAGCCGGCCAAAAGCGCCGCTGCCATCATAAGCGAACGCAGAAAACAGCTCGGCTGGGTGCCGGAAGCCGGCGTGCTGAGCCCGCGCCAGACCCGCAAACACACATCACCCATTCCCCAGCCGGCCAGCACTGCAACCCCGGGAGCGAAATGCAACAGGTAAAACTTCCAGAAAGGCTGGTGCACCCAATGCACCAACGCGGGAACCGCTACCAGCAGCGCTGCCACCCACCCCTCGCGCCCACGTCCGTCCCGCAACAGCGACCACGCCCCGACCCCGGCGGCGAGAAGGGAGGCCCCCGCCGACAATAGAAACCGAGGGGAAAAGGTGAAGCGTCCGGCCGCCTCCTGCCAGAGCCACTGTGCGCTGCGCCAGTGCGAGCGAATTAACCCTTGGTCGGGCCCTTGGATACCCCACGGTAACAAGCTGCCGGCTACGACGGCAAAAACCGCCATCCACAACCCGAACCGGAACCGCACGGAGGCAACCGGAGGCCGGGGCTCGCCCAGCAAGCGTTCCCGAAAGGCCAGCGCCACCATCCACGCAGGGAAAAACATCAGGGCAACCAACTTGAGACTAACAGCCAACCCGGCAAGCCCCGCTGCCACCGTGCAAAATCCTGGATTCAAGCGTCGCCCGAGCCCCAGCAGCACCAAGGACAAAGTTGCCAGACTCATCCAAGGAAGTTCCACCATCATTGAACAGCCCAAGGGCAAAAACCACGGCCAGCTCAGTAGAAACAGGCCCGCCCAAAAACCGTGCACTCCCGTGCTGCCTCGCGGCAGCAGCCGCGTTAGGGCCAGCATCCACAGACCGGCCAGACACCCGCTTAAAAGCCGCCCTGCCAACCAGTCACCCCCACTCCATCGCCACAGCCAGGCCAATACCCGCGCATACAACCAAGGTTGGTCAGTCCAGGCCCGACTTGCCTCCTCTGGCGCCCGGGCAAGCAAAAGAGCTTTGGCCATTTCCATGCCTTCATCCGGACCGATTTCCAGGTAATCGCGGTGCAGCAAGCCGGCCCACCACCATACCGCCTGCGCCAGCGGCACCAGGGCTCCCACCCAAGCGGGAATTGGCAACTTAGGGGACATGCGTCAGCCGGTGATGCATCAACACCCCCCAAGCTGTAAATGCCAACCAAAGCAGCACAAACCGCAACAAATCCCGCTCGATCGCCTCCAACCCGCGGAGCCAGTAACCCAGTCCCCCCAAGCACGGACACGGAGCTTGGGGCGGCAGAATCCACCGACGGTAACCAAGCGCATCTGCTCTGGCAGAAGCTTTGGCACACCCCGCGCCGGGCCCGCCCTCACCCTTGCCCCGCGGTATTCAGTCTTTCTGAGGGTTGGTCGGGGCTTGGCGTCTTCGCCAGCCCCACCATCCGACGAAGCCGCCGGCGGCCACCACCAGCGTGGCCCACCAGAAATACTGAACTTTCCCGGGTTTTCTCCCGGCCAGGGCCCACGCCGGGGGTTCCGCCCCTTCATCCAAAATTAACCCCAACTCAGTCGCCCGATACTGCAGGCCATTGGAATCTACCAACAGGACGCGCTGATGCGGATCTCCCTCGGGAATAAACATCGAGGGTACAAATCCCCGCCCCTTCACGCGCTCCACCATCCCGGTCTCCAACCGCACGATCCGGTTGGTCAAGTGCCGCAGTTGCTTGTCCTTGAACCTTGGCAACCCGCGCCCGCTGATCACCAACTCCCGCGGCAACCGCCCCCCCTCGCCGTACGTGTAGCGCACCTCTCGATGCAAAGTCTTCGGATCCGCCGCTTGGTACTCCAACCGAAGAGGTCTCCCCGCCGCGTCCAGGTACAGTTGCCCCTGCACCGGCACCGGCTTCCGGACCCACCGATCCACCGAGCGTGCCTCAAAACTGGTCGGCGTCAGCCAGCTCAGCGTGCCCGGCTCCACCTCTTCTAGGCCCAACATCAGCAAACCCTCCAAGTCGCGACGGGCGTTTTTAGCTAAAAATTCCATACCATTTTCGGGATGCGCCCCCGGGCCTTCCTTGGGGGCCAGAACCACCGCATTGGTGGTGACTGCCCAGTAATAATCCGCTGATTCTCCATAAACATAAGGCGAGAGTTCCGGGAGGCGGCTTTTCGGATAATCGAGGAAAAAAGTTTCCGTCTGCAGGCTGCCCCGCACTGGCACGAAAGGCCAAAGCTCACTCTGGTCCAACATGCTGCCGTCCGGGAGGTACCCCACGTAACGATTGCCCGACAGCTCGAAGACCACCTCCCGCACCGGGGGACGGTTGGTCAGAAAATCCAAAAAAGCGGCGTGCTCCGGGCTCAATCCGCCGCCGCCCGGGACCGCTTGAGCGGTCAGCGACCAGACCGAACCCGGCCCCCACCCCCATCCGCCCGCTGCCATCAGCAGAAGCCCGGCGCTGGCCAGAGCGCAAATAACCCGTGGCCCCCGCCATTTCGCCGCCCCCACTTGAGCAGCAGACTGTGTCTCACGACCAGCCACTCGCCGGCTTTGCTCCGGCTCGCTCTGTCCGACCAGGTCTTGGGGTTTGCTGCAGGTCATGTGTCTGATTCTCCCGTCCAGGGATGAACGGGATGAACGGGATGAACGGGATGAACGGGATGAACGGGATGAACGGGATGAACG